>JAXFPC010000011.1:0-10170 GCA_034180005.1 Acidaminococcaceae bacterium | reverse complement strand
GGAGAAGGTAATGAAAGTAACCTGACAGGTACGGTGAAAATTGCAGAAGGCTTGACAGCGCAGTCAGCTGAAATGAAGACTGGTCCCATTACTTTCAAGGAGGATAACGGACAGGGGCAGTATCTTTATACTCCTGCAACTGATCCTGTAATTCCCGGAGAGCAGGAAGTGGATACTTTCAGTACGGCTATCACGGGAGATGAAAATGTAGATCAGGAATATGTTAATAATGGTGTTTTGAAAAATGGCGTATATAATTTTACGAAAGATGTCACCAATATTAACGCTTCTGCAAAAATAAACGGCGGCGCATGGGAATTAGGTGAAACGTGGGCGGCTGTATCTAGCACTTCGGATGTGCTTCCTACGGTAATAGATATGAATGGGAATACGCTGAATATAAATTCGGATAAGTTCAGCGGAATTGCAGCTACAACAAAGGGAAGTCATGTGGTAATTAATAATCCTGGTGCTATCAACATAAATGTGAGCGGCGAGAATAAGAATCTCTATGCTGCAGGCATTTATGCAAATAGCGGCGGCATAATTGACATTCATAATGGCGGTGCGGATCAGGAAAATAAAGTACTGAAGATTAGGGCTGGTTTTGATCCCTCATGGATTGGCGGTAACAGTGGAATCAAGGCAAGAAACGGCATACAGGGAGTTTGCACCACTGTAAATGTCGACGGTTTGGTGGATATTGAGGTTGACGGTGATACATCCAAGGATCGTCCGGGTGGTAATACTTTTGGCGGGAAAACAGCTCTTGCGGCTACAGCCAGTGAGATTAACATTGGGGGAGGCTCTATTAAGGTAAGAAATGGTTATGCCGCTCTTTGGTGCTACGGTGAGTTTGTCAGCTCGAATGAGGGAAGTATTAATCTTAATATCAAAAAAGACTCAGAAGGAAATATTATTGGCGCAGGAACTAATCGCTTAGTTGTTGAGGGCGACGTATCTACACGTGGCGGCATGGGATCTAAGGGAAGGGCCCGTATGGGTTTGTCTACTCCTGGATCATATTGGCTCGGGAATTACACAGATAGTCGCGGTTATGGGGTATCTCCGGGACAATTGGGTTCCGTGAGTCTGTTCATAAAGAATGGCGGATACTGGAAAGGCTATAGTGATAGCGTTATGGAGGTAATCGCCGAAGGCGGCGATTCGTACTGGACCGGCTTTAATATGGGTGGCAATATGACTCTCACGTTGAAGGACGGAGCTACCTGGCATAATGCGATAACAAAGGGGCAGAAGGATATCAAAGGTCTGCCGGCAGACAGTAAATTAAAGTTATTCAATGGAGATAACGGTGTGATTGATATGACAGGATCTCGGGCGTTTATAGGTAATACCGGAATTTTGAGTGGGCAGTCAATTCAAGGGCAGATTACTTCTCTTACGGAAGCACCGAATTCGGAGACCGGAAATCTTTTGATAGATAATTACAATGGCAATAGTACCGTCATCTATAAACATGAAATTGTAGAGAACGGCGAACGTGAAAATGCAGCGCTGTACGGCAACAAGGCTGCAAAAGTATTGGGCGGTAATGTGACAGTAAATAAAGCTGCGGAAGGCAGCAGCATTACACTGCTGACTGATAATACCGGGCTGAATACGTCTTCACGTTTGGCAACAGATAAGAACTTGGTCAGCGACACTTTGAACACATTGGCGGAGAAGTTGTATTATTCAGGATATGCAATTCAGGGAGAAGGTAATGAAAGTAACCTGACAGGTACGGTGAAAATTGCAGAAGGCTTGACAGCGCAGTCAGCTGAAATGAAGACTGGTCCCATTACTTTCAAGGAGGATAACGGACAGGGGCAATACCTGTATACTCCGACAACAGAAGACGATCCGGAACCACCTACTCCTCCGGAACCACCTACTCCTCCAAATCCTCCGGAACCACCTACACCACCCAATCCACCCATCATTTACGGTGATGAAGAAACGGTAATGATGCGTGGATCTAAAACAGCTATGAGTGCGGCAGCTTTATTGTGGCGATCAAATAATAATGATCTTCAGAGACGTATGGGTGATGTGCGGTTGAACAAAGAAGATTGTGGAATATGGGCCAGATATCTGGGCGGAAAGAATGAATTGAATAAATCAAAAACTACCTTTAAACAAAGGTATAATATATCTCAGATTGGTTTCGATAAGAAAAAAGGCGAATGGATTTTGGGTATTGCACTGGATTACGGCACAGCCAGCGATACGTATGCGACAGGCATCGGTAAGGAAAAGTTGGGCAGTCTGGCTTTTTACGGAACAAAGCAGAGCGAAGACGGTCGATATCTTGACCTGATTGTCAGAGGTAGCCGAATTAAGAATGATTACAAGGTGCATAATGATATGGCCCATAGACTGGACGGCAGCTACAAAACTTGGGGCATGTCTTTCAGCGCTGAATATGGTAAACGATTTGTAACGGCAAACGGTTCCTATTTTGATCCTAGCGTTGAATTGACGGCAGGACGTTTGGCAGCTAAAGACTACGATGCTGTTAGTGACTATGCAGGCAATAAAAAAATGCATGTGCAGCAGGACGGATATAATAGCTTGATCGGTCGCTTGGGAATGGGAATCGGTCGAGAAACGAAGACAAGCAATTTGTTCCTGAAACTAGCGTTGGCGCATGAATTCGGTGGAAAGTTACGCAGTACTTTCAGTGCAGAAGGAGAGCCTACCAGCAGTACAGAAATCAACATGCATGACAGCTGGATTGATTTAGAACTGGGAGGCAGTTGTATGGTAGACAAGAATGCGCACTTGTACGGTACGTTCACGAGAAGTTTTGGTGCCGATCTTTCCGGTAAATGGAGAGTTGATGCAGGATTACGTTGGAACTTCTGAACTATTATAAAAAGCGGTTGACTATTTGCAGTCGGTTCAGTATAATTGTCTATGTTAACTAAAAACATGAAAGAGTTTACATATAAGGACGGGATGATAACGATGCAAAAAATAATCGCTTTGGCCGACAAGGTTCTCAACGGAGAGGAAATAACACGCGAAGAAGCGGAATATCTTATCAATGTAAGTGATGAGGATACGATGCTCCTTCTGGCCATGGCTGACAAAATACGTCAAAAGTTCGCCGGAGATGATGTGGACTGCTGTGCTATTATTAACGGTCGCAGCGGCAAATGCAGTGAAAATTGCAAGTTCTGCGCGCAATCTGCTCACTATCAGACCGGAGTTAAGGAATACGGGCTGCTGGATGAAGAAGAAATTATGGCGGCTGCCGTCAAGGCGAAAGAAGCGGGAGCGGTACGCTTTTCGGTGGTTACCAGCGGACGCGGACAAAGCAAAGCTGATGATTTCACCAATATTTGCAGGGTTCTGAAACGCATCAGGGAAGAACTTGGTATAGAAGTATGCGCTTCCTTGGGTATTTTGACTCAGGAGCAGGCACTGGAGCTCAAAGCGGCAGGTGTGACCCGTTATCACTCCAATTTGGAAACGGCGGCCAGTTACTTTCCCGATATCTGCACTACCCATGATTACAATGACAAATTTTTCACCATAAAAAATGCTCAGGCGGCAGGGTTGCGTGTTTGTAGCGGCGGTATCTTCGGGTTGGGAGAAACTCCGGAGCAACGCGTGGAAATGGCTTTTACCATCAAAGAGCTCGGCATAGATTCCGTACCCATCAATATGCTCACGCCAATACCGGGAACACCGTTTGCTGAAAATAAGGCACTGGCTCCTTTAGAAATTTTGAGAGCCTTTGCGGTTTACCGCTTTATTCTGCCGAAGGCGCAGATAAGAACGGCAGGCGGCAGGGAAGTTAATCTGCGTGATTTACAGTCCCTGGCGCTCAACGGAGGTGCCAGCGGCATTATGATAGGCGGCTATCTTACCACAGCCGGGCGCGGTACCGAAAGAGATATGCAAATGCTGAAGGATCTGGGCAGAGGTCGTTCTTTACCGCAGCTTAACTGAAAATTCATGGAGAACGCTTGAGGGCGTTCTCTTTTTTTCTTTCATTGTTGTCTGTTTCGTAAAATACTGTTCGATGTTTTCAAAAAAATGCTTATCTATGTTATAATATGAATTACTATATTTAAAGATGCGGGGTGAAGCGTATGCAGTCAAATTTCCTGATAATTACCGGTATGTCCGGCGCAGGCAAAACGCAGGTAATGCGTACTTTAGAGGATCTTAATTTTTTTTGCATAGACAATCTTCCTGCTACGCTGATACCTAAATTTGCGGAATTGTGCCGACAAACATCGGAGAACAATGTAGCTTTGGTGGTGGACGTGCGCGGAGGAAGAACTTTTGAAAAGCTTCTGGAAGTGTTGGAAGAGATGGAAGCATCTCAGCAGAACTACGAATTGTTATTTCTTGATGCCGACGAAACAACGCTTGTGCGCCGTTATAAAGAGTCACGCCGCCGTCATCCGCTGGGGGAGCGGAATACTCTGCCAAACAATATTCAACGGGAGCGGGAATTACTGGAACCTGTCCGCGCCAAAGCAACGAAGATTATCGATACCAGCGCGCTGACGAACCTGCAGCTCAAGGCGAAGATTGCTTCCATGTACAGCAATGTCGCTCCCAAGGAACGGATGGGTATCATTCTGCGTTCTTTCGGGTTTAAGTACGGCTTGCCCATTGACAGTGATATGGTTTTGGATGTGCGCTTTTTGCCGAATCCGTTTTACGAAGAGGAGTTGCGCTTCATGACAGGCAACGACCGTCCGGTAGAAGATTTTATGTATCGCTTCCCACAGACGGCGCAGTATCTGAAAATGGAAGAGCAGATGTTGGATTTTTTGGTTCCTCAGTACCTTGCCGAGGGCAAGAGTCAGCTGGTAATCAGCGTGGGCTGCACAGGCGGGCAGCACCGCAGTGTTTTTGTCGCCAATAAGTTGTATGATTTCCTTACGGAGGCAGGCTACAGTGTAGAGATAACCCATAGGGATGTTCCGCATAGAAAGTAGGGATCGGCATGGGATGGATTAGCTGGCTTTGTCCGGGCATAAATTTGAAGCGTTGGCTGCTGCTTTTTACGGCAGGCGTCTTCCTTTGCGCTATGGGCTTGGCGTTTTTCTTCAACTATCAGATCATGGGCAAAGCGGAAGAACTTTTGTTCCAGATGACATATTTGACGACGGGCAGATATTCCAACGGTGTCATTATGGCTTTGGGCGCTATTCTTTTCATAGTCGGGTTAGGCGCGATGGTCTACGGGACCAGGCGACTTATTGCTTCCGTTGTTGCGGTGGTGCTGCCTGACAAAAATATGTCTTTGATTGAAACTATTTTTATGCAGCGTAAGCTTACCCGCGGTCCGGCCATAACGGTATTGGGTGGCGGCACGGGATTATCCACGCTGCTGCGAGGTATGAAATACATCACCAACAACTGCACGGCGGTGGTCACAACAGCCGATGACGGAGGATCTTCGGGGAGACTGCGCCAGGAATTGGGGATTATCCCTCCGGGGGATTTGCGAAACTGTCTTACCGCTTTAGCCGATCGGGAACCTGTGATGGAAAGAGTGATGCAGTATCGCTTTCGCGGAGATTCTCCGCTTGCGGGGCATTGCTTCGGTAATTTGCTTATCGCAGCCATGGCGGAAGCCGAAGGCGGAATGGAAGCCGGCTTGAACGCTGCCAGTCATGTACTTAAAGTGCGGGGAAGAGTTGTTCCCTCCACGCTGGCGGATATAAGCTTGCGGGCAGAGATGTATGACGGCACTTCCGTTTGCGGAGAATCGATGATTCCCAAGGCGGGCAAAAGAATCCGGCGGATGGAGATGCTGCCTGCGGATGCTCCGGCGGCGGGGGCGGCAATAAAAGCGATTGTTGACGCCGATGTATTGATTTTCGGACCGGGCAGCCTTTATACCAGCGTGATACCCAACCTCTTGGTGGAAGGGATCCGCGATGCGGTGCTGAAGTCCGATGCGGTAAAAATATATATTTGCAATGTGATGACCCAGCCCGGTGAAACCGACGGCTATGGAGCCTTTGAACATGTCAAGGCGCTGATAGATCATGTTGGCGTGCAGTTTTTGGATTATGTTATCGTCAACAGTCAAAATGTTACCGTAGCCCAGCTGCATCAGTACAGTGAAGAGGGTTCCATGCCGGTGACGCCGGATATCGAAAAAATACGTCGACTGGGTATAACGGTCATTCCTGCCCGTCTGATCAGTAAGCACGATCTGGTGCGGCATGAACCCAGAAAGCTTTCCCGCGTTTTGATCGGTCTGATTTACCGGTTGCGATTGTTTGGCAAGGGCATTCAATTTTTTGATTATTTTTTTATGAAGCAGGGATTGCGGGAAATGAATAAACAATAATGTATGAAAGGGGCGGAAGGTGTGTCGTTTTCAAGTGAAGTGAAAAATGAACTGGCGAGGATAGAAACAACTTCTGCCGCTGAGGATAAAGCGGAATTGCTCGGACTTTTGCGGATGAGCGGAGCCGTTGTTATAAGAGGTTCCAATCTGGGAATTCATTTTTCCACGGAAAATGCCGCTTTGGCAAGACGCGTGTTGCAATTTCTCAAAGGCAATTATGAGGTGATTACGGAAGTAGTGATAACGCGCTCGCGTCGTCTGAAAAAGAACAATCGATATCAGGTGCGGGTGCTGCCGGCTCCTCAAGTGGCGCTTGCTTTGGAAGAACTGAGACTTTTGCGGATGGAGAGCGATCTGAATAATCCTCTTCTGGATAAATATGACTGTCGGAGGGCTTTTTTAAGAGGAGCCTTTCTTGGCGGCGGCAGCATCAGCAGACCGACAAGCGATTATCATCTGGAAATGGTCACCGGCAATCGCATATTTGCGGATAATATAATTTCCGTGATGCAGTATTTTGATCTTAAAGCGAAATTGACGGACAGAAAGAACGATTTTATCGTATATCTTAAGGAAGCGGAAAGCATTATAGGTTTCTTGCGTGTCATCGGCGCGCATAATGCTATGATGGAACTGGAGAATGTGCGTATCGTCAAAGATATGCGCAACAATGTCAACCGTGTTGTCAACTGCGAAACTGCCAATTTGAACAAAGTGGTCAGAGCGGCTGTAAGGCAGGTCGCCTGCATAAGGTTCCTCGATAGGCGCCTTGGATTGTGCCATTTGCCGGAAGCTCTGCAGGAAACGGCGCAGCTGCGGCTGCAGCATCCGGAAGCCTCGTTGAATGATTTGGTGGAGTACTCCGGCGGTTTGGGCAAGTCGGGAATCAATCACAGGCTGAAAAAGCTGGAAGCTCTGGCGTTAAATTTAGGTATGGAGGCGGAGAAGCAGTAGATGATTAAAAAAATACTGGCTTGGGGAGTTGCGCTACTGTCAGCGGCAGCAGTCGCCGCCGCGGCGTACTGGCACTTTAACGGCGACCGTCTGCGTGCGGAGTACAAGGAATATCGGCGTACAGCTGCGCCTATTTTGATGTATCACGCTGTGGGACAGCGCGGAGATATTGAATGGCCCGGCAGTCTTATCATATCGGAGCAGCTGTTTGAAGCTCATTTGCGCTATCTGAAAGATGCCGGCTACAATATCGTGACGGTGGAGCGGCTGGCTCAGCGGTTGGAGCGTGGTGAAAGCGTCGAAGGTTACATCGGCATGACTTTTGACGACGGTTATAAAAATAATTATGAAGTAGCTCTGCCATTGTTAAGAAAATATGATGCCAAGGCCTCGTTTTTTGTCGTCAATCAGTTTATCGGCGGGAAAATACACATGGACAGAAGGGAAATCAAGGAGCTGATAGCCGCAGGCATGGAGCTTGGTTCTCATACTACCAGCCATGCCCCGCTGACCAGGATAGATGAAAAATATCTTGCTTGGGAACTGGCTACATCGCGTTATTATTTAAAGACTGATTTTGACAGATATGTTGTGCGCACACTGGCGTATCCCAACGGCGGCTATAACGACAAAGTGATTGCTGCGGCGCAAAAATATGGATTTTATAGAGCCGTTACCGGTCATGTCGGAGTCAATTCAGCCGCCACATATAAGAAGGCGCCCATGGAAATGTACCGCGTCACGGTGGCTGACGACGGCAACGGGATCGACGGTTTGCAAAGAAGGATCGAAGAAGCGTATATTTTCGGCTTTTTGCAGACCAAAGGTTGGGATATAAATATTGTAAGGGATATTTTTGTGCGGTAAATTTGTGACGGTTGCTGCGGAAAATATCTTGCAATATCAGGCAAAAAAAGATAGAATATACAAGAAGCTTTAAGTACTGGAGGGACGATGATGAGAAAGCATATTAAATCCGTTAACAAGGCGATGCTAAACAAAACATTGCGTACCGGCGGCTGCGGCGAGTGCCCGGCGTCCTGCCAATCTGCCTGCAAAACTTCCTGCACAGTTGGCAATCAGGTTTGCGAACACAGTAAATAATCGATGGTTTAATGCAGCTCCCTGTTTGTTGCAGGGAGCTGTTTTAATTATCGGAAAGGCGGACTCATGCTTATACACAAAATGCGTTTGGATGATGATATGGCAGTGTTGGATGTTAACAGCGGCGCCGTACATCTCGTAGACGAAGTTGTCTACAATCTTTTGGATTATTATAACGGCAGCAACGGCAAGGAGGCCGTAGCGGCTTTACAAAATAAATACGATAATGATGATTTGCTGGAAGCTTTAGAGGAACTTCGGGAGCTGCAGCGTGAGGGATTGTTGTTCAGCCCGGGCTTTGCAGTACCGCCGACTTTCGCGGAAGAACCCATTGTAAAGTCTTTGTGCCTGCTTGTTACGCATGACTGCAATCTGCGCTGCGGCTATTGCTTTGCCGATACAGGTTCTTTCGGCGGTTGCAGACAGCTGATGAGCAGAGAAACTGCGGAGCAGGCTGTGGAATTTGCCATAACCGGAAGCAGGAACAGGCATAATCTGGAATTGGATCTTTTCGGCGGCGAGCCGCTGATGAACTGGCCGGTGGTGGAACACATCGTCAATTATGTACGCAAGCGTGAAGCGGAAACAGGTAAGAACATCAAGCTCACTCTAACCACCAACGGAACTTTGCTTAACGATGAAAAGATTGAATTTTTGAATGTGAATCGTGTCATGCTCGTCCTCAGTTTGGACGGCCGCAAGGAAACACACGACGCTATGCGTCCTTTTCCCAACAGATCCGGCAGTTATGATGCGGCAGTAAAAGGATTTAAAAAAGTTATAGACAGCAGGGGCGGCAAGAACTATTATCTTCGCGGCACCTACACTCATTTCAGCAAAAAATTCTGTGAAGATGTGCTTGATATGACGAAAGTAGGCAAGGAGATATCAGTTGAACCGGTTGTGGGGACGGATGAACCCTGGGCGCTTACGGAAGATGATCTGCCGGTTATCTTTGAGGAGTATGATAAACTGGCCAGGGAATATCTAAAGCGCCGCAGACGGGGAGAGCCTTTTGATTTCTTCCACTTCAACATCGCTCTTGACAACGGACCATGTGTCGTCAAGCGTTTGGCGGGCTGCGGAGCCGGTCATGAGTATTTTGCCGTAACCGCCGAGGGAGATATTTATCCTTGTCATCAGTTTGTGGGCAGGGAGAAATATAAACTGGGAACCTTGTCTACCGGAGTGGTAAAGCCGGAGCAGGTGCGGACGTTCAGGCATTGTCACGTTATGACAAAGAAAGAATGTTCCGAGTGCTGGGCAAGGTTTTTTTGCAGCGGCGGCTGTCATGCCAATGCCGATCTCATTAACGGCGATATAAATAAACCTTATGAGTATGGCTGCAAACTACAGAAAAAGCGTTTGGAAAACGCCATTTTATTGCAGGCTGTGTTAGCTGCCGAGGCGCAGGAAGGCAAGGATATGTTGCCGAAAATCAATAATTTTGTTTACGAGAAGTAAAAGAGAAAGCTGTCGGCAATTTACCGGCAGCTTCTTTGCTGAAACAAGGATAATTTTCAAGGCGGATAATTACTGCAACAAAAAGCTTTTGTTGCCAACGCGGCCTTGTGTATCAACATTTAACTGATAAAAAAGAGCAATTTTACTGTTGACACACAATATTCCTTGTGATATTATAAGTAAGCCGCCTGACCTGGCGGCAGCGAACCTTGAAAACTGAACAAAAACCTAGAAAAAGCAGATGTGCGGGTCATGAAAAGATCATGACCAAGTCAAAATTTCTAAAATAATAAAGAGCTGGAACAGTTCTTCAA
>JAXFPC010000008.1:0-2560 GCA_034180005.1 Acidaminococcaceae bacterium | reverse complement strand
TGCAAAACCGATGAGGTGACGGAAATGCCGCGCTGCTTTTCTATCTCCATCCAATCGGAAACAGCGTGTTTATTGCTCTTTCTCGCTTTGACTGAACCTGCCAAATGAATGGCGCCGCCGTAGAGCAACAATTTTTCCGTCAGTGTCGTCTTGCCGGCGTCAGGGTGGGATATGATTGCAAAAGTACGTCTTTTTTCTATTTTAGTTTTTAAATCTTCCATGGTTTCTCCCGTGTAGTGAATGAATTTCCGAAGGTGTTTTCGGAATAAAAGTCGCTGAATCCCGTATTGAAGTGACGCTTCCTGGCATTGTCCCCTGAACGCGCCGAACGCGGCAAAGGATTGGCTACGGAAGTAAGCTTGATTTCCTGCGCTTTGTATGCTTTAAGAGCTACGGAAAGCTGCGCCGAAATATAATCCGGCACTGCACGATTGGTCACAAGACAGCCGTCTTCCGCAAAGGTGACGATCAGATCATCATAGCGTTCTCCACCGCGAGTCAGCAAAGATACTGAGAAAGTTCCGTCCTCCTTCGGCACGAAAAAGCAATCCTCCAACTGATGAAAGTCGCGCTCTCTCTGCCACTGCGAATATTTTTCGTAAAGCTGTCTTTGAGCAGCTTCCGGCATATCCTCACCGGTTATCACCAGCTCTTCTTCCTCCAGCGGAGTACAGTCCAAATTTTCATAAACTGTCCCGTTCTCCAAAGTAACGGTTACCGTAAGCACGTAGTCCCTTTCCTGAAACAATGCCGATGCGACACGCCATTTTTCCAGCCACGCGTCGATGCAGCTCCGGCAAACAAGCTTTAAGCTGCGTACATCCTGCAACGCCGGCTCGTGTCGATAGTATAGCTGCTCCTGCGGCACAAATTCCTTGCCGCAAGTCGAACAAATCAAAGGTAGGGAACGAATCATAGTGAAACTCCTTTACATAAAAAAGCCATTACAAGAACTCCGTAATGGCGCAGCTTTAAAATTGTGACCGATATGATGAATCATTATACCACATTTCAGCTGCGAACTGCAAAAATCACGTTTTTTATTTTGGAGTTTTACGCAAAAATTGCCTTTTTTACATTTCAATGTTTTTTGCAGCTTACTGTACATCACAAAAAAAGAATAGATTAAAACAGGAACTGCGCGCTGTACACATTTCATGATATTCCCAGCATCAAGAATTATAAACTTCCGCAAAAAAATCAAAACGACCGCAGTCACTTACTGCGGTCGCCATAAATTTTTAAACTGGTCGGAGCGGCGGGATTTGAACCCACGGCCTCTTCCACCCCAAGGAAGCGCTCTACCAAACTGAGCCACGCCCCGAATCACAAGGACAATTATACATATTAATGAGGTTGTTGTCAACATTAACTTGTTAAATGCTCGGAAATGCTACCTCTAAACCACACTTACACCCTGTTCGTCCAAATCAAGAATATGTGTAACACTTGTTTCTCCATTTTTTGCCAAAGCGGCAGCCATTTCGGCAGCTATTCTTTCGCAATCAGCATCTGCATCGGCGTATGCCATAACAGTCGAACCTGCTCCGCTGATGATTGCATTGTAAGCTCCGGCAGCGCGCGCTGCCGCAAAAACATCTTCCAAGCCTGGAATAAGATGGGCCCGGTACGGTTGGTGCAGTCTGTCTTCCAAAGCGTCGGCAAGGAACTCGTACCTCCCGCTCGTCAAAGCTCCCACAAGCAAAGCTGTCCGAGCGGCATTATAAACGGCATCGCTGTGAGAAACATGATCCGGAATGGCTTTTCTTGCTAAAAATGTCGGCAGCTTGCTTGAAGGGACCACTGCTATAAACTTCAAAGGGTTTGCCGGCAAAAGCCGCAAACACTTTACTTTCCCGCTGCGCATGTAACTTATTGTGAAACCGCCCTGCAGAGCCGGAGCAACATTATCGGGATGTCCTTCAATCTCCGTTGCTGTTTCCAGCAGTTGCTCTCCGGTAAGCTTTGCACCCGATAAAATATTAGCCGCGCAAATACCTGCTACTATAGCGCTGGAGCTGCTTCCCAACCCTCGGGACATAGGGATGCGGTTCTTCATCGTAACCTTGAGTCCGATACGCTGATTGTCCGTAACTTCGTTCCACAATTTAAAAAAACTTGCAAATGCTAAATTGCGACCGAAAGGTTTTAAATATTCAGCGCCCTCTCCCTCAACCTCCAACTGGAAACCTCTGCTACCAGTTATTTCATAACTTACTTCATTGTACAAGGTGCAAGCCAAACCGAGAGAATCAAATCCGGGCCCGCAATTTGCGGAAGTTGCCGGTACACGCAAATGAACTTTTTGCATAACTGCTCCTTAACCGAGACTGCTGTCTTCGACACGAATGAAACAGCATATTTTCTCTACTACCGGCAGCACTTTCAGTACTTGCAAAGCCATTTGGATACTTGCTTCGGATACGCTGTGGGTGATGATAATGATTTCAGCCTGCTCATTATTCTCGTTAAGCTGCAGAACATTCTTCAAGCTTACCCCCTGCGCTCCGAAAGCCGCCGCAATGGCTGCCAAGGCTCCGGGCTGATCCGAAACCTTCAT
>JAXFPC010000036.1:0-9474 GCA_034180005.1 Acidaminococcaceae bacterium | reverse complement strand
ATGGCCTGCACAGGCATCAATAAAGCAGGTTTGGGCAAGCTTGGAGCTAAAGCAGTTTGCTACATAGCAGATCCTGATATTGCTCAGCGAGCTAAGGAAGCAGGTTCGACACGCGCGGCGGCTTGCATGGAAAAAGCCTGCAACGTTGAAGGTCCCGTTATCATAGCGGTCGGAAATGCGCCGACAGCTTTAGTTAGACTTGATGAGCTGATTAAAGATGGCAAAATAAAACCCGAATTGGTAATCGGCGTGCCGGTCGGTTTTGTAAACGTAGTAGAGTCCAAAGAAATTATTATGGAGTCTGGCGTTCCTTATATAGTTGCTCGCGGTCGTAAAGGCGGCAGCAACGTAGCTGCCGCAATTTGCAACGCTCTGATTTATCGTCTGACGCGCAAATAAATATTGACAAACAAGTGCATAAATTTTATAATTACAACTGTTAAAATTCTGTTTGAATAATTTTCCCCGATAGTTCAGCCGGTAGAACACCTGACTGTTAATCAGGGCGTCGTAGGTTCGAGTCCTACTCGGGGAGCCAGCTATCGCAGCTTCGGATACTTCTGTGTCCGGAGCTTTTTTATTTGCACTTTTTACGCCATAGGGTTATAATTACTCTGATACATTTTCACTTTTATTTAAGGAGACGATGAAATGTCTGAAGTAAGGGTTAGATTTGCACCAAGTCCGACAGGCTATTTACATATCGGAGGCGCTCGCACAGCATTGTTCAATTGGCTTTTTGCACGCAAAATGAACGGCAAACTTGTGCTGAGAATAGAGGATACGGATACGGAAAGATTGAAAGAAGATTCCGTGACCCAAATCCTTACAAGTCTGAAATGGTTGGGACTCAATTGGGACGAAGGCCCCGAAGTAGGCGGCGCTGTAGGACCTTACTATCAGTCCGAAAGACGTGAAATTTATACAGAATATGTTAATAAGCTTGTTGAAGCCGGAAAAGCATATTACTGTTTTTGCACTACCGAAGAATTGGAGAAACAGAGAGAATTGCAGAGGGCGGCAAAACAGCCGTTTCGTTACGCTCGCTCCTGTCGTGAAATTTCATATGAGGAAGCGAAAAAAAGAGTTGCTGCTGGTGAACACTATTCGGTGCGTCTGAAAATTCCTGTCGAAGGAAGCGTTAAAGTTGACGATCTGATTCACGGCGAAGTTTCTTTTTCCATGGATCAGTTCGACGATTTTGTTATTATGAAAAGCAACGGCATGCCCACATATAATTTTGCCGTGGTAGTTGATGATCATCTCATGGGTATCACGCATGTTCTGCGCGCTGAGGAACATCTTTCCAATACACCCAGGCAGTTGTTGGTTTATGAAGCGCTTAATTGGCAGCCGCCGAAGTTCGGTCATATGTCCATGATTCTCGCTCCGGACAGATCAAAATTGAGTAAACGGCACGGCGCTACTTCAGTGGAAGAATTCCGCGAACAAGGGTATGTTGCTGAAGCTATCATCAACTATCTGACTTTACTTGGTTGGGGGCCTGGAGATGAGCGGGAGATCTTTGAACTTACCGAAACGATAAAACTCTTCGAGCTGGACCAAATGTCAAAAAAAGCTGCAATATACGATACGAAAAAACTTACATGGATGAACGGTCAATATTTATCCAGCCTGCCGTTGGAAAGAATTTTGCCGGAAACGAAAGAATTTTTCCTAAAAGCCGGTTTGGTAACAGAAGAGTGGCTGCAGGAGAATGAGGTATTTTTCGCTCAGCTTGTGGACGTTGTAAGGGTAAGAGTAAAAACGTTACAGGAGATTGCTGATGCTTCCGAGTATTTCTTTAATATGCCGACTGTCTACGATGAAAAAGGCGTGGCGAAATATTTCAAGCAGGAAAGCTTACCCTTGTTGGAGCAGTGTGTTGTGGCATTACGTGAGGATACTGTATTCGATTTGGCATCCACAGAGGCTGTTTACAACAAAATTGCGACGGAAAATGATATATCGCTGGGCAAGCTTGTACATCCTACAAGATTGGCTTTGACCGGCAGAACTGTAAGTCCGGGACTTTTTGATGTCATGGTACTTTTAGGCAAAGAAAACACTCTTCAACGTTTGGAGAGTGCCGTTGATTTTATTAAAATGAATTGAAGATGATAATATGGTGCTGTATATACAGCACCATATTACTATGGAGGTTTTATCGTGAGCAGAGTATTGTCAGTTTTAATTCTCTCTGTTTTTCTTTTTTCTTCTGCGACATACGCGAACCAAAAAAATACTGTTCTTGAGGAAACACTTTCCGTAGGGACTGTTGAACTGAAAATACCTGCTGTAGACGGACTTAACGATTTGCTCACGCAAAAGAAAGTAAACGCTTTGCTTGCTGAAGAGATAAAAAAGTTATCTCAACAGGCGCAAAACAGAGCTGTGACTTATAAAGTTATCATGAATCGCCCGAGTTTGCTCAGTGTTTTGCTGCAATCTCAAGGAGAAGTAACAATTTATAAAGCAGTAAATATCGATCTCACCACCGGACAGAAGATGGAGCTTAATAATTTTTTTACAGGTTTGGAGGAAGCAAAATATGCAAATATACTGATAGGTGAAGAGGGCATATTTTGTTCGCCAAAAGATGGAGATGCTTATGATAATTATGTACCTTATGTTGATATTATGGAAAATATTCGCATCGGAGAAGCCGGTCGTTTGCTTGCAGTTGAACGCTTAACCGAGCAGGCTGCAGGGAAAAAATTGAAATTGAGCAAGGCCGGATTGTTGGCGATTAAATTACCAAGTAACGCTGGAACAGGGTATCAGTGGGTGGTTAAGTCCGGCTCTCCCGATTTTATTACCATAGGTAATTCTTTTACGATTCCGCATACAAACGGTCCTGTAACAGGAGCCGCCGGTACGGAGATTATTTTTATGGGAGCAAAAAAGGCGGGGCTTTATAATGTAACCATGGAATATAAGCGTTCTTGGGAACGTTCCGCTGTCGAAAGTTTCAGCTTTATTGTGGAGGTTGGATGACAATGGGGAAGAACACCGTAACTGTAAAAGTGTATAATGAAACATACGCTCTTAAAACTGAAGCTGCTCCTGAAAATGTAGTCAAGATTGCGGGAATGGTGGATCAAAAAATGCATCGTCTGGCTGATCTGAAAGCTGTACAAACTTCTGAGAAAATAGCTGTCTGGGCAGCACTTGATTTTGCAGCGGAGCTTTATGAATTACAACAAAAATACAATAGTTTGTTGGAGGAAATAAGAAGATAATTATGATAAAAAAGACGGTGGAACTGCTTGCTCCTGCCGGCAGTTGGGAAGCTCTTGAAGCTGCTGTCAATGCCGGAGCTGATGCTGTTTACATGGGAGGAAGAGCTTTCGGAGCTCGGGCTTACGCCAGCAATTTCGATCGTGAGGAAATGCGCAAAGCTGTATATTTTGCGCATATGCACCGCGTACGTATTTACATAACTGTAAATACTTTAGTAGATGACAGCGAGCTGGAAGAACTGGCATCGTATTTGATATTTTTAAACAATATAGATGTGGACGGCATCATAGTGCAAGATTTTGGCGTCGTGGAACTGGCAAGAAGACTCGTTCCGGAATTGCCGCTTCACGCGAGCACGCAAATGACTGTAACCAACAGCGCAGGTGTAGATTTTGCGATTGCGTCCGGTATGGAAAGGAGCGTTTTGGCAAGAGAGTTGAGCTTAAAAGAAATAAAAGCTGCTTGTGCCAAGGATCATGAAATAGAAGTTTTCATTCACGGAGCGCTTTGCATATGTTATTCCGGACAGTGTCTGATGAGCAGTTTGATAGGAGGTCGCAGCGGCAACAGAGGAAAATGCGCTCAGCCGTGTCGTTTGCCGTACAAACTTGTCAACGAAAAAAATGAAAACGTTTTGCAAAACATTGATGCGGGGCAATATCTTTTGAGTCCCAAGGACATGAATACTTTAGAAATTCTGCCGCAGCTTATTGAAGCAGGTGTAACTTCCTACAAAATAGAAGGCAGAATGAAAAGACCTGAATACGTTGCTGTTGTTGTCGATGCCTACCGCAGAGCTATTGACAATTATTTTGCCGGAAACTATTTCGTTTCTGAACAGGATCTTGCCAACATCGAACAAATCTTTAACCGTGATTTTACTACTGCATATATGTTGCAGCGTCCCGGCAGAAATATGATGAGCGACAGGCGTCCCAACAACAGAGGTGTATTGGTCGGGCGTGTCGCAAAATTAGAAAAAAATAATCAAGCTCTTATTAAGCTTGAAAAAGAACTGCATATTAATGACGGTCTGGAATTTTGGGTCAGCGTAGGCGGAAGAGTGGGTACTACTGTTTCCGCCATGACGCGCGGTGGAGAACGTGTTGACGAAGCTTATCCGGGAGAGCAGGTGCTGATTGACGTACCTAAAGGTGTGCGTCTTAACGATCGTGTTTTCAGGACGCTCGACAACCGTTTGATGCAGTACGCTGGTAAATTTTTCGGCCCGGATGCAAAGCGCAGGATTCCTGTAAAAGCAAGAGTTACTGCTTTTTCAGGACAACCTCTTACAGTTGAGTTTACCGACGATGAGGGAAACAGCGGCATAGGCAAAACTGAATTTATCGTAGAAACAGCTCGTAAACGTCCTTTGACTGAGGAAGTTGTCCGTCAGCAGCTTGATCGTTTGGGAACAACTGAATATACATTAACGGAACTTATTTTTGAACATGACGATAATGTCATGGTTCCTTTGAGTGAAATGAATGAGGCACGCAGGCTGGCGTGTGAAAAATTAGATTCCGCAAGACTGTCGGTATTTACTTTGCCGCGTTCCCCGGTTGCTCCCGACATTGTTGTTTACATGAGGAAAAAAGTTCAAAATGGCAGCGTGTCGGCAACTGAAATTATTACTGTGCATTGCGACAGTCTTGCTAAAGTTGAAGCTGCTCTGCAAGCCGGCGCGGAGAGAATTCTTTTCGGAGGCGATGTGTTCACCGGTAAAGCGCTAAGTTACGATGACTACAGAAAAGCTCTGGCATTAACACGCAGCAGGAAAAAAGAATTCGCTGTAGCAACACCGCGAATCATCAAAGAAGAGCAGCTTGCTTATTTTAAAAAATTATTTGTCTTTTTGGATGAAATTGGTATTGATTATCTTTATATCAACAATCTGAGCTTGTGGCCTTTGGCTGTTGCGCAAGGTAAATTTAAGCTGGTGGCGGATATGTCGCTGAATATTTTTAACAGCGGAGCTTTGGCTTTTTGGCAGCAACAATCCGCTTGCGCCGCAATCCTTTCTCCGGAATTGACTATGACTCAGATAGGAGAGCTGGCAGCCTCAACAGATCTTCCACTCGAATGCATCGTGCAGGGACACCTGGAAATGATGGTTTCCGAGTATTGCGTGGGCGGAAGCTTTCTCGGTGAAGTAGACAAAGGCAATTGCAATTTTAACTGCCGTGAAAAGTTGTATTTGGAAGATCGAAAAGAAGCTAAATTCCCTTTGGTAATGGATCAATTCTGTAAGATGCATGTGCTCAATGCTCATGAACTTTCTTTGATAGCGGGCGTACGACAGTTACTCGGTTTGGGAATAAGTTCTCTCAGGATAGATGCCAGAACTTACGATGAGAAAAAAATTCGGGAAATAGTTTCTTTCTACAAAAAGATTGTCGGCAGAGCTGTCGAGAATGTAGAAAATCCTCCCAATACTACCAGAGGACATTACTTCAGGGGAGTACTGTAAATATATTTGTATAAATTAAGGAGCGTATATGGCCAAGTTTGCTGTGAAAACTCTTGAATTTGATAAAGTTAAAACTATGCTGTCCGACATGGCTGCCACTTTTTTGGGCAAGCAAAAGGCTACCGCTCTGCAAATAGACAATAATTTTGCTTCAGTTAAGCTTATGCATGAAGAAACAGCTTCTGCTTACAGACTGTTGGAGGAAGGTAAAGCCTTTCCTTTCGGCGGCGCTTATAATATTGAGGAAGATGTGAAAAGAGCTCAGTTGGGAAGTGTTTTAGATGCTGAAGCACTGCTGAGGGTTATGACCACGGCCGAAGCTTTCGGAGCGATGAAGTTATTTTTGCAGAATAATGAAGAAATTGCCCCGGCACTGATGCGCTACAGCGAGAACTTACAGCTTTTTACACGTTTGGAAAAGCAAATAGCTGCCGCTGTGGATGAGCACGGCAACATTAAAGATTCCGCTTCACCAAAACTGAACGGTTTGCGTACTGCCATCGTTATCGCCAAAAACAGAGTCAAAGATAAACTGGATGCAATTTTACACGATCCCAATACGCAAAAATTTTTCCAGGACAATTTGGTGACCATGCGCGGCGACAGATATGTTATACCTGTGAAGCAGGAGTACAGAACAAATTTTCCCGGTATCGTTCACGATCAGTCAGGAACAGGAGCAACGCTGTTTATCGAACCTATGGCAGTAGTTAACCTGAATAACGATATAAAGCGATATCTGGTTGAGGAGCGTAACGAAGTTGAACGCATTATGCGGCAGCTTTCTCAAAATATAGGAAGCGAAGCTCAAGCTTTGTTGCAGTGCCTTGATGTATTTTCTTCTGTTGATCTAGTTCATGCCAAAGCGCGCTTGGCATTGGCACAACGAGCGATAAGACCACGTTTGTTGCTGGAAGGCGGAGTAAATATTTTTCAAGGAAGGCATCCGTTGCTAAACAGCGATGATGTTATTCCGTTGGACATAGAGTTGGGCAACGATTTTTCCATGTTGCTGATAACAGGACCTAATACAGGCGGAAAAACTGTCGCCTTAAAAACAGTGGGAATTTTTGCTTTGATGGCGCAGGCTGGTATGTTTATCCCAGCAGCTGAAGCAGCCTTACCTGTCTTCAGAGCAATTTTTGCAGATATAGGTGATGAGCAAAGTATTGAGCAAAGTCTCAGTACTTTTTCGGCACATATGAAGAACATCATAGGAATTTTGGAAGAAGCGGAGAGCGGAGATCTCGTTCTGGTAGACGAAATTTGCGCCGGAACAGACCCCAACGAGGGAGCAGCGTTGGCCATGTCGATTTTAGAGTACCTGTATGAAAATAAAGTGCTGACTATGGCTACGACTCACTACAGCGAATTGAAGACCTTTGCTTACGGTCATACCGGCATGCAAAATGCAAGCGTAGAATTTGATGACGTATCCTTGCGACCTACATACAGATTGCTTATGGGAATACCGGGAAGCAGCAATGCTTTCAGTATAAGCAGACGTCTTGGTCTAAGTGAAGCAATAGTTGAAAAAGCCGGACTTTTGCTCGATCAAGAGCATGTGCACATGGAAAGTGTTTTGCAGGAGCTGGATGGAGAACGACGCCGCTATGAAGAGAGCAATCGCGCCAGCGAAGCGTTTCGTAGAGAGAGCGAACAGCTGCGTAATCAGTTGGCTTCAGCTAAACAGGATTTTGAACGTAAAAAAAATGAGATGCTTCGCAAGGCAAGGGAGCAGGCTGACGAAATTTACCGCCGCAGTCGTCGTGAATCGGAGCTGGTGCTGAAAGAATTAAGAAAATTTAAGGCTGATTTTGATACAAAACGTCTTGAGCAGATTGCTAAAGAAGCCAGGGAAAAACTGAATAAAAGCTTTGCCGATGATGAAGCTTTGCCGGAAGGAAATACTTTGGTTGCGCAGAGTGCGGAAAAGGGGATGACCGTATACGTACCTTCCTTGGGTAAAAACGGTATTATCTCCGCAGTAAAAGGTGATGATATTACCGTGCAGTGTGGTGTTTTAAAACTTACTCTGCCGGCAAATAAATGTATTCTCCCCAAAGAAACAGTTGCATTTTCTAAAGAAGAAAAAAATTCAAAGCAGCGCAAAATTACAAAAGCAGGTTTTGGTCATCAACTGTTCGTAAGCAAAAACAGCACCGCCAAACAGGAAGTTGATTTGCGAGGTATGACTGTCGATGAAGCAGCGCTTACAGTCGATAAAGCTATAGATGACGCCTTGTTGGCAGGAATTTCTCAACTGCGGTTAATTCACGGTAAAGGAACCGGAGCGCTTAGAGCTGGATTGACAGCTTATTTGGAACAGCATCGTCTTGTACATACTGTTTCATCTGCTTCAGCACTTGAGGGAGGTTCAGGAGTAACTATTATTGATATTTAGTATTATTGCTCTGCTTGACCGAAGGGATCGGTAGTGGGATAATTATTAAGAGAGGGTATTTTTGAAAATTTAAGGAGGCATTATTATGGTTATGAGTATCGCCGCTAAACACGCTAAAGGAAAATCAGCTCAGGATAAAATTTTTGCAGCCAACGGAGCTGCCGTTGCCGCGGCAGCAAAGTACGGTAAGGATGCTGTTACAAACGCTACTATCGGCGCTATTTTGGACGAAGACGAAAAGCTTGTTTGCTTACCCACTGTGGAGAAGGTGTATCGTGGTCTCTCTACAGAAGATGTTATCGCTTATGCGCCTATAGCCGGTCTTCCGGATTTTTTGGAATGTGTGCTGACAGCGGCGTTCGGTAATTCAAGGCCTGAAGGACATATTACTGCAGTAGCGACTGCCGGCGGTACAGGAGCTATTCACCACGCCATCTGGAATTATCTTGATGAAGGTGAAACAGCATTGTGCTCAGATTGGTACTGGGGAGCATACAAAGTTCTATGCAGTGATATGAACAGAGCTTTTACCACTTATAAAATGCTCGACGAGAACAACCGATTCAACTGCTCCGCGCTCAAGGAAAAGGTTCAAGAGATTCTGCAGAAGCAGGACAACTTACTTTATTTGCTGAACACTCCGGCGCATAACCCTACAGGTTACTCGTTAACTTCCGACGATATGGATAATGTTTTAAGTATTTTGCGAGAAGTTGCGGCTCCCGGTAAAAACATTGTTCTGTTTTTAGATGTTGCTTATATAGATTACGCCGGCGAAAAAGAAGAGGTAAGGAAAATTTTTAAAAAATTCTCCGCTCTGCCTGAAAACATTTTGGTAATTGTCGGCTACAGTATGTCCAAAGGCTTTACTATGTACGGACAACGTACAGGCGCCATGATCGGTATTTCCTCCAGCAAAGATGTTATTGATGAATTTGCCGCCATCAATCAATATACCAGTCGCGCTACCTGGTCCAATATCAACCGTCCTGCTATGCGCACTCTGGCGCGGATCTATTCCGATCCTGAATTATTGCAGTCTGTTTGTGAAGAGAGAGATTATTTTTATCGCATGATCAAGGCTAGAGCAGATTTGTTTACCAGAGAAGCGGCAGCTTGCGGATTAAAAATGTTGCCTTACAGCGCAGGCTTCTTTTTGTCGATACCTGCCAGAGATTCAGAGGCTGTATGCAACAAACTGCATGAAGATAATATTTTTGCAGTACCCTTAGCTGCAGGTGTACGTGTGGCAGTTTGCGCCGTACCTCTTAAGAAAATTACCGGCATGGCGGAGAAAATTCTGAAAGCAATGCAGTTTACAGGAGAAATTTAATTCGGCAAATGATTTGTTTTTCTG
>JAXFPC010000021.1:0-12991 GCA_034180005.1 Acidaminococcaceae bacterium | reverse complement strand
TATTCCTTCGCAGGATGCTCCCTGCCCAAAAGCTCCACTACGATATCGATTTCGGGATCGTCCAAAATATCCGCCGGATTATCGGTGCAATAATACTTTTCTCCGTAAATTTCTCTATTGCGCTCCACGTTGCGCCCGAGTATTTTTGTTATTTTAAGCGGTATGCCGACCTTGCGCGCTATATCTTCAGCGTTGCTCTCCAGAACGCGTATTACGCCGCTGCCGACAGTCCCCGCTCCCAAAAGTCCTATATTGATAAATTCCCTCATGATGCCCTCCGGAAAATCAAGGCTTACACCTGACCCAAAACTTCCAAGCGTCTTACGCCGTCGATAAGGCGCAGCTTATCCAAAAGCGCTTCCAGATCAACAGTCAAATGTTTAGTTTCAATAGAAATAGTAGTATTGGCAACTCCCTGTAAAGGTATTCCCTGATTTATCGTCATAATGCTTCCGGAATCATGAGCAATAGTATTGAGCACTTTAGAAAGAACTCCCGCCTTATGTTCAAGCAAAAGCGAAAGCGTGATGATTTTCTCCTTGCTGGCCTCGTAGAACGGAAAAACATAGTCTTTGTACTTATAGTAGGCGCTTCGGCTCAATCCCATCTTTTCCACTGCTTCATTGATTGTTTTTATATCTCCGCGCTTCAATATTTCTTTAACCTTAATGGTCTTTTTAATTGCTTCCGGTAAGATTTCCTCTCTGACTAAATAAAATGTTGATTTTTCAGACATGACATTGTCCTCCTTAATTTGAGTCAAAATATTTGCTAACTAATTATACAATGTTCAATGTAAAAACACAATAGTTTTTATTTATGCAACATCCTCAATTTATTATAGCATTTTTGATTTTAAAAACATTTTTGTTGTTTTAATGCGCAGCGGATTATTTACAATTATACAAAAAGCGAAGAACTCAGTGAAACTGAATTCTTCGCTTGTACAATATTGATTATAAAGCTTCCTTAAAAACACTGCCGCCAATGAATTCGCGCAAAATTGAATTGTTGGGAATGGTTGCTTCGTCGATCGGTCTTATATAGCGCAGCAACGTCAAAAGCCTTTGCGCAATTCTGAATGCCGTTTTTTCATCAGCCGGCACCGCTTCCAGCAACGGCTGAGCAAATTTTTTGATTACTGCCAGCTCATAAATCAGTGCCGTATTAAAAACTATATCTGCTCTTCCCTGGAACGGAAAAATGAACCGTTCTTCGCCGGAACGCACGTCGGACCATCTGTTCAAGGTCGCAACGGCATCATGGGAACGAAATTTACTGTCGCGCACCATCCGCCGCAATAAACGGACATCCGTCGTGTTTATTCTGTTGTACTCATCCAGAGACATCGGCGTCAAAGCGCTTACATAAATTTTCAACTTCCGTTCAGCAGGAATCATCTGTGTCAATTTTTCGTTGAGACCGTGAATGCCTTCAACTATGAGTACGGAATTTTTACTCATCTGCAGTTTACGGCCGCGATACTCGCGCACGCCGTTCATAAAATTGAACTTAGGTATTTCTACTACATCGCCTTGCAATAATTTTGTCATATGCTCGTTAAAAAGCTCCAGGTCGATTGCTTCCACGGACTCGAAATCATAAGAACCGTCATCTTTGCGCGGCGTATCCGTCCTGTTTTTGTAATAGTCGTCCATAGAAATTGGTATCGGCTGAATTCCGTTGACTTCCAATTGAACGCTGAGGCGCTGTGCCGTAGACGTTTTACCGGACGAAGAAGGACCCGCCAACAAAAGTATTTTTAAATTCTCGGCTTTTGCCGCTACCATATCAGCAATATTAACGATTTTCTTTTCATGCAAACCTTCGGCTATGCGAATTATCCTTTCACTTTCGCCGGATTCTATCAGAGAGTTAAGTTTCCCTACAGTATTACAGTTTATCAAAGCCGCCCATTCTTCCATTTCCTGGTACGCACTGTTCAGCACCTTGTTGTCCGTAAACTCCGATGCCTTATCCCAGCTTCCTATGCCGGGGTACTCAATGATGAGTCCTTTTTCATAAGCGAAAATATCAAAATAATTTATATAGCCAGCGTTTGGACAAAGAGGACCGAAAAAATATCCCGTACAGTTCTCGAGATAATACAACGTAACATTGGTGTCATCAGGAAGTTCTCGCAGTAACATAAGCCGATCCGTACTGCAGCAATCCTCAGCTCTGAGCAATGCTTCTTCTTTTGGAAAAGTTGTATAAGAAATAGGAGATTCAGCATCGATGATGCGCTGCATCTCTTTTTTCAAAACGGCGATTTTCCCCGGCTCAAGATGCATGCAGCTGTGCTCCACACAGTAAAGTGCGTTGCCCAAGGTGTTCCGCACCTCCAATTCCAGTTCCGGATATAAATTTTTGGCTGCTGCCAGCATGACAAAAAGCAGAGTTCGTATGTAAATCCGCTGACCGTCTTCTTCATTAAGTTCGATAAAATCCAACTTACCACTGCAGTCAACAGGCTGCTGCAAACTTTTTTCCTTGCCGTTCAAAACAGCTCCTACAATCGGCGACGCAAAGGCTTTTTCACAAGTCGCAGCCAATGGCAAAAACGTGCTCCCTTTTTCAACTTTGTGCGTTTTTCCGTCAGGCAATACTATTTCAATCATATGTTATCCCTCGCTGTATTTTTACGGTCACGGTAAAGCTTAGAACTGCTTTCCCTTCGCCGTCTTTTTCTGCACAAATGCCGGATACTTAAACTTTAGCACCGCTGAGTTTTTTTGTAAACCCCGTGCTTTAAATTCGTCAACTTCTTATCAACGTGATGCGCAGAGCAGCAGTATACAGCGCCATGCGCGCCGAACATAACGCTTTCAAGCAAAAATTGACAAACGTATAAGCTATAGTGCAGCGTTCGACAATATATCAAATATAAAAATAATCTTTTCAGCTAAGCAAATCAATTATACGTGCAATTTGTCTTTAATGAACGAAACAAATAATCGTCGCCCAGCAGTATGATTTTGACAGAACAGCCACCTGCAAACAAAAACTGCATCCTTCAAAAGAATGCAGTTTTCACAAGACATCACGGCCTATACTATTTTTACTTACGCTCTTCTTCCAAGCTCTGCATCAAAGCGGAAAACTTCCACCTTATTACCCTCAATAACTTTCAACCTTTCAACGAAAGGCTTCAAAGTATTTTCTTCTTCTCTCTGTTCAGCGAAGAACCAGTTCAAAAACTCTAGCGTATCAAAGCTGCCTTCTTCAGAGGCAAGTTTCGCTATAGCGTAGATACCGGCAGTCACTTTTTTCTCATGAGCCAAAGCGGCTTCCATAACTTCGAGAAGCGATGCGTAGCTGTTTTTAGGAGCAGGAATAGCCAACTGAGAAATATCTCCGTCCATATCAGCTATAAACTCATAGAACTTCATAGCATGTTCCAATTCTTCGGTAGCCTGCTTCTTCATCCAGTGAGCGGTTCCGTTTAAACCTTTATTAGTACAGTCAGCCGCCATAGCCAGGTAAACGTACGCCGACTCCAACTCAAAATTATACTGAGTATTTAACATTTTCAATAATTTTTTGCTTGCCATTAATTATTCCCTCCAAACGATTGTCACTTATACTCGCAAAAATCATTGCTCATGTTTTCATTATACACCCCCTTTGACTTTTTGTCAATTTTAGACTAATAAAGAAAATATTACAACGAATAATTATTATTTTATTTTGTCTTGCGAAGCGTGCTTTAAGATTCCTGCATATTAGTTTTGGGAAAAAACTCCTGCCACTCCGAATCTTTAAATCCCAATAACACAAATTTATCATTGATACAAAGCGGACGTTTCACCAACATGCCGTCTGAAGCCAACAATTTTATCTGCTCCGACTCGCTCATGTCTGCCAGTTTTTTCTTTAATTGCATTTCCTTGTATAAGAGTCCGCTGGTATTGAAAAATTTTTTCAGCGGCAAACCGCTTTGAGCATACCATTTTGCAATTTCTTCCTCTGTAGGATTATATTCTTTGATATTTCTTTCTTCAAACTTGATTCCCTTTTCAGTAAGCCACTTTTTTGCCTTTTGACAGGTAGCGCATTTTGGATAACAAATGAATAACATCAGGTAACACTCCTTTGTTGATTAAAGAGAACTATATCTTATGAATTTGCTTCTGTAAGTTGTAAACAGATGAATACCGTGTCCATTTTCACTGTCGAAGTAACTTTTCGCCATTGCTCCTGCAAAGGCAATGCAAACGGAACTTTATTCCTGCCCTCGATACTCTTTCACTTCAGCTATGATCAAATAGTGAGCTTTCTCGTCCTTTGTTCCTTCCGGGTACCAATGCAAAGCTTCTTGCGGAAATTTCGTCTTATCAAGCTGCTGCATGAAAAGGCGTCGGCAAATCAACGTTTCTTCCGCTTCTTTGTAAGTTACGGATCCGCCAACCCCTACAGGAGTGAACCCGGTTAAAAATACTTTGTCCGTATCACGTCCTGACTTTGAACCGAATATGCCCAAAGCTTTTTTATAGCTCGGCGCGTACCAGGAAAGTGTCAGTTCTTCGCGTCGCTGCAAAAATTCAAAAGTGTAACGGCTCGGTTTAACTACAATAAAAGCAACAGGCATTCCCCACATTGTTCCCAATCCGCCCCAGCTGATTGTCATGCTGTTGAAGTCCTCCTGAACACCCGCAGTCAAAAGCGCCCATTCCTTATCGAATTTTTCAAATGATTTCGCCTTAAAATCTCCAACTTCCATATGTCGACTACCTCCTCTTATCAATCTTTCGCCTTATCCATGATAATTTATACTTTTCGATTTATCATGCTCACAACTTTTCCATGCTTATCTTAATTTCTCCGCGTGTACGACAAACTCAGCCACTGCATGCTGTAAAAAAGCGCACGTCCTCTCGTCAAGCTGACCTTCGTGAAAAGCCTCATGAATTTTAGCAAGATAAATCTCCGGCTGCTGCAGGGGAATCATATCAAGATAAATAAAAACCTGTCTTAAAGCATGGTTGGCAGCCATTCCTCCAAAACCGCCCATCGTCACCGAAAATACCGCCGCAGGTTTTTTCGCCCAACCGTTACCCGTAGAATCTCTGGAAACAACATCCATAGCGTTCTTAAGCGCCGGAGCATAAGAACGATTGTATTCCGGAGTGAAAAAAATGAAGCCGTCATGAGCTCTCACACTTTCCCGCAGTCTTTGATAAGCTTCGTGAGGAATCCCTGTATCAAGATCTTCATTGTACAGAGGAACATCTTTAATCTCAATAAAATCAACCTCATAATTTTTAGGAAAAAATTCTTTAACAACCTCCGCCACTTTTCTGTTCCATGACTCTTTCCGTAAGGAGCCGACCAGTAATCCTATTCTCATCTGTATTTCTCCTTTCATATGCATAGGCGCCGCGTATTCCGAAACACTTCGCGCCCGACTTTATTTTTTTACGTTTCACCGTTAAGTATTGAAAGACAATCCTGTATTGGTAACCGGTTCCCGTAAAGCTTTTTATTTCATAACCTGTAATCGAGAACCTTCATCCGTACCTTTAAGCACAAAACCGTTGTTGTCTGCAAGTTTAACAACCGCCAAGTTTTAACTCAATTCACATTTTAATATTTTCTTCGACCTATCTTTTTCATAATTCTCAACAATTCGTCCTTTTCAACAGCAGTCAGCACGGAAAATGTTTCTCGGATCATCTCTGTATTTTTGGGTATAACTTTAGTAATTACAGTTTCACCTTTTTCCGTAATACTCAAAATACATATTCTACGATCATTTTCATGGGGTAACCTTTTGACAAGGCCTCTTTGCTCCAAATTTTTGACTATGACGGAAATAGTGCCGACACTGGACAAGATGCGATCTCTCACAATACCTATCGGCAAATCACCCTTGCTGTGTAAAACTTCCAAAACGGCGAACTGACCTATGGTAAGATCTTCAGCATACGCCAATCCTGCTGTTTTTTTGTCAATCACATTAACATTGCGATGCATACCTATAAGCAATTTCAAGTCAATATCATGCATAATGCTTCTCCATAAAATTTCATCTTTTCAAATTATATCTAATTAGATATAATTTGTCAAACTGCGAAAAAATACACGAACCTTTGTCAAAAGATTCGTGTATTTCCATATTACGATATTTTCTTCTTAATAAAAGATTGAGTCCAAATCAACCCTTCAAGATTTCCTTTAAGTGATCAACATCTTTAGGGTAGTCACTATTTGCCTTCAGAACATTGTACGCAACTAAAGCTTCTCGCACTTCCAACATCGTCGGCTTTTTCAAATTCGCCTGCGACAAAATTTCCTCTTTTGCAAAAACCTCTTCCGGTTTGCCGTCGTCAATAATTTTCCCGTCACAGAAAACTATGACGCGTTCCGCCCACCTGTAAGCAAAATCCAAATCATGAGTAGAAATCAATATGGTTTTTCCCTGTTTGTTAAGCTTGTCCAATACAGTTTCCAGAGCGGCAACATTGGCCGGATCAAGCGCAGCCGTCGGCTCGTCAAAAATAATAACTTCCGAATGCATAGCGATAATATCGGCGATAGTCACCCTTTTCTTCTCTCCTCCGGAAAGATAATGCGGCGCGCGGTCTTTAAAGCTCATAATATTCATATACTCGAGGGCTTCATTAACGCGACTTAACACTTTCTCTTTCGGAAGACGTAAATTCATAGGACCGAAGCTGACTTCTCCCATCACAGTGGTAGCGATGATCTGATTATCCGCATCCTGGAAAACAATACCGATACCACGCCGCATTTCCATCAGATCTTCCTTGCTGCGAGTCATCTTCTTACCGTGAAAGATGATCTCTCCGCCATCCGGCTCCAAAACTCCGTTTAAATTTAGAAAAAATGTGGACTTTCCGGCGCCGTTAGTGCCGACAACGGCTACACGCTGACCAACTTTAAAATCTACGTTGATCCCTTTTAAAACCTCACGCTCGCCGCCATAGGAATAGCATAAATTACGAACACTTACTATATTCTTATTCACTGATATTCTTCCTTTCAGCTGACGAACTATTTTGTCAAAAGCCATACCGCCACGATGAGAAGGAAAATCCCTCCGGAGTAAAATACCTGCTCGGAGGTAATCTCTTTCTCCTCTTCCCAAAACAGTAATTCGCCGTCATAACAACGGGACTCCATTGCATCGTAATAAACCCCGCCCTTTTTGAGCGACACAACAAGCAAATTACCGGCAATATTTCCGAAAGTATTAAGAGACGTTTTAAAATTCACGTAACCCATCCTGGATTCCGCGGAATTATTCATACGCACGAATGTGTCTACCATAACAAAAACGAAGCGGTAAATCATATTCATCAATTCGATTATCAAAGCAGGCACTTTCAATCTTCGCAACACGGAGAAAATCTCATTGGACGGCGTAGACAGAGACATCATAAACATGGCGCTGACACCGCCGAACGCCTTTCCCCACAAATGAAATACCGTAGATAAACTTTCAGGCGTTACAAATACGTAAGCCAAAGGCGTCCAAAAACCGGCCAAACCCTGTTCGGTATCGGAAAAGTTAAAAGCGATGACAACACTTCCTATAACCAAAAAAGCTATAAATACACCCAAAAGCCTGACATATTCGCGCCAAGGCATTTTACCTAAAGCAATTGTAATGAAAGCGCTCAAACAAATAACCAAAGTTGAAACATAAAGATTGTCCAGAAGAATGCAAAGAAGCATCATCAAAAAGGCCAGCCCTATTTTCAATGCCGGATTCCAGTGATTTATTTTTGAATTATAAGCATACATATCGATGGAAAATACCTTTTCTCCATGTTTATGCCCTTTTTTACGCGTCATATTCCTATACACAAACCTTTTCCAAGCAATGTTTCAGAAGCCGAAACTAAGCTTCAACCTGGTCCTTATCTTCACCGTTGGTCCATTTTTTACGTTCCACCCAGCGCCCCATGATATAAGCGATACCGCCGACGCCGATACCTGTTTGGATACAGAAAATCAAACTTTCGATTTCACCGGGAAGCTCCCCGCCGATCAAAGTTTCTGCAACAGGCGTAAACCACGGTTCATAAGCTTGACCTTTTATTTCCTCCACAATTCCGCCTGCGGCATCATCAGCTCCGCCGAACTCAGCATCCTTGAGCATCAAGAGTGGCGCCACGGCCATGACAACAATGATAAGCAAAAGAGTTATAACAGTTTTTTTATTCCCACTCATTATTTTTCCTCCCCTGTGATAAATCCGACAGCTTTTAATTCCGGTTTAGCGTAAGTTTCTATGCCGATAACAATAATTACCGTCACCAAACCTTCGATAATTGCCAAAGGAATCTGAGTCAAAGCAAAGATGGACATAAACTTCTCAAATGATGCTAAAATTCCGCCCACTTCAGACGGATAAGCCAAGGCAAGCTGCATGCTTGTTACACAATAAGTAACCAAATCACCGAGTGATGCGGCAAGAAAAACAGCCTTTAAACGGCTGAGGCCCATTTTGCTTGCCAATTTATAAATCGCATAAGAAACAAACGGTCCCGCAATCGCCATAGAGAAAGTGTTGGCACCTAAAGTAGTCAATCCTCCGTGCGCCAGCAATATAGCTTGGAATAAAAGTACAATAATACCGAGAATACTCATAGCTACAGGACCGAATAAAATCGCTCCGAGACCTGTTCCCGTCATATGAGAGCAACTTCCGGTTACGGATGGGATTTTTAAAGAAGACAGTAAGAAGACAAAAGCGCCGCACATCGCCAAAAGAGTAACTGCACGACGATTTTGTTTCAGCGTCTTGTTAATGGAAAGATAACCTGCAACCAGGAACGGTATGCACAGCACTGCCCAAATAACAGAATATTCTGGCGGTAAATATCCCTCCATAATATGCATAGCGTTGGCTGACGGAGTGATCCCGACAAAGAGGCTGACGGCCATTAAACATTTTAACCAGATAGCTCCGGTTACTCCTTTTTCTTTCATGAAATAAACCTCCTGTTGATAAAATATGTTCTCTGAATATTCAACATCATCCGATACGCCAATTTGAAAGAAGACGTCACTTGTTTTAAACGACAAAAAAATTCTTTAACAATAATCAATAAGTTCAGAAAAAAATCGTTTTTCCATCAGTATGGGAATTTAGCATAAAAAATTCCGATTGAAGAAGTCCTTCTTATTTCTTGATGTATCAATGCTTTGCACAAATATATGCTTAGTTGTTTATATATAAATATCTACTCATATGTTTATGTATATGCATTTATATGCTAATTATTCAGTTAAACATACAATATTATATACTAGTTCCCAGTATATTTCAATTCAAAAATATCTTTGCTTTTATTTGTGCTTTAAAATTCAGCAACGAATCATTACCTTACCTCCAATGATTTTGGCATAATTTTTTGTAAAATAAATATCCGCCGGATACCGGCGGATATTTATTTTATCTTTACTTGTATGCTTCTGCTGGCAAGTCAACACTCTCCATGTAATCTAAATCTATCCGTATTTTTTTCTCAGATTCAGATAATGTGCCATAGATAAAACATCTTTGTCCGAGCGGACAATATGCACCATTCATTACAACATCAACAGAATCGCCTGCTGCATCCCAAAATTCCATAACTTCCCTATCGACAACAGTTTGTATTGCTCGCCCCTTAAAAACTACTTTGGCGCCTTTATCTTTTGTTTTAAGCTGAGAAACTGCAAGCACCGTGTAATTCTGCAGTTGCTGCGGAGTAAGTTTCTTTACATTATTTTGATAAACAATACGATTATCACTCAAAGGCAATTCATGATCGAAAGCGCTGTCTCTTATTTGTTCCAGATTTAATCCACCTTTTTGTGGCTTTTTTATTTTCTCCAGATCCGCAAAATACTCAGCAAAAGGATCAGGATCTTTATAGTTCATATTGCTCATTTTAAGCACTAAACCTTTTTCATCACGAATCATTGTTCCGGTAACATCAAAGGGAGTACGATTAAGCATACGTCCACTGTGTTTGCCAAGATCCACGCGTACTATCTCACCATTTGTCGTTACCATCTTATAAATATTATCAGCTTCAAATTCGCAAATTTCTCCACGCAGCTGTACCGATTTATCAACTTCTTGATACATGCTTCCTGCAACACAAACACTTCCTGTGGTGAGAAGGCTAATAAGCAATATCGTTATCTTTTTTCCGGTATACATAAAACAACCTCCTATACACTTACCGTTAACAACCCTTACCGTGGATAGTACGAACACGCTGAATTGCAGGAGAACCATCTTTATGCGTAGTCAAAGTATCTACACGAATACGATCCAGTTCCGGAGCAAATTCTCTTAAAGCCCTCTCCTGCAGTTTAATACCGCGCAGCATAGCCCTATATAAAACGGCTGCCATTTCGTATCTTGTCATAGCTCTATGTCCATCAAAATATCCGTCAGGATAGCCTTCCAGAATGCCGTTTCCTGCCAAGGTTGAAACATAATCATAAGCCCAATGATTTTCCGGAATATCAGGGAACAGCTGTATCTTTGAAAGATCAAGAACGCTGCCGCTGACAACATCAGCCGCAAAAGAACGCAAATCATTCAGAGCTTTTCGCAGCTCAATAATTTCTTTTGCTGCTGCAACCCTATTTACAGAAACATGATTTTTTTGTCCGAATTTCCAGGAAACACTTGCAGCAATCATATTTTCTCCATTACCAAGAACGCCGCCCAAAGAGAACATGGTATCTTCGTTTGGACGATAAAAAGCTCCTAAAGCTACGGCGTTATTGTTCCCATAATGACCTAAAGCCGCAGAAAAATCCCATTTTTCATCAGGATCAAAATCAAGCGGATGCAACATAGCTAAAGCTGCTGCCCCTGCACCAATCCTGCCGACTTTATCATCAAGATTATCCAGCCGATTGTTTATGTTGTTAATAGACAAAGAGTTATTTCCAACCTCTTGAGAAACAGCGTATAATTCCGAACCGTTGACTGCATCGGTGCTGCCCGGGCCTATGCGTCCTGCTGCAACATTGGTAATAGTGCGTTCAGCTCCAACATCACCGACACTGACAGTGCCTATCGGTTTGGTCCCGGTAATATTGCTGTATTTAGTGTTTGTTCCGGGAATTTCTACAACCGAAGTTCCTATCACTTCATTGGTTTTGGCACCGCTGCCGAGAGCAACGGAATTAATGATAGTAGCCTCAGCTTTGTTACCGATTGCAACACCGTTTTCCGCACTTACTTCAGCTTCATTTCCGGCGCCAAACCCACCCTTGCCGGATATCTTTGTATCATTGCCAACGGCGAAAGCTTTCTCCGCACTGATATGATTACGACCACCGAAGGTACCGCTCATATTGCCGTTGATCTCATTCTCCATTCCTACAGCAAAACCGGTAATACTTCCGACGGTGACGGCATCTGCCTGTAAAGCAGTTGCACCCGGATCACGCTCCGTCCCAATCTTATTCCTACTTCCATAGGCTAAAGAATTGGCTCCGGTCGCAACGTTTTGCATTCCGAAAGCCGAACTGTTTTCTCCGAGAGAAGCGTTACCGTAGCCGACACTTGTACTATAATCACCGGTGGCCTGATTGGCACCTATGGCAGAATATTTTCTCGCTGTTTCCGTGTTGTCATTTTCATCTTCTTCGACCGTGTATTCCGACCAGCCTGCACCCATAGCCGTACTGAATCTTCCTGTAGCTCTGTTGGAATCACCTACCGCTACGGCGTGCCAACCTGAAGCATAAGTACTGGCTCCTACAGCAGTTGTAAATTCCTGCGTAGCTGTGGCACGATTACCTATTGCCACGGCCGATTGCCCCGATTTAGAATCCCTATCAGTTTCCGATTTAAGACCGGCAATTGCCTTATTGCCTATTGCAACCGAATTATAAGCATTAGCATGACTGTTGTTGCCGAATGCGGAAGCATTACGTCTGTCTGCTACCGCCTGTCTGCCTACGGCAGTTGCGTCTTTGCCGTTTGCTTGACTGTTATACCCTATGGCTATGGCTTGCTCTGCTACAAGTCTCTGAGAATCATTGGCAGCATTTTCATTGTAAGAAACTGTTGCCCCCTCACCTATAGCAATGGAACGTGTAGTATTAGCTCCGGCATTAACACCTGCGGCAATACTTCTCCACCCCCAAGCTTGAGCATTGTTACCAACAGCAATACTTTCGATGCCTTTAGCCTGGCTAAACGCTCCTATGGCCGTACTATGACCGCCTGAAGCTTTGGCCCCATTCCCGACAGCAGTGTTATTGCCAGAACTGTATGGGGAATTCAAAGACACTGTAGTTGAATTCTTACGCGTGTAGTCATCGTTTAATTCATATACTTGGTATGTATTACTATTGGCGTCAAAATAAGCAATTTCATATAGATTTCCGCTCTCGTCCTTATATCCTTCCACAGCAGATGTATTTTTGTAATATCTATATCCTGACAGACCATAATCCCACTTTTGCCAATCATACCCCTGCGAAATATCCGTTATCTCAGTGTAAACATTTCTTTTAAACATAGTTGCTCCCGGCGCCAAAGATTTTTCGGCTTCAGAAAAATTCCCAAGAGCAACATTACCTGCATCTGTGCCGCTGCCGCTTTCGAATGTACTCGTATCTGACGTACCGTCTAAATTATTAAGAATATTAATTACATTAAACGGTTTATAGTAGCCGTCATTAGCAGCGTAACCACCATTCCACGCACTTACAAACCGTACTCCTGCACCCATGCTGAAAAGCGATACAAGAATCGCTGCACAACACCCACTTCTGACAAAAACGCTTCTTTTTCCTGTTTTTTTCATCATTTAAACCTCCTCAAAAAAATATCACAAAATTACATTATATATAAAGCTAAAGCGCATACTCGCATAAGCAGTACATTTTTTACTTATAGCCGGCAATTCAGCGTCAAAATTAATTTACAGTATTTCTATAGTAATTTTTCGCCGCCATACTTTTAGTATCTGTAGCAATTTCATCAAGACTCCCAATA
>JAXFPC010000048.1:0-12483 GCA_034180005.1 Acidaminococcaceae bacterium | reverse complement strand
CCATTCGGATACCTTTTGTTCTTCGCAACGCTCTAATGCAGCTCTAACTTTTTCTTGAGCATCTTCCATAAGGCCTTCCGCCTCACGCACATAAACAAAACCTCTGGATACTATATCAGGCCCGGATACGATATGACAGTTCTCTTTGTCTACTGTTACGACAACTATCATAATGCCGTCTTGAGAAAGTTGACGACGATCTCTGAGCACTATATTGCCGACATCACCTACTCCAAGTCCGTCAACAAGAACTTTTCCGGAAGGAACTTTACCGTTGAGAGATATGCCTGTTTTCTTTACTTCAATTATGCTGCCGTTTTCGGCTATTAAAATATTCTCCTTAGGCATGCCGAGACTTTCGGCAATGCCGGCATGCTTCATGAGGTGGCGATATTCTCCGTGAACAGGTATGAAGAACTGCGGTCTTACCAAATTATGTATCAGCTTTATTTCTTCCTGACTGGCATGTCCCGATACGTGAACACCGTTGGATTTTTCGTAGATAACTTCCGCTCCGAGTTTATAAAGATGATTTATAGTCCTCGAGACAAGCTTTTCGTTACCCGGGATAGGTGTAGCGGAGATAATAACCGTATCTCCCGGCTTGATATTAACTTTTTTGTGGTCGTTCAGTGCCATGCGCGTCAAAGCTGACATAGGTTCACCCTGACTGCCTGTTGTTATGATAACAATTTGTTCATCGCTGTAGTTGCGCGTTTCATCGATATCTATTATGACTCCTTCAGGCGCTTTTAAATATCCTAATTCTTTGGCAATGTTTACCACGTTGATCATGCTGCGTCCTATGACAGCCACCTTGCGCTTATACTTCACCGCTGCATCAACAACTTGCTGGATACGATGAACGTTGGAAGAAAATGTCGCTACGATAATACGCTTTTTAGCCGAGCGAAATTCGTCGTCAAATGTTTGTCCCACAACTTTTTCACTTGCAGTAAAGCCGGGGCGTTCAGCATTCGTACTGTCTGCCAAAAGTGCCAAAACGCCGCGATTGCCGTATTCGGCGAATTTACTGAACTCCGTGACTTCTCCGTCGACAGGTGTGTGGTCAATTTTAAAATCGCCGGTATGAATAACAACCCCCATAGGAGTTGTTATAGCGAGAGCTACAGCATCTGGAATACTGTGATTTACTCTGATAAAATCAACGGTAAATACGCCGGCTTTTATTATATCTCCCGGTTTTACAGTTTGCAGGTTTGCAGAGCTTACTCTGTTTTCTTTCAACCTTCCATGTAATATTCCCAACGTAAGAGCTGTGCCATAAACAGGAACATCTATTTGTTTCATCACGTATGGCAGAGCACCTATGTGATCTTCATGCCCGTGAGTCAGAAAAATAGCCTTTATTTTATCTCTGTTCTCAAGCAGATAGGTAATGTCCGGAATAACGAGATCGATTCCGAGCATGTCATCTTCGGGGAACATCAAACCGGCATCTATGACTATTATTTCGTCGCCGTAACGAAATGCCGTCATGTTCTTGCCTATTTCTCCTAACCCGCCCAACGGGATTATCTGTAATTTTTTTTGTTCTTTTGCCAATATAATTGCACCTCCAAAATTTGTAATTGTTCTAAAAAGTAATACACAGTTTTCTTGAAATACCGCACGCTCAAAAATTTATTGTCATACAATAAAAACAATGGAAAAATCAAGTACATCCGCACACCTACTCTATTGTACATTATACACTATATGGTTGGCTCTGACAAATTGAAAGCTTGATTTTTTAAATTACTATTGTTAAAAATTTATGAAAACCCCTCGATTTGTTAAAACCGAGGGGTTTTTCTTTAAAAGTCTTCTTTTTGTTCGATTGCGCCTTTAATTTTATTTGTCTTCTGCCAAAGATATGCTGAAATCATCAGAGCTATGCCGACCGCATCCGTAATTGTACCCGGTACAATCATACATAAACCTCCGATAAAAAACAGAATACGTTGGACAGAATTCAAAAGATTTTCGCAAAAACCTATCATGGATACTGACAGTCCCCACATGCCGATGATGGCAGTCATTGCGCTTAGGAATATTGTGAATGCTGTGGCATTGATCATCAGCAGTTCCGGAGCCAGTACGAAAATATAGGGTACTATAAAAGCTGCTATCGCAAGCTTGGCTGCAATAACGCCGCAACGCATCGGATTGGCGCCCGCAATTCCTGCCCCCGCATAGGCAGCTAAAGCTACCGGAGGAGTTACGTCTGCCACGATACCAAAGTAAAAAGCAAACATATGCGCAGCCAATACAGGTACATTCATCTGTACCAACGCCGGCGCAGCTATGGTGGAAGTTATAACATAGTTGGCGGTAGTTGGAACACCCATTCCTAAAATCAGCGAAGTGATCATTGTAAAGAACATCGCCGGCAAAAGTTTGCCACCCGCAAGATCCAGCAAAGCCGTGGCAACCTTTAGCCCTACACCGGTCTTTGTCACAACACCGATTATAATACCTGCAGTGGCGCAGGCGATCAAAACGCCCAGCACACCTTTGGAACCGTCAATCAAACCTTGAAGTATCTGTTTGAAAGTGATTCGTGTAGAGGAGCGCGCGCAAGCACAAATAATACTGAGAACGATTGCAGCCAGTGCTGCGCGCATGGGAGTATATCCGCTTACGAGAAGGTAGACGATGACAGCGAGCGGGATGGCCAAATGCCCTTTTTCAGCAAAAAGAGGCAGAAATTTAGGCAGTTCTTCTCTTGGAGTTCCTTTGAGCCCGAACTTTTTAGCTTCGTAATGAACTCCCAACCATACGCCTATGTAATAAAGTAGCGCGGGTATTACGGCAGCCTTAACAACATCAAAATAAGGAACTCCTACGAATTCAGCCATTAAAAACGCTGCAGCTCCCATCACAGGCGGCATCAATTGTCCGCCGGTCGACGCTGCTGCTTCAACCGCGCCGGCAAATGCGGGACGATAGCCGAGCTTCTTCATCATGGGGATGGTAAAGGCGCCTGTTCCGGCAACATTTCCCACTGAAGATCCCGATACCGTTCCCATCAAACCGGAAGATAGAACGGCAACTTTAGCAGGTCCTCCGGCAGCCCAACCGGCTACGGCATTGGCTAAATCTATGAAAAATTTTCCCAAGCCTGTCGCTTCAAGATAAGATCCGAAGAGAATAAACAGATAGATAAACGTGGAGGAAACTCCCATAGGCGTTCCGAAAATTCCTTCCGTCGTGAAAAAAAGATGGTCGAAAAGCTCCTGCACCTGAACGCCGCGATGCGCCATAACTCCGGGTATATAGGGTCCGGCAAAAGCGTAAGCAATAAAAAGAAGCGCTACGGTTATCATCGGCCAGCCGACTACTCGACGCGCAGCTTCAAAAACCATCAACGTGCCTACAACGCCAACGATAAAATCAGTTTCGTTGTTCATGCCGGCGCGCAGAACAAGCTCGCTGTAATTTACCACAATGTACAAAGCCGACGCGGCGCTGACGACGGCAAAAACAATATCTGCCGGATGCATCATACTTCGTGACCACAATTTTCTGCCGGGGTAAAGCAGGAATATGAGCATAAATCCGAACGCCAAATGAATCGCACGCTGAAGATGAGCATCTAAAATACCGAAAGTTGCCGTATAAAGCTGAAATATCGCAAAAGCGATGCAGATACCGTTTACGATATATTTCCACACTCCTGATAGTTCTCTCTTATCAGACTCTTTGTCAAATTTTTGCATGACCTCTTCAGCCGTCAGTTCTTGAAAATCCTTTGAAGACACGTGGACATGCCTCCTCTCTAAAATATCATTTTATCCAGCATTGATAACGACGCATTACACTGATACGCAAAGCTGTTCCTTGTCCGTACAAATCAATCAGGTCATATGTTTTGTCGTCATAGACGAGTTTTTGTCTTGACTGCTCAGATATGCGTAGCGGTAAGGAAGTGTATTTTCTGTTTACAGTCAAGCTAAATTTATTATCATTCGTGCGCGTTATGCTTCCGCTTTCTTCTCCATAGGGAAATCCCCAGCCGAGAGATTCAAAAATTGTGTGAGTGAGCAGAAGGTTTCTTTCTCCTCTCACTACAAAATAATCATTCCATGTAGTTTTTTCTACAGAATGCGTTAGACTTATATAAAATTTTTTTCCTGCCTGCGTCGGCATACAAAGCATGTGATGTCTATCGTCTTCAGGCTCTATGACAAGCGCTAGCTGCGCGCCTCTCCATGCCAAAAGCGCAAGCGCTAAAAATAATACGCTACATATTCTCTTTAAAAAAGACCGGCAACCGGCAGAACCCGGCAACCGGTCTTTTGCAAACGGTGTCATAATTTATTATTTTTCATTGAAAAATTTTTCAGCACCGGGGTTAAGTTTGATAGACATGCCGGCATTAGCAGTATCCTTAGTCACTGCATTAGCTGCGGAATGAGCAGCTTTCATGCGGTCAAGATTTCCATAAAGCGCTTTAACGATATTATAAGCGTCATCCGCACTTAACTTATCCGTAACGGCAAGCATGCATTTAACTGCAACAGCAGGAACGTCGGCGCTTTGTTTGGCATAAGTACCGGATTTGATAACAAGTTTTGTGTAGAAAGGATACTTTTTAATAAGCTCGTCCGCTTTATCTCCGTCAACAGGAACCATAACGATTTCGTTTTGGGTGGCGATATCCTGAATAGCTGCTGTCGGATGGCCGGCGGTTACGAATGCAGCGTCAACATTTCCGTCCTTCAAAGCACTGGCAGCCTCGCCAAATGACAAATACTGAACTTTAATGTCGTCGTATTTAATACCGTAGGCTTCCATTATCTGACGAGCATTGGCCTCAGTTCCGGAACCTGCGGCGCCAACGGCGATGCGTTTGCCTTTGAAATCGGCAACGGAATTTATGCCGGATTTTTTAAGCGTCACAATTTGTACCGTTTCCGGATAAAGCGTTGCCAACCCTTGGAGAGAAGGAACCTTTTTGTCCTTAAACATTTCGGTACCGTTAGCTGCGTAGTAAGCAATATCATTCTGAATGAACGCAATATCTACTTTACCCTGACTGAGAAGATTAACATTGGCAACAGACGCACCTGTTGATTGAGCTGAAGCATTGCACCCTGGTATATTTTTGTTGAGGATGTCCGCTAAAGCTCCACCCAACGGAAAATACGTTCCTGATGTTCCGCCGGTAGCTATATTAACGAACTTTTGAGCCGCCGGTTTTCCGGCTTCTTTCTTGTCACCGCCTGAGCATCCTGCGACGACTGAGGAAATAACAAAAATACCGACCAAAAATGCCAACAATTTTTTCATACAAATCCCCTCCTTATTTTGATACGTGCCAGCAAACGATCACTGTCACACATTTGCAGAAAATATTCGGTGTGACAGATAATTTTCCTGCCTAGATGTTTAAAGATGGCTGTTGTATACATAATACTTTTCGTGATGTAAAGAAGATTACAAAATTATAAAGGCGATTGCAAAATAAGGAAGACAACAAAGCGGAAAATCTTTACATCGTTATCGGTATATGCCTTAATTTTTATAATAATTTCGGATTCACTATCTCGCGAACGCAAAAATCTGCAATGATTCTTCTATCCGGCGTAAAACATCAAATATTTCGTCTGTAAATTTTTCCAAGAATGATACAGTGAATTTTGCCATTTGGGCTGTTTTGTGCTAAAATATCTTACAATGTCACCCACAGGATGTGATTTAAAAAGTAGTACCGCAAAGGAGTGTTCAAGATGAGTTCCGCTTATAATATTAAACTTTCCCGCACGTTATATGACAATGTGTACCGTTGTATGCTGCTGAACAATAATCAGCAACCCGTAGGACACCTGCGTATCATACCCAACATACCGCTTGACAGATCGGCCGTTCCTGAAGACGCGCCAGTAGTTCCGGCATTTTTGCTGGTTATTGTCGACGATGCCGACATCAATAAAGACAATTTGATCGACTTTGAAGAAAGAGCTTCTTTTGCTCTCCTGAAAAGATTTTCTACTGAAGAAATAAATTTCGAACACTGTCAGTTCTATTATCCTTCTCCGGCGTTTGTGTTCGAACAGCCGGGTGCAGTCAACAATTCGATGCTCCAGTAAACAGTCAATAACAAAAAAGCGGCCTCCTGAATTTGGAAACAATAGTCCCAATTTCAGGAGGCCGCTTTTTTTACATTAACTTCGATACGAGAAGCTGAAGTTCAAAAGCAAAAGCTAACGTATACTGTTCAGCCGCATTAATCAAGCATTATTTTTTCGAGTTCCAACGGTTCTATATACTTGTCGCCCATATACGCTCTCATGTTGCCGCCGGATATTTCATCAATCAAGGCTACTTTGCCGTTAATTCGTCCGAATTCAAATTTGATATCGTAAAGATCAAGTCCTTTAACAGCAAGTTCAGCTTTGACAACATCGCCTATTTTCATAGCCAAAAGAGCAAGCTCTTCGTACTCGTCGTTATTCATAATATTCAAAAGAGCTAAAGCATCTTTCGTTATCAGAGGATCATTTTTATCGTCGTCTTTTAATGTTACTTCAACATAAGTGGGTATCACGGAACCTGATTCGATGTAACTGCCGTAACGCCTGATAAAAGAACCGACTGCCCTGTATCTTACTATTACCTCGACACCTTTGCCGAAGACTTGCGCTTTGCGTACAACTGCCTCGTTTTTTTCAATATCGGCAGATACAAAATGTGTGTTAAGTCCCATGGCATTTAATTTTTCGTAAAAGAATTTTGTCATGCGCACAGCTGATCTGCCGGCTCCTTCAATCGTCAGTCCTACTTGATTCTCTCCCGGATCGAACACGCCGTCTTTGCCGGTAACGTCATCTTTAAATTTTAAGAGGACATTATCGTTGTCAAGTTCATATACATCCTTTGTTTTTCCCGAGTAAATTTTTTTCATACGTCAATCTTCTCCTTTATTTAAAAATTTATAAGAGTTCTGTCCATGCATTTTTGTAGCGTTCACTCCAACGCCTCTCCAGCGTGGCGGATGGAAGTGTATCCGGCTATATCTTTATCCAATGTTATCAAATCGTCAATCGAAAGTTCATGCACATCTTTATGTCCTGTTATTCTGGCAAACATTTTAAGCTCGGACATTGAAACATTTAAAAAGTTGGCTACCCTTTGCGCAGCAGCTTCTCTATGCAGCCTCGCTCTAAGCTCAGGGTCTTGCGTAGCTACACCGACCGGGCATTTACCTGTACCGCAAATGCGGTACTGCTGACATGCTGCGGCTATTAAAGCAGCGCTGGCTATCGCGACAGCATCCGCCCCCATGGCTATAGCTTTCGCAAAATCTGCGGAAACTCTTAAACCTCCTGTTATTATAAGGTCAATATCGGAGCCGACGGCATCCAAATATTTTCTGGCTCTGGCCAGAGCGTATATCGTCGGAACCGATGTAGCTTCTCTGAGCAGCAATGGACTCGATCCTGTAGCACCGCCTCGACCGTCGATAGTAATAAAGTCCGGTTCTGCATAAACACAGTAAGCAAGATCTTCTTCTATTCTTCCTGCAGCTATCTTTATTCCGATAGGACGACCTCCCGAAAGTTCTCTGAGGGTTGCGACCATTTCTTTGAGGTCTTCTTTAGAATTTATTTCAGGAAAACGGCTGGGGCTTTGAATATCTTCGCCAATCTTTTTGCCTCTTAAAGCCGCTATTTCAGCCGTAACTTTTTCGCCCGGCAAATGACCTCCCATTCCAGGTTTGGTACCCTGTCCGATTTTGATTTCGATAGCGTCGGAGGTTTTCAGATTTTCTTCGGTAACGCTGTACTTGTTGGGTATGTATTCAAAAATATATTTGTATGAAGCAGCTTTTTCTTCGGGTAAAATACCACCTTCACCGCTGCACATGGCTGTTCCGGCTTGAGCACTTCCCTCGGCCAAAGCTATTTTAGTTTCTTTTGAAAGAGCGCCGAAGGACATGTGCGATATCAGAACAGGTCCTTCCAAAATCATCGGTTGCAAAGCTTTTTTCCCTATTACGGTTCGACAATTAACGTCATAATTGTCGTCCAACGGCGGATGGCTTAATTGTCCTCCCATAAATAAAATATTGTCCCAACTTGGTAAAGGCAGCTGTGTACTCATAGCTCCGTCGATTGATTTACCGTTAACTGCCATTTCATGTATTTCTGCCATATAGCGATTTTGCTTATCGATCCTTGAAAATTCAGCAGGATAAGCAAGTTTGCGGATATCGCTTATAACAGCTGTCTCCCGCGCTTCTTCCTCCATTTTGACGAACATAGCCGCCGGTTGTTGGCAGACAGGACAAACACTTAAAGTGCTGAAACTTTTACCTTCTTTTGCTTCGTCAAATATTGCACCGCAAACGCTGCATTTATATACTGCCATAAAACTACACTCCTTTCAGCATTACATCATCCGAAATTAATTATAGCATTTTTATACAATTCCTGCAGGCCAATGTGCAAATACTTTTTGACTTATATTGTGATACGATACGCAAAATATTATCGAAAGGCAACTCTCTCCGCCAAGAAGAAACTAATTTTACAGTCGATTACCTTGAGCAGTAAAATTAAAATTCCGGAAAGCAAAAATCTCCCGATGTATTTCGCAGACAACGAGCCTCGTTTCTGAAAACACAAAGGGAGATTTCAAAGTATGCAAAAGAGAAGCATACGTCAATTACAGGGATGCTGTATTTCTTTTATATTTTACCGAACTTTCGGTACGCTCTGCTGAGAATATTTTCCCACCATTCGCTGTTATCGGCATACCATTGAACAGTTTTCTTGATGCCGTTGACAAATTTCACTTCCGGCAACCATCCGAGTTCATTGTTGATTTTGGTTGTATCAACAGCATAACGGATATCATGACCTTTGCGATCCGCAACGTAAGTAATCATACTTGCAGGCTTGCCGAGCTCTTCACAAATAAGTCTCACCACATCAATATTACGCAACTCATTTCGACTTCCAATATTATAAATTTCACCGACTCTGCCCTTGTGAATAATTAAATCCAGAGCTTTACAGTGATCCTCTACGTACAACCAGTCACGGATGTTATCGCCAGTACCGTATACGGGCAGATTTTTATCCAGGAAAGCATTTGTAATCATTAAAGGAATGAGTTTCTCTGGGAATTGGTAAGGTCCGTAATTGTTGGAACTGCGGGAAATTGTCGTAGGCAAATCATAAGTTCGATGATAAGCAAGCACTAATAAATCGGCGCTTGCTTTAGAACTGCTGTAAGGAGAACTTGGCTGAAGCGGCGTTGCTTCTGTAAAAAATATATTTCGGTCGTCCAACGGCAAATCACCGTAAACTTCATCTGTGGATACCTGATGATAACGAGTAATGCCGCATTTGCGGCACGCCTCCAGCAAAACGGCGGTACCTAAAATATTTGTCCTGAAGAATATTTCTGGATTTTTAATGGAGCGATCCACATGGGACTCTGCTGCAAAATTGATCAAAATATCAGGACGTTCTTCTGCGAAAACTTTTTCTACCGCTTCGCTGTCACAGATGTCTCCTTTTACAAAGCGAAATGTGTCGCTATCCTTAATGAACGACAAATTGGCAAAATTACCTGCATAAGTCAGTTTATCAAAGCATACGACGCGATAGTCGGGATATTTCTCCAACATGTATGATATAAAATTAGTTCCTATAAAACCGGCTCCACCGGCAACAATTATCGTCACTTTTAATGTTCTTGAAACTCTTTATTCCACGAATTTTTCAAAACTAAAAATACTCCTGTTAGAAACCACATACTTTTGACAACAGCCGACCCGTCCAAAGTGTTATCAATCATGCCGAAAGCGCTAAATCCTGCCCAACATGCAAATAAAGCCAAAGCATACGGATTCCCTGTTCTCAGCCACTCAGCATAACTGTTCCATAAAACACAAACAGTAAAGACAAAGAACCCTAAAAATCCGAATATGCCGGCTTCCGTAGCTACTTGAACAAAATTGTTATGGGTATGGTTCAAATTTTGCGTCATTGCCTTTAATCTGTATCTAGGTTCGTACACATTTTTGAACTGTCCAAGTCCAACTCCTGTTAGCGGATGATCCTTTATCATATTCCAACTTGACTCCCATACAACTAATCTGTCGCCATTGGAGCGATCTGTGGTCATATTTGTGATTGACTTCACTCTGTGTACCAGTTCAGGCGAGGTCGCAAACACTCCAACTACGATTAAAAGCACCGCACAACAAACCGCTATATATTTTTTATTGTTCAGTATATGTTTGTACAAAACTACCGGTAAAACACAAAGCAATGTCAGCCATAATCCTCTGCTCTGACCTGCTATCGCACCGGCCAGCAAACAAGGCACCGCAATTCTGCTGACTGTTCGCAAAGTTTTATTAACACCGTTATCTGCAGCTAAAACGCAAGCGACAGGTATCCACGAAGCAAGTATGCCGGCAAAGTACATCACACCATGGAAGCCTATGCCTCTGTTACTGATACCTGTCAGTACCTGTATAACAGCGGCCACACCCTCGGCAGATAAAACCAGCAATATCATTATCAATATCTGCTCAGATAATTTTTTTTCTTTTAAGAAAGTAACAATCATCACAAACGGTATAACTCTGTACAACCACATTTCAGCGAAACTTCTTATACTTTCGCCAGGATTATAAGAAAAAATTATGGAAGGAATCATACAAGATATCATCAGAGCGATAATCGAGATATAAGAAATAAGCTCACGCTCCACACTGATAATATTTCGTCTCGTATACAGAAGATAAAAAAATATCAGTATCGCCAGTGATTGAAAAATATTTCCGACAGCGATGGAAAATCTTGTAGAGCAAATGCTTAACCCTAAACATATTCCCATAATTCCAGCAATTTTGTCGTTCATTATTTCTCCTCTTCACAAGATATTTCACAACAAATTATTGTATATTTTCAATATTTTACCTACACACAAATCTGCCGAAAATTTATCAAGAACTTTTTTCCTGGCTGATTGCACCATCTGCTCGTGTGCTTCCCAATGTAAATATATTTTTTCGATGAACTTGACCAGTTCCGTAGCACTTTGGTTATCAAAAATATAGCCGTCGATACCGTCGTCTATTATTTCGTTCTGTGCTCCGCTGTCAGTAGTTATGACGACGGCACCGCAATACATCGCCTCGCATAGGACCAAGCCGAACGCTTCTTCGACGACAGAAGGTAAAACAAATACATTTAAATTTTTGTAATAAGACTCCAACTCACTGACATAGCCGATACATTTCACTTTATCATCCAACTTGTTGGCAGAAATATACTGTTCAATATCCTTTAAATAGCCTTTTTCGTCAGCTCCTGCCAATAACAACTGCATATCGGGATATTTAACGGATAATTGGTTAAATGCTTCTAACAATGTGTTAATTCCTTTATTAGGAACAATCCTGCCTGCATAGCCGATAATGAATTTATCTTTTACAATGAATTCCGGATCCTTGTCTTTATTGAAGCGCTCAGTATCAATACCACCATACACCAAATGGTATTTACTGTTGTCATCCTCCAACTTTTCAGTTTGTTTTTCATAAACCAGTTTAGAAACGCAAATAAAGGCATCCGTGTGTTTTCTTTGCCATCTGTGGTAGAAATCATGCTTGGCTGCAATGGCATTATGCTTAAAAGCAACTAATTTAATAGCTGTCGTCAGTTTTAAATAGATAGCAAGAAGCATAGAGCGTCCGCTGTGACAATTAACAATATCGATATTATTTCGGACGACAAAATCCTTTACTTTTAAAAAATCCTTTAAGCGAGCAAAAGAATAAAAATCAAAGACCACTACATTGGCAACCTCGGAAAATCTTCGCTGCAGTTCTTTATTATTTCTGTCAACGGCAACAAAAACTTCCACATCATTTTTCGCCATTATTTTAGCTGTATCATAAACATACTGTTCGCCGCCGCCCCAAACTTTGGCTTCAACTATGTTAAAAACTCTAAGTTTATTCACTGAAAATTACCTTTGTCCATAAAAATATTTAAAGCAAGCCAAGCGATTTTCTTAAGATATTAGATATTGTACTATAAAAGTAATCGTTAGTCGTTACAAAAATTTTGTCAATCGCGTCATGCTCACTTCGATTTATTTTATTATTATGTGTATGCAAATATTGAGAAGCATAAGGTTACGGAAACTGTCGAGCGTAACCTTATGCGTTTGTTACACCTTATGCTTACGTATTTCCGTAACCTGTGATCCGCCTATACCCCAATTGTCAGTTTCCACTTCATCGATAATGACAACTGTCGTAGCTGGATTTTTACCGAGAACATCCTGCAGCAGTTTTGTCGCTCCTGCAATAAGCTTCTGCTTCTGTTCTTTCGTAACATTTCCTTCTCTGGTAATTTTGATATTTACAAACGGCATAACTGTCTCCTTCTGCAACGCAAATATTCTGCACTGTAATAACATCTAGGTTACTGTCTGACAGAAAAACAA
>JAXFPC010000029.1:0-209289 GCA_034180005.1 Acidaminococcaceae bacterium | reverse complement strand
GGTCATGATCTTTTCATGACCCGCACATCTGCTTTTTCTAGGTTTTTGTTCAGTTTTCAAGGTTCGCTGCCGCCCGTATCGGCGACTTTTATATACTAACACACCTCTTTTTTTATGTCAATAGCTTTTTGTTAATTTTTTAACAAAAATACTGCTCCCGATTTATTTTTCAGGAGCAGCAAGCTTACACAAAGTATTACATATCTCTGCTGGCTATAATATCTACGCCCAGCCCCAAGATATTCTCTACGATTACATCGCCTGTCTTAACAGGTCCCGCAACATCAACCGTTCTCAGGAAAGCAGAACAGTCGAGGATCCTGTCCTTGGGCAATGCCGCGGAAGAAACAACCGGCAGCAAAGGAAGTATGCCTCCGCCGATGCTTACGGTTCCCGTCAACATACGTTTCGGAGAGGTCACTTCATCCTTGGCGTATTTTTCACCTCTGGGGCAGGTATTGCCTGTGACGCTTTTAAATACGCCATCTTCAACTGTTACTGTCATTTCGCATCCCAGAGGACACATAATGCAATTCATTACTCTAGTTTCAACAGCCATCTATAATTCTCCTCACATCAACAGTCCGACGCTTAACTCTTCTCCGATAAGACCTATTTTGGCTGCCGGAATTTCTACAGCTATCATCTCGCTTGGTTTAGCCACCGGCAACGGTCTTGTAAGAAGAACCTCATCGCCGCTTTTTATCTGCAGTTTAACATTTCGATGAGGCGCTCCCACGCGCATAAACAATTTTACCTTCTCCTCTGAAAGATCCTCCGGCAAAGATAATTGTTGTGGTACACACGTTCTGACGCCGTCAACAGCCTTGACCTTGACAGTGTGAACAATTGCTCTGAGTTTATCCTGCGCCCTTAAAGCCGCGTATTTGCCGGCTATTTCCGCTTCTTCGGAAACAAAATCTACTAAATCATGCACATGCACCACATTGCCCGCAGCAAAAAATCCCGGCATACAGGTTTCTCTGTGCTGATCCACCACGGGACCGTTTGTCAGAGGATACATAGAAAGATTCAAACCGTTGGATAATTCATTTTCAGGAATCAAACCCACCGACAGCAGTACCGTATCACATTCAATATCGAACTCCGTTTCGGGGATGGGTGTCATTTTATCGTCAACTTTGGCGACGGTGATGCCTGTCACTCTTTCTTCACCGTGAATTTTTACAATGGTGTGAGAAAGATATAAAGGAATATTAAAGTCTTCCAGACATTGGACAATATTTCTCGTCAAGCCGTTGGAAAAAGGGCAAATTTCCAGACAAGCCAATACCTGGCATCCCTCCAGGCTCATGCGCCTGGCCATAATCAGTCCGATATCGCCGCTGCCGAGGATGACAATCTTCTTGCCCGGCAGATAACCTTCCATATTGACCATACGCTGAGCTGCGCCTGCGGTAAACACACCAGCAGGACGTGCGCCCGGAATGCGAATAGCTCCGCGTGTCCTCTCTCTGCATCCCATGGTAAGAATAACCGTCTTGCCCTTTAAATTCAGTAATCCTTTGACAGGATTAACCGCTATAACGGTTTTGTCCGGCAGAACATCAAGAACCATAGTATCCACCATGATTTCTATTTCAGGTTTATCTTTTACCAATTCAATACATCTGTGCGCGTACCCCGGTCCTGTAAGTTCTTCTTTGAAATGGTGCAGTCCGAACCCGTTATGTATGCATTGCTGCAAAATACCTCCCGGTTCCCGATCTCTTTCCAATATCAGTATTTTTTCAGCTCCGTTCTGCCAAGCGCTGTATGCAGCAGAAAGTCCCGCAGGTCCGCCGCCGACAATAATAACGTCATATAATCCTTCCACTGTTAATCCTCCTTGCCGGCAGAGGTATTTTTATCATAAAACATCTCTGAACCGTGATGTTCCTTTAAGACTTCCGTTACGGGAATCTGCAACTCCCGCGCTAAAATCTGGGTTACACGAGGTCCGCAGAAACCTCCCTGACAGCGCCCCATTCCGGCTCTGGTACGTCTTTTAACTCCGTCCACGGTGCGAGCGCCCACCGGATTATGAATGGCTTCTACTATCTCGCCTTCCGTAACTGTTTCACAGCGGCAAATTACTCTTCCGTAAAGATTATTCTCCGCCACCTTGGCAGCCTGTTCACTTCTGGTCATGCGTACAAAAGCTTTTCTCTCCGGAAGCTTATTTTGAAAATCATTTTTACGGGCAGCGCCGCTTACACGGGCAATTTCCGCAGCAATAAGCTCTGCCACCGCCGGCGCGGAAGTAAGTCCCGGGGACTGCATTCCCGCAGCGTTGTAAAAACCTTCAACATCCGAAGGTCCGATAACGAAATCACCGGAGTCGGAAACTGCGCGCAATCCGGCAAACTGAGTTATGGCTGCGCCCATAGGCAAGGACGGTATCAATTTACGCGCTGAAGAAATAATCTCATTCATCCCTTCAGCCGTTACGGCATGGTCATTTTTAGAATCCTGTTCGTTGGCATTGGGTCCGATAAACGTATTGCCGTGGGTGGTAGTACAAATCAGGATACCTTTGGATTTTTTCGTCGGCGTTGGGAAAACCACACCGTAGACAAGATCATTGCAAGCTGTTTTATCAAAGAGAATGTATTCTCCCTTACGCGGATGAATGGTAAAACTGTCATCTCCTGCAAGTTTGGCGATAGTATCGGCGTAAACACCGGCGGCGTTGACAACATATTTAGCAGCAATGGTGCCTTTGTTTGTCTGTACGCCGATAATTTTTCCGTCTTCCTTGACAAATCCGGAAACCTCACAGTCGCGTACCACTTCGCCGCCGTTTTGGACAGCGTTCTCCGCAAAAGCCAAGGCCGCGCCGAACGGCCAGCACACGCCTGCTGTTGGAGCCCAAAGAGCCGCCACGGCTGTTGTAAGATTAGGCTCCTGCTCCAAAACTTCTTCGCGAGTAAGCAGTTTCAGGCCCTCTACGCCGTTAGCTTTTCCTCTGGTCAGAAGTTCTTCCAAAGTAGCTTTTTCCTCTTCAGTTGTAGCCACGACCAGGGAACCGGTCCATTTGATATCCAAAGCCAATTCTTTTTCCAGCTCATGGTACAGCTTATTGCCGCGCACGTTGGTAATGGCTTTCAGACTGCCGGTGGGCGCGTCAAATCCGGCATGAAGTATCGCACTGTTGGCCTTGGTCGTTCCCAATGCCAAATCCGGCTCTTTTTCCAAAAGCACGCAGGTAAGATCATATTTCGTAAGTTCTCTCAAAATAGCAGTTCCTGTAATGCCGCCGCCGATTACGACTACATCTACAGTTTTAAAAGAATTCATCTTGTCACATCCTTGCTAAAAATCTAACGACACTCATTTTATCATATTAGCGGCAAAAATAAAACCGGAACGATAAGAATATCGCCCGGTTTTATTTATGAAAATTTGTAAAATCTTTTACTCTTCAGCTTCCTCCGTCTCAGCTGCAGAATCCTCTTCATGGTGTATGGCAGCTAAGGAAACAACCGTGTCGTTCTCATTGAGAGTTATCAGCTTTACGCCCTGAGCATTGCGTCCTATTTTGGAAATTCCGTCAACATCTATGCGTATAATGATACCTCCGGCGGTAATCATCATGATTTCCTGCTCCGGATTGATGACGCGCATACCTACAACGATTCCCGTTTTTTCGGTAATCTTAATATTGATTACGCCCTTGCCGCCGCGGGTTTGTTTACGATACTCGCTTACAGCTGTACGCTTGCCCAGACCAAGTTCGGTGGCAGTCAGCACTTCGTTATTTTCGTCGGAAACGCTGTCCATGGCAACTACTTCGTCACCGTAGTTCAAAGAGATGCCGCGCACGCCGTGAGCCGTGCGTCCCATGGATCTTACATCCTGTTCGTCGAAACGGATTGCCAGTCCGTTGCGTGTGGCGAGAACTATTTCACTATTGCCGTCAGTCAGCTCAACGCCTATCAGTTCCTCGTTTTCATCAAGGTTGATGGCCACGAGTCCCGCTTTCCTGGCGCTGTCGAAATCTGTCAGCACCGTTTTCTTTACAGTTCCTCTGTTAGTAGCCATAAACATGAACTGTTCTTCTTTGAATTCTTTTACAGGGATGACCGCCGTTATTTTTTCCCCTGCTTCCAACGGCAGCAGGTTTATGATGGCCGTTCCCTTAGCGGTTCTGCCGGCTTCAGGAATTTCATATCCCTTCTGGCGATATACGCGCCCCTTGTTGGTGAAGAAGAGAATATTGAAATGCGTTGTGGAAAGGAATAAATGTTCCGCGCTGTCGTCTACTTTTTTTCCGCTGCCTCCGGTCTTACCCACGCCACCACGCTTCTGATTCCGGAAATTATCCATAGTCTGTCTCTTTATATACCCCTGATGGCTTATGGTAACTACTATGTCTTCTTCCGCGATCAGATCTTCTATATCCATTTCCGAAGAATCGAAGGATATTTCCGTACGTCTTTCATCGCCGAATCTTTTTTTCATATCCAGAAGGTCGTCTTTGATGATGCCCATCACTTTCCGCTCGTCGGCGAGTACGCCTTCCAAATAGTCGATTGTTTCCAAAACATCCATGTATTCATCGTCTATTTTTTTGCGCTCCAACCCTGTCAGACGCTGCAATCTCATATCAAGAATAGCCTGCGCCTGCCGCTGACTTAAGTTGAACTTGTCCATCAATCCGGCTCTGGCAATATCCGCCGTAGCGCTGCTGCGAATGGTTTGAATAACGGCGTCCAAATTATCGAGCGCTACTTTTAAACCTTCCAAAATATGCGCTCTGTCTTTTGCTTTGCTAAGCTCATACCTTGTTCTTCTTGTAACTACCTCTTTCTGATGATCAAGATAATGCACCAGAACCTGTTTTAAATTGAGGATCTGCGGCTGACCGTTGACCAACGCCAACATGTTTATACCGAAAGAACTTTGCATCTGTGTATGCTTGTACAGCTGATTGAGAATAACATCGGGAACAACATCGCCCCTAAGTTCGACAACAATACGCATACCTCTGCGGTCGGATTCGTCACGCAGATCTGTTATGCCTTCGATTACTCCGTCCTTCACAAGCTGCGCTATATTTTCTATCAGTCTGGCTTTATTTACCTGGTAGGGGATCTCTGTAACTACAATCCTGTTCTTCCCCTTATTCATCGGTTCAATTTCCGCTTTAGCTCTGATCTTTACGATACCGCGACCTGTGGTATAAGCGTTAAAAATTCCGTCCGTGCCGAGAATCGTAGCTCCCGTAGGAAAGTCCGGTCCCTTGATAGCCGTAATCAACTGTGGAATCTCCACATCTGGATCATCTATCAGCATCACCAAACCGTTGACAACTTCACCCAAATTATGTGGCGGTATATTGGTGGCCATACCTACAGCTATGCCGGAACTGCCATTAATGAGTATGGCGGGAACTTTAGAAGGAAGAACGCTGGGTTCTTTTAAGGATTCATCATAGTTTGGAACAAAATCTACGGTTTCTTTCTCAATATCTTCCAGCATAACTTCAGCTATCTTAGCCATACGAACTTCCGTATAACGCATAGCTGCCGCGCTGTCGCCGTCAACGCTGCCGAAATTGCCGTGACCGTCGACCATGAGGTATCTGGTGGAAAAATCCTGCGCCAAACGAACAATAGCGTCATAAACGGAGGTATCTCCGTGAGGATGATATTTACCCAAAACTTCACCGACGATACGTGCCGATTTTTTGTAGGGTTTATTGGATGCCATGCCAGCTTCCTGCATAGCGTACAAAATACGACGATGAACGGGCTTTAAACCGTCGCGCACATCGGGAAGAGCGCGCTGGATAATAACGCTCATGGCATAGTCTATGTAGGATTTCTGCATTTCATTTTCAATGTATACAGGTAAGACTTTACCGCTGATATTTTCTGCTTCCACTTACATCACCTTTCCTAATCACCTAAATACTATTTCATAAACCTGCTTACCTATAAGCAAAGTAGTAACTGCCAAATACAGTGGTCGTACATAAGCCGCGCCTTTGGTAATTGCCGCTTTGGAGCCGAAATAAGCTCCGACGATCATCGCTGCGCCCATAATGATACCGTAGCTCCACACAACAGTTCCGCTGAGAGCGAAAGAAAGCATAGCTCCCAGACCGCTGGCGAAATTCAACGCTTTGGCATTTCCGGCTGCTTCCACAAAATCGAAACCCAAAAATAAAAAGCCGAAAATCAGAAACGATCCTGTGCCGGGCCCGAAAAAGCCGTCATAAAACCCGAGTCCGGCAGCCATAATTACGGCAAATGCCAAAGCGCCGTAACCTAGCTTGCTGACAGCGGAAACATCTCCCCACTCTTTCTTTCTGTAGGTATAGACAGCCACCGCTACCAAAAGTATGACTATTAGATTCTTCATCAGTTTTTCCGGCAGAAGATAGACGACATAAGCGCCAAGGGCTGAACCTGTAAAGGCGAATGGCATCAGACTCAAAGCAAGCTTTTTATTGATCTTTCCTGCTCGCCAAAAGGAAATGACGCTCATCAAAGAGCCGCTGGAAGCAGCCACTTTATTGGTACCGAGAGCATAAGGCACCGGAAGCCCCATACTAAGCAACGCCGGCGTCGATATAAGTCCTCCGCCGCCGACTGTCGAATCAATAAAAGAAGCTACGAATCCGGACAAAACCAGAAATAAAACTTGCCAAAAATCAATGGTTGTATTAAATCCGTCCAAAACTGAAAATCCCCTCAAAATTTATTCAAAAAAAATATAAACTCCAACACATCCATGTATACAGGTACAGCGCAAAGGCTGTCCCGCCAAAGTATTGCTGACAGCGTACGGATGCAGTATTTTTAAAACTTTCTCAGTCAGAGGCCAGCGCACGTTACTGAGAGTTACCTCAGTACTGTCCGACAATGGTAGCAAAGAAATCGCCGAAGGTTTTCTATCTTTAAAGTAAATCTCCGCTTCCTCTCCTTCCGTAAGAAGGATCATGCTCTCTTTTTCATCAGCCATAATTACCTGAGCGGTATTTTTTATTTTATAGGCGAGCAGAGAATATACCGCACTGTACAAATGATCAAATCTTCCTCCCCAAATACCGCTGACCGTTAAATTCTTCACCTGCAGTTCATTCAAAATGATTTGCAGATCCGTCAAATCTTTGGCTGAAGGATATTTATATACGGGAATACCCAAAACGGCAAGTTCCTCTTCCGTATGTTCCGACCAACTGTCACCGTCACCATAGACGGCTGCAGGAGTGAGCCCCGCTTCCAGACAATATACAGCGCCCCTGTCAGCGCAGTAAATTTCTCCTCCGCTAAGTCCGAAAAAGTTTTTCAGCCAATCAACATCCGGTTTTCTCCCGCCGGCTAAAATATGAACGAGATCATTCGCAAATAAGGGAAATACCGGTGTATAAACAGACAAGTCCATATCCGGGAAAGAAAATTTTTTTCCTTCCATTACTTTTGCGCCGCCGTAACAGGCTTAATGACGATAGTTTCTCCTTCTTTGGCTACTCGCCAGGTACAGCCGCCTTTTTTATTTTTCAGACATTCCAAACTTATTTCCAAAAGAAATCTGTTCAACCTTTCCAAAGCTTCGCCGTTCAGAAGTATTTCCTGCTGCTTGCGCACAGCTCCTTTTATCTTGGACGAAGTCTGTTCTTCCTCCTGATAAACCGTATTTTCAAAATTCAGCTCTTCCTTGAAGCCTCTGAACATTTCTTCATCAGAAAGATTTTTCTTAATTTTTACCATCTCAGCACCTTACAAATCAAGATTCGTAACTTTCTTGGCATTGTCCTCAATGAATTTGCGACGCGGTTCAACTTTATCGCCCATAAGTATGGAGAAAATGCTGTCCGCTTCGGCAGCGTCCTGCAACTCCACTTTCAGGACGGTTCTTGCTTCAGGATTCATGGTTGTTTCCCAAAGCTGTTCGGGATTCATCTCGCCTAAACCTTTATAACGCTGAATGTAGGGATTGCCTTCACGTCCTATTTCATCGAGAATACTTTGCATCTCGGCATCACTGTAGGCATAATAATGTTTCTGCCCTTTGCGGATGAGATACAGAGGCGGCTGCGCTATGAAAACATGACCTTCTTTGATCAAAGGCTGCATATAGCGATAGAAAAACGTCAGCAGCAACGTTCTGATGTGAGCTCCATCCACATCGGCATCAGTCATGATAATAATTTTGCCGTATCTTGTTTTGGTAATGTCAAAATCATCGCCGATACCGCAGCCGAAAGCAGTTATCATGTTGCGTATCTCATCGCTGCTCAGTATTTTATCAAGACGCGCTTTTTCAACATTTAAAATTTTACCGCGCAAAGGCAATATCGCCTGAAAACGACGGTCACGTCCCTGCTTGGCGCTGCCGCCGGCGGAATCACCTTCGACCAAATAAATTTCCGTTTCCTCAGCGTCCCTGCTCTGGCAATCCGCCAACTTACCAGGAAGACTGCTGAACTCCAAAGCATTTTTACGCCTGGTAAGCTCTCTGGCTTTTCTGGCAGCTAAACGCGCTCTGGCTGCCACAATGGATTTATCGACTATCTTTTTGGCAATCTGAGGATTTTCTTCCATGAACTCATTCAAAGCGTCCCCCACAAGATTATCGACTATTGTCATAACCTCGCTGTTGCCCAATTTTATTTTTGTCTGACTCTCAAACTGCGGATTGGGTATTTTCAAACTGAGAACGGCAGTCAAGCCTTCACGTACGTCCTCACCGCTCAGAGCATCTTCATTTTCTTTAAGAAAATTGCCTTTTTTCGCATAGTTATTTACAGTTCGCGTTAAAGCCTTACGGAAACCGCTTAAATGAGTTCCGCCCTCTTCGGTATTGATGTTGTTAACGTAAGTAAAGATATTCTCACTGTATATATCGCAATATTGCATAGCCAATTCTACGATGACACCGTTTTTCTCTCCTTCAAGATAAATTGGCGTATCGTTGATCTTGTCTTTATTGCTGTTGACAAAATTTACGAATTCTACAATACCGCCGGCAAAATGAAATACTTCATGCTTGCCTTCTGGTCTTTCATCTTTAAGAGATATGGTTATGCCTTTATTTAAGAAAGCCAGCTCTCTTATTCTCAACCTTAAAGTTTCATAACTGTAGTCTGTTTCAGTAAAAATGGTTCTGTCCGGCTTAAAGTGAACAGTAGTGCCTGTTGCGGAAGCAGTCCCTTTCTCATACAAAGGCTTCACGGTTTTTCCGACAGCAAATTCTATACCGTAGCATTTGCCGTCCCTACGCACTTCTACTTCCATATGCTCACTTAAGGCGTTAACACAGGTAACGCCCACACCGTGCAAACCTCCGGAAACCTTGTAGCCTCCGTCGCCAAATTTTCCTCCCGCGTGCAATACGGTCATAATAACTTCTACAGCCGGTTTGTTTTCTTTTTTCATGATATCCACAGGAATACCGCGCCCATTATCATTGACGGTAATACTGTTATCCTCGTGAATGGTCACTTCAATCTCTGAACAGAACCCGGCCAAAGCTTCGTCTATACTGTTATCTATAACTTCGTAAACAAGATGATGCAAGCCTCTGGCAGACGTACTGCCTATATACATGGCAGGTCTTTTTCTGACAGCTTCCAATCCTTCTAAAACATGTATCTGCTCCGCATTATAACTGCCCTTGACAGTAATGCTTTCTTCGAAATCAATATCCCCGTGAGCCATCTTTACCTCCATACCCTTTAAACACTATATACGGAATCAGTCAAAAAATCTTCTTCAAAACGTTTCTTCAAAGTAGAAGAAGATATGGGCGACAAATACAGTATATCATCAGTTAAAATATAACTGGAACATGCTTCGCCTTTTGTAGCGTCAACAATTTCATAATTACTCCTGAAGCTTTTCAAAAAATCTTCTTCCAGTTTACTGCAGGATAAAATAGTCAAAATTTTTTTTGTTTCTACAACACAGTCTGAACCTATATGCAGATACAAACTAACCCCTCCTCAAATATTCCAAAGCGTTTGCAAACTGGCTGTTATCAATTTCTTCAGGCTTTTTTTCCAAAAGCAGCATAACTGCCGTAAGAAGTTCACTAGTATCAGCTTCTTTATTCTTCACCGACAAAAAAAATCTTTGTTTTAAACTGTCCTTCACTGCCGAAAAAACCGTTCTTTTACAAGCTTTGTACTCGTTACATTCTTTATAGCTGAGCCAAGGCTCAGCCAACAATAACTCCCGAATTCTTCTTGATTCTTCTCTCCTGATCCTCAACTCGCATAAACTGCATATGCCTCCGTCGGCATATGTTGAAGAACCGCACAAAGTGCAGACGGATTTCTTAAAATTTCCGCCCTCTTGATTCTCCGCTGCAAACGGCGTTTTTTTGTTGTCGATGATCCTGCCGACACTGAAGTATATCCTTTTAATTATAACCTTTTTTTCAAGATAGTGATTTATTTTTTTTAAAAAGGTATTTTCCATCATCTTCAGCTCGCTGGCTAAAGGAGAGTTCGCAACCTTGACATACAGGCTGCCGCCGTCGATTTTATCGACGCGGCAACTCTTGGCAAGGTTGGCGCCGCATATTGCTTCCCAATTTTTTTCCAGATATTCTTTTAAATAATTTATTTTGACATGTTTATCAATATGACATTTACCGTATTGCTTCCGGGGATCAAAAATTCTGTTTATGATACTGTCAGTTGTTTCCCAATCATGTTTAGACATGTTCAACCTCGGTAATAAGACCGTTTGTGATATGAAAATAAGCATTACCTGCAAGTTCCGGCACTAAAGATTTATCATTGACCGTTATAAATGTCTGTACTTTGCCGTCAATAAACTTCAACAAATGCTCCCTGCGTCTGCTGTCCAACTCACTCATGACATCATCGAGCAAAAGTACGGGATACTCGCCGGTTTCTTTAAAAACATATTCCAATTGCGACAGTTTCAGCGCTAAAGCGCACGTTCTTTGCTGCCCCTGAGACCCGAAGGACTTAAAAGATCTTCCGTCGCAGAGAATTTCCAAATCGTCGCGATGAGGGCCGATACCGGTGAAACCGCGAGCAATATCCGCAGCCGTATTTTTTCTCAAACTGCCTATATAAAACTCCCGTAAATCGTCGAAATTCATATCGGCAGCCGGAAAAAATATTTCATTTCCATAAGCTTTAAACTTGTAATGAACGGACAGCTTTTCCGGAGCGCCGGAAACGGCAGTGTAATTATTTTCAGCTATAATCTGCAACTTGGTAAGAGCAGCCGTCCGCTTTAAAGTAATCTGCGAAGCCAGCTCCGCAAATCTCTCATCCCAAGCGAAAAGCATCTCCGCCGACGCTTTTTTTTCTCTGATATCCTTTAAAAGCCTGTTTCTGTGCAAAAGGATCCTGTTATATTTCAAAAGCATATCGTAATAGACGGGATCTGTTTGAGCAATCTGCATATTAAAGAAACGCCTTCTTACGGATGCGTCTCCTTTGATAAGCTGCAAATCTTCCGGAGAAAACATTACGGCATTTAAAGACCCGTAATGTTCCTTGGGAGTTATTTTAGAGCCGTCCAAACAAATTTCTTTTTTCCATTTGCCGTTGACAGCAATTTTTTTTAACTTCAGTTCATGATCTCCGCTGTAGTTTTCATAGGTTACTTCTACAAGCATCTCCCGACAATCGATATGCACCAGCTCTTCCTCGTCGGACGTCCTGTGAGAAGAACCTGATGAGCTGAAAAAAATACTTTCCAAAATATTGGTTTTTCCCTGAGCATTATTGCCGAAAAAGACATTGACCATGGCAGTGAAATTTAACTCACAACCTGTGTAATTTCTAAAATTAACGGCACGGATACCTGAAATCTTCATCTACTCTTCACTTACAACCAATAATTCCACTTGTTCATCGACAACTACGCGGTCACCTGCTTTGACCTTTTTTCTTTTCTGATGTATCTTTTCACCGTTAACACTGACAGCACCTTCCTCAATAAGAAAAAATGCCTGTCCTCCCGTGGCTGCTATACCGGAAAACTTCAACAACTTGTCCAGAGTTATTTCTCCGTTTTTTACGGCAACGGTTTCCTGTTCCATTTTCATCCGCCTTCGCTTTAAAATACTACTCTTACAGGAGTTACGATATAAGTATAGTCATCCTCATTATCAGCTTTTACACAAACCGGGCTGAGAGATGTATTCATGTATAAGGTAACATTTTCCGATTCCAAATTTTTAAGTATGTCCAACACATACTTGGAATTTAAGGCAACATTCAATTCTTCGCCTTCCGTATTACAGGGAATTACCTCCAATCCCATGCCCACTTCAGGACTGCTGGAAGTCAAATTAATTTCGCCGTTTTTGACATTCATTTTGACAATACTGTAATTTGCATCCGTAGAAAATAAGGATACTCTTTCTACAGCAGCCGCCAATTCTTTGATGTTGACCGCTGTTTTGACAGCGAATTTAGGCGGGATTACTTTTCTGTAATCGGGGAATTTACCTTCTATCAGACGCGAAACAATGATCACATTGTCTATATTTACCATTATCTGATTGCTCAGGAGAGAAATTTTTACGCTTTGAGGAACATCTCCAGCGAGATTGCGGTAGATTTCCGCCAAAACTTTCGACGGAATAATAATACTCATAGGTTCCGCTCCCTCAGCAGCAACGGATTTGATAGCTAAACGGTGCGTATTTGTTCCTACAAAAGTTATCTTTCCTTCGCCTACTTCCAATAAAATACCTGTAAATAACGGTCTCGATTCATCGGAAGAACATGCAAAGATGGTCTTTCTTATAAGTTCCTTAATTTTTTCGTCTTCCAATTCTATGAATTTGTCGGCGTCAAATTCAGGAAATTTAGGATAATCATCTTCATTCATCAGTAAAAGTTTAAATTCCGATTTACCGGATTCCACTGTGATGTTCTTATTATCTTTGTTTTTGGAAATCTTAATTTTTTCGGAAGAAAGTTTCCGCACCAATTCCGAAAAATGTTTAGCTGAAATAACAGCTTCTCCTTCTTCCAGAACTTCCGCTTCTACAGTGCAGGACATTGCCATATTTAAATCCATAGCCTGTAATGTGATATGATTGTCCTGCGCTATGATATGGATTCCCGAAAAGATCGGTGTGCTGGGTTTGGAAATAATAGCTCTTTGAACTGTTTGAATAGCTTTGTTTAAGTTGTTTGTTTCACTGATGATGATCATTTTTGCACAGTCCTCCATTTTTTAATCAATACTGTTTTATTTAAAGATTTAGTCGAAGTAGTAATAGGCTATGTTGATAATGTTGATAAGTAAGATGAGACCAGAATGGAAGCGATTTTTTTCTGTAGACAACATTGTAGATAACAGAAAAATTTTATACACAATTTCAACATGGAAAACTGGATAAAAATTTTTTTGGAAGTTTTCCACAGAAAAAACCGAATATATCCACAGTTTTAGTGGATAACTTTCATTGTTTCAATTCTTCTATGATGCTGTTAATATCATCTTTGAGACTTTTATTTCTTTTTATTTCACTGCTAATCTTTTCGTAAGCATGAATCACCGTAGTATGATCGCGTCCTCCGAAAAGTTCGCCTATTCTTGGATAGGAAAGGTCGGCTAAAGTTCTGCACAGATACATAGCGATCTGTCTGGGAAAGGCAATATTTTGGGGGCGTTTTTTGGTAAAAAGGTCTTCCTCTTTGACATTGTAGCGCGCTGCGACAATTCCTGTGATATTGGAAAAGGTTATTTGTTTTACATGAACGGTTTTACCTATATCTCCCAGAACTTTTTTGGCTGTTTCCGTATCTATGGGCATGTTCATCAGAGAGGTATAAGCGACCATTCTGTTATAGGCTCCCTCTATCTCTCTGATATTTGTGGAAATATTGGTTGCCAAGAGCGTTACCACTTCATTTGGCATTTCGATATTATCCGATGAGGCCATTTTTCTTATGATGGCCATACGTGTTTCCAGGTCAGGTGGTTGGATATCCGCAGTCAGTCCCTGATCGAACCTTGAACGCAGACGATCTTCCAGAATTTCTAATTCTCGAGGAGAACGGTCGCTGGAAATAATAATTTGTTTATTGGCATTTTTTAAAGTATTGAAAGTGTGAAAAAATTCTTCCTGAGTAGCGTCTTTGCCTTTCAGAAATTGAATATCGTCGATAATAAGACAATCTATGTTCCTGTATTTTTTTCTGAAAGCTTCAGTGCTGTTAGTGCGGATTGATGTGACTATCTCATTGGTAAAAATTTCGGAAGTTGTGTAAAGTACTCGCATGGAGGGATTATTTTGCTTGATTCTGTTGCCGATCGCCTGCATGAGATGAGTTTTTCCCAAGCCAGTTGCTCCGTAGAGAAAAAGGGGATTATAAGCAAAGCCGGGATTATTTGCTACTGCCAGCGCCGCCGCATGAGGATATCTGTTGGAATTTCCTATGACAAAATTTTCAAAATCGTATTTGGGATTAAGATTTGTCACCTCGGTATCTTTAAAAGCATTGTTATTATCTCCGAAAAGCACTGTTTGCTGAGTTTTTTCCTTGTATTCAGCAGCAGTTTCTTCAGATGGAGCATCAGCGTCGGATGAAGTTTGTACATGTAAAATTACTCTTGTACCGGTTACTTCTGAAAGAACGCCTTCTAAAGTGGAAGCGTAGTTCTGTTCAAAATAAGATTTAAAAAAATCAGTTTTGACTTCAACAGTAAAGACAGAACCGGAAAAACTGACGGGAACAAGAGGTTTAATCCAAGAATTAAAGGCATTTTGATTTATAGATTGGCGGATTTTTTCCGTACATTTAAGCCATATTGCTTGAAAGTCTTGAGACATTTGAGAAAATCCTTTCGTTAATATTTGCACTGTCATTTTGGCTGTTGTGATAAAAATGAATTATATATATTTTATCAGACTGTGGATAACTAAGCAAATGTATGAGGGAAAAAAGTTATACAGGGAGAAAGAGTCTTTTTTCACTTGACGTAGAAGTTTTTTTCCAATATAATATTTCAGTAATACTTTTATTTTGGCGAAGAGGCTTAAAAAGGAACGTCGCCGAATGATGATGCTATCAATATTCATTCACATAGAATTTGATAAAATTTCGTTGTGTAAGGAGGGAATACTTAATGAAGCGTACTTTTCAACCTAACAATCTGAAGAGAAAGAGAACTCATGGTTTTAGAGAAAGAATGAAAACTTTAGGCGGTCGTCAAGTTCTCAAAAGAAGACGTGCAAGAGGCAGAAAGAAATTATCTGCATAAGATTATAAAATAGGCCGCGAAAGTGGCCTATTTTTTCAATGCGGATAGGCGAATGATCCATGCGTAAAAAAAAGTATACTTTAAGAAAAGTAAATCGTTTAAAATCAAAGACCGAGTTTCAAAAGGTTTATTCCTGCGGCAGGACGGTAGTCGATAACATGTCGCTTCTGAATATACTGGCTTTGGAAAGCGATGAATTAAAACTCGGTTTTGCTGTGGGGAAAAAAATAGGCTGCGCCGTTGTGCGTAATCGGATCAAACGAATGATGCGCGAAGTTTTCAGACTTCACAGAGAAGAAATGAAAAAAGGTTTTTACATAGTGTGGGTTGCCAGGAAAAAGCTCGCTAAAGCTGATTACAGAACTTTTGAACGTGTATTTTTGAAATTGCTGAAAAGAGCATCTTTGTTGCAGGAATAGGTAAGAGCAGTCAGTGGGAAAAATTCTGATTTTTTTTATAAAAATTTATCAAGTTGCCATTTCGCCTTTGTTCCCGAGACAATGCAGGTTTTATCCGACATGTTCCGCGTATGCGATAGAAGCTATTCAGAAAAAGGGAGCTTTACATGGCGGTTGGTTGGCTGTAAAAAGGATTTCCAGATGCCATCCCTTTAATCCGGGCGGTTACGATCCGGTAGAATAGTTTGGTTTTGAGTTATTTAAGAACGCTTTATTTTAAGGAGTGGTATTTTGGATTTTTTGAGTAATTTAGTCCAGCAGGTAATTACTATCTTATATAATTTTACGGCTTCTCTCGGCATTGCCAATTACGGTCTGGCTATTATTTTATTGACCATTATTGTTAAACTTTTGTTATACCCGTTGACAAAAAAACAGATTCAGTCCACTAAGGCTATGATGAAGCTGCAACCTAAGATGAAGGCCATTCAGGAGCAGTATAAGCATGACAAAATGGAAATGAATAAAAGGCTGGCGGATCTTTACAAGACTGAGGACGTCAATCCTGTGGCCGGATGCCTTCCTTTGTTGGTACAGATGCCTATTTTCATAGGTATTTATTATGGAATCAGAGATTTCAAATATGTAGGTCCGACGTTGTTTTTGGGTGTTGATATTACCAAGTCGGCTATGGAGATGTACAGTGCTGCCGGTTTGCAGGGAGCGCTCATTTATTTTGTTCTTCCTATACTCTCCGTAATAACCACTTACGTTCAGTCTAAGCAGACCATGCCGGATACAAGTTCTCCTCAAAATAAGATAATGTTAAATTTTATGCCTCTTTTTATGGGTTATTTGAGCTTTACGTTTCCCACAGGGCTGGTACTTTATTGGGTGGTTATGAACCTTATGCAGATAGCGCAGCAGGCTATTTTGAACAAGGAATCTGACAAGTGAAGTTGTGAGGAGTTACGAAAATGACTTTTATTGAAAAAACAGGAAAAAGTGTTGACGAAGCTGTAGCTGAAGCCTTAAAAGAGTTGAAAATAAGCAGAGAAGAAGCTGTAGTTGAGATTATCGACGAACCTAAAAAAGGTTTTTTAGGTTTCGGAAAAAAAGATGCTAAAGTAAGAGTTTGTTTAAAATCCTGCGCAGCAAATCAGTCCAACGATAAGAGTGAGTTGGAAGAAGCTGCGGACAGGGCATTCAGCGCCATCAAAGATGTGGCTCACGCAGCTGCGTCCGAAGTGGAAGATAAATTTGAAGAGGCGAAGAGAGATCTTGCCGAGATTGTTGACGATGCGGCAGATAAAGCCAAGGAATTTAAAGAAGCCGCTTTAGATTCCGCTATAGGTAAATTGCAGTCCGTCAGAGATGAAGAAAACGGCAAAGAGCGTGACTTCGCCGGCGGACAGCGTAAGTATACCGTCAGCGAGCCTGCTATCAACGCTTCCAAAGAATTCCTGCAGAAGATTTTTGGAGCCATGAAGTTGGAAGTTGTCATGGAAAAATTTATCAACAAAAATGATGGCAGTGTTGTTTTCAAACTGCACGGCAAAGATATGGGTATTTTGATAGGAAAACATGGTCAGACGCTCGACTCTCTCCAATATCTTACCAATCTTGTAGCCAATAAAAACAGCGATGAGCGCGTTCGCGTGATTATAGATGTGGAAGACTACAGGGATCGTCGAGTGGAAACTTTGACAAGACTTGCTCACAGATTGGCCGATAAGGTAAAAAGAACGGGTGAGCGTGTGGAATTGGAGCCTATGAACCCTCATGAGAGAAAGATTATTCATATGGCGTTGCAAAATGATCGAAAAGTTGTTACCTCCAGTGAGGGTGAAGAACCTTCTCGCTGCGTAGTCATTGAACTGAAAAAATAAAACGCGCTAAACCCGGTATTTTTTACTGGGTTTAGTTTTTTTGAGATACATTCGGGAAGGAAAAGTCTATGAAGCAAACAGAAGTACAGATTGCCGAAGATACCGTAAGTGCGGTTATAACTGCATTGGGAGAGGGAGCAGTAGGCATTATAAGAATCAGCGGCGCCGAAGCTCTGGAAATAGGCAATAAGCTTTTTCGGGCGGCTTCAGGTAAAAAGTTGTCGGCTCACGACAGTCATATGCTGGTTTACGGATATATACATGATTTAGACGGTAGCATAGTTGACGAAGTGCTGGCCGTATATATGGCTGCGCCACGTTCATATACAGCGGAAGATGTCGTTGAAATTCAGTGCCACGGAAGCGTTTACGCTTTGCAAAAAATTCTCAGTTTGAGCTATTATTACGGAGCAAGGCCGGCAGAATCGGGAGAGTTTACCAAAAGAGCTTTTCTGAACGGCAGAATAGATCTTTCCCAGGCCGAAGCTGTTATGGACATTATCCGTTCCCGCAGCGAAGCCGGTTTGAAATTGGCAGTACTTCAGCAGCAAGGAAGTTTGGCAAAGAAAATCGGCTCTTTGAGAAAGGAACTGCTGGATATAGTAGTCCTTTTAGAGGCTGTCATAGATTATCCTGAGGAAGATATAGAAGACGTAACTTACAGCAGTGTGGAAAAATGTCTGGCAGCAAGCAGGCGCGGCATAGAGCTGCTGCTGCAAAATGTCCATACGGGAAAAATCCTGCGGGAAGGACTTCGTACTGCCATCGTGGGACGTCCCAACGTAGGCAAATCCAGTTTGCTCAATGCTTTGCTTAGTGAGGAAAGAGCGATAGTTTCCAAGTATGCCGGCACTACGAGAGATATCATTGAAGAACAGATCAGTTTAGGGGGGATACCTCTTGTTTTGACTGATACGGCGGGCATCAGGGATACGGATGATCACATCGAAAAAATAGGTGTGGCGAAAAGCAGAAAAGCTTTGGAAGAAGCGGAACTGATACTTTGCGTGTTGGACGGCAGCGATGAGCTGACCGAAGAAGATTTGCGCATTTTTGATATAATAAAAGACAGAGAATGTGTTATTATAGTAAATAAAAGCGACCTTGGAACCAAAGCCGACATTCAGGTTCTGCGTGAGCAATTAGGATCGAAGCCGATGCTTAAAGTTTCCGCCAAATCTTCGGCAGGTCTGGATGAACTGAAAGCGTGGCTGCAAAATTACGTGTATAAAGAAACTTCCCATGTAGGCGAGGGCATATATGTGCAAAACGCGCGTCATGAAAATTTGCTGCGTGAAGCCTTGCGCTCTCTGGAAGCTGCATCCGAGGCCGCTTCGTCCGCTTTGCCTTATGATTGCGTCATCATAGATGTGCGGAACGCGCTCGGCCTTTTGGGAGAAATAACCGGTGATACAGTGAGTGAAGATATTATCAACGAAATATTTTCCCGTTTCTGTATCGGTAAATAGGATGAGATTATGTTATACAAAAGTAATAAATTTGACGTTATAGTCATAGGCGCGGGTCATGCAGGCGTTGAAGCGGCTCTGGCTGCTGCCAGGCTCGGAGGGAAAACCTTGCTGGCTACGCTGTCCCTGGACAATATAGCGCTGATGCCCTGCAATCCGTCCATAGGCGGACCTGCCAAGGGTCATCTTGTGAGAGAAATAGATGCTTTGGGAGGGCAGATGGGTTTATCCGCCGACGAAGCGTGTATTCAAATGCGGCTTCTCAACACGGGGAAAGGTTATGCCGTGCATGCCTTGAGAGGGCAGGAAGATAAAGCCGTTTATCATCATCTGATGAAAAATATCATTGAAAACCAGCCTAATTTGGAGCTGCAGCAGCTTATGATCGACAATATCCTGCTGAGCAACGGAGAAATAGTTGGCGTGGAAGCGGAAACCGGAGAAGTTTATGAAGCTCACTGCGTTATTTTAGCAACCGGCACCTATTTAAGAGGAAGAATAGTTTACGGACGGGTAAATTATTCCTCCGGACCCAACGGATTGCGCAGTGCGGAGAAACTCTCAGCTTCTCTGCAGCGGCACGGCGTGGAGCTGATGCGCTTCAAAACCGGTACCCCTGCCAGAGTGGATGCCCGCAGTCTGGACTATAAAAAAATGGAAGTGCAGCAGGGCGACGATTGCGTGCGAAATTTTTCTTTTATGAGCGAGATGACCACGCGAGAACAGGTACCCTGCTGGCTGACGTATACGAATGAAAGAACGCACAGCATTATACGCGATAATTTGCATCTTTCAGGAATGTATAACGGTATGATCGAGGGTGTGGGGCCGCGGTATTGTCCTTCCATAGAAGCGAAAGTAGTGCGTTTCGCGGAAAAAGAGCGCCATCAACTGTTTATCGAACCGGAAGGCAGAAATACCAATGAGATGTACGTTCAGGGGATGAGTTCGTCTTTACCGGCACAAATACAGTTGGCTTTTATGAGGACTATTCCCGGACTGGAAAATTGCCGCATGATGCGCGCCGGCTATGCCATTGACTATGATTGCCTGAATCCTTTGCAGCTGCAGCCTTCGCTGGAACATAAGCATATTCGCGGTTTGTTCAGCGCCGGACAGGCTAACGGTACCAGCGGCTACGAAGAAGCGGCGGCTCAGGGACTCATGGCAGGGATTAACGCTATGCGCAGGATCCGCGGACAGGAGCCTTTCGTGCTGCGGCGGGATGAGGCTTATATCGGTGTATTAATTGATGATTTGATAACTAAGGGTACGGAAGAACCGTACCGTATGATGACATCCAGGGCGGAGTACAGGCTGCTTTTGCGGCAGGATAACGCGGATCTGCGTTTAACGGAAAAGGGCCGCGAGTTAGGACTGGTGGATGATCGCCGATATACAAATTTCGTCGAAAAAAGAAGCGCTTTGGAAAGAACGGTTGCCGCGCTGAAGCGCAACTTCCTTCCACCTACAGAAGAGAATAATATTAAGTTGCGGCAAATGGGTACGACGCCTGTCAAGTCGGGAATCAGTATACTGGATTTGCTGCGCAGAAAGGAAATCAGCTATCTGAAACTTTGTGAAGCTTTCGGATTGGAAAAGCTGCCGGAAGCTGTTGCGGAGCAGGCGGAAATTTTTGCCAAGTATGAAGGTTATATTACCAAGCAGAAGCAGGAAGTGGAAAAAGCTTTGCGGCTGGAAAATAAACCCATTCCCCCGGAAACGGACTATTTCGGTATCAAAGAGCTGTCCGCGGAAGCTGCGGAAAAGCTGGATAAGGTAAGGCCGGCTTCTTTGGGACAGGCTTCGCGGATCAGCGGTGTTTCCCCGGCAGATATCAATGTTCTGGTGATCGCTCTTGAAACAGCTAAAAGAAGGAGTATGGAGAAATGAGTCTGAAAGACATTTTAGTGCGGCAGGGGTCTGAGGCGGGACTTTCTTTTACGGAAGAGCAGTTGGAAAAATTCCAACTGTACTATGAAATGCTGGTTGAAACCAACAAAGTGATGAACCTTACCGCTATAACCGGGGAAAGAGAAGTGGCGATAAAACATTTCATAGACAGTCTGCTGGCATGGGACAGAGATTTTGTTGACAAGAAATTGGCGGATGTGGGAACGGGAGCCGGGTTTCCGGGCATTCCTTTGAAGATTTACTGTCCTTCGCTGCAAGTGACATTGATTGATTCCTTAGGTAAAAGAATTAATTTTTTGGAGAAAGTTATTGATAAACTGCATTTGAAAAATATTTCCTGCGATCATCTGCGAGCTGAGGATGCCGGCAGGAATAAGCTGCATCGCGAAGAATATGATATAGTGACGGCAAGAGCCGTGGCAAGGCTGAATGTTTTGGCGGAATACTGTCTGCCGCTCGTCAAAAAAGGGGGCAGATTTATCGCCCTTAAGGGCAGCAAGTATAAAGATGAAACGGAAGCAGGCGAAAAAGCTGCCGCTGTACTGGGCGGCAAGTTGGAAGAGTGTCGCGAGGTGAAGCTGCCCGGTCTTGATGACGCCCGATCCATCATAATTATCAGAAAAACGGGCCTGACTTCACCAAAATTTCCGCGTAAAGCGGGAACACCGGAGAGAACCCCTTTGGGAGAATAGAGGAGAAAGTGATGATCGTAGATGACGGTTTTTCGGTTTTAGATACAAGCTTTAACTTGATACAGGATAAGAAAACTGTCGGTGAGATAAAGGTGGTTAAACTGCCGATTGAATCCATAGTGCCGAATCCTTATCAACCAAGAAAAGTTTTTGACGACAACGCTTTGGAAGAATTATCGGAATCCATAGGTCAGTACGGCGTTCTGCAGCCTTTGCTGGTTGCTCCCGAAGAGGAAGGCAAATATATGCTGATAGCCGGCGAACGAAGGCTGCGTGCGTCCAAAATAGCTGCTTTGCAGGAAGTTCCAGTGATAATAAGCGAATATACTTCTCAGCAAATAGCGGAAATTGCCTTGATTGAAAATTTGCAGAGAGAAGATTTGCATTTCCTGGAAGAAGCTGAAGGCTATGAAAAACTCATGAACGAGTTTCATCTGACACAGGAGGCCATGGCCGGCAGAGTAGGCAAGAAACAATCCACTATCGCCAACAAGCTCAGACTTCTTAAACTAAGCGAGGGGGTTCGACAGGAATTAACGAAGAAAGGTCTTACGGAAAGACATGCCCGCGCTTTGTTGAAATTGGATGAAGGGCAGAGAGAAGCGGCTCTAAAATATATTGTTGATAAGGGATTGAATGTAAGACAATGCGATGAGTACATCTCCAAACTTAATGAAAGCAAACAGGAGAATAAGCGCAAAAGACTGTTGGTTGTCAGTGACGTACGCATTTATCTCAACAGCATTAAAAAGATAGTCGACGCTATTAAAGATGCCGGTATCCCTGTAGCTATGGATCAAACTTTAGAAGGCGATGATGTCGTTGTACGCCTGCAAATAAAAAATCAAAAAAAGAAGAAATGACAGAGTAGATTTAAAAGCGTCGTATGTTTCACGTGAAACATACGACGCTTTTTATTGTTGTGAGTCGGATAGGCCAGACTGAGTGCGTAAAGGAGTTTCTCAACATAGAAATGAGCACGCATGAAAATAACCCATCCGTTATTCGCGTGCGTGACAATTGTTATACAAAAAATACCTCTCCGTACTCAAGCTGTGCAGGCCATATTGCAGAAAGGGAAGATAAATTGTGGCGAAAAAAAGAATATTCACACGCGAGGACGAAATAGAGGTGCAAATATCGTATCGTTCTCGCTCCAAAGTATGGACGAAAAATTATCTATAATGATTGGTTTTTGAAAAGGGTTTATATTGTTTCACGTGAAACATCGCGAAATTTAGACTGTAAAACGAAGAGTTGGCATGAAGCAGAGATAACAATCATATAAGAAAATAAAAGGAGAAGCTTTTTAAATAATTTGTTTTGTGCTACAATTAATTTGGAAATCAAAAATGAAGAGGTGAAATACATGGTTCGAGTAATAGCTGTAGCCAATCAAAAAGGCGGAGTGGGCAAAACAACCACCGCTGTCAACTTGGCGGCATGCCTGGCGGCAAAAGGCAAAAAAACATTGCTCTTGGATACTGACCCGCAGGGAAATGCTACCAGCGGTTTGGGTTTTGATAAACGCGACATCAGAAGATGCGTGTACGACGCTTTGATCAACGAACTTCCTTTAGCGGAAATCGTGAAACATTCAGCTTATCCCGGACTTGATTTAATACCTGCCACCATACAGTTGGCAGGCGCCGAGATAGAATTGGTTTCGTTGATGAATAGAGAGGGCAGGTTAAAAAATGCTTTGGAAAGAATAAAGCATGAATATGATTATGTAATAATAGACTGCCCGCCGTCATTGGGATTGTTGACTATCAACGCCCTGACCGCCTCGTCTTCCATTATGATCCCTATCCAGTGCGAATTTTACGCGCTGGAAGGCGTAACTATGCTGATGAATACAATTCAATTGGTACAGCGCAACCTTAATCCTGCTTTAAAGCTGGAAGGAGTTGTGATGACAATGTACGACAGCAGAACAAAATTGGCGCAGGATGTAGTGGGAGAAGTGCAAAAATATTTTAAAACGAAGATGTATAATACCATCATACCAAGAAATGTGCGCCTGAGTGAAGCTCCCAGCCATGGTCAACCGGTTATCGACTATGACAATAAATCCAAGGGAGCGCAGGTTTACATGGAATTGGCACAGGAGGTGATCGACGATGAATAAAAAGGCCTTAGGCAAAGGTTTGGGAGCCATCTTCGGCGAAAACGGCAGTGAACCGCTGAAAGTCGACAATATTAATAACAATGCAAACGGTTCCTTACAGATAGAGATCGGGAAAATAACAGCCAATCCATATCAGCCGCGTCGGGTATTTGATGAAGGTAAGCTTCAGGAACTTGCCGAATCAATTAAAGAATACGGCATTGTGCAGCCGTTGGTGGTACGCAGGAAAGGCAAAAAATTCGAGCTGGTAGCGGGGGAACGACGTTTCAGGGCAGCCAAGCTGGCAGGATTGTCGACTGTACCCGCCATCGTTAACGATTATGACGATGCCAAAATGATGGAAATTGCCTTAATAGAAAATATTCAGCGTCATGATCTTAATCCCATAGAAGAAGCGGAAGGTTTACGGAGATTGATGACCGAGTTTTCTTTGACACAGGAACAGGCAGCGGAGAAGGTTGGGCGCAGTCGTGTGGCAGTTGCCAATATTCTGCGTCTGCTCAATTTGCACAAACAGGTACAGACCTATTTGACGGAAGGCACGCTCAATATGGGGCAGGCCAAAATGCTTTTAAGTCTGCCCAAAGAATCTCAGCAGCTGCAGGTGGCGGAAGAGATTATCAAACACGGCTGGAGTTCGCGTATGACGGAGGAAGTTGTTCGTCGTCTGAAAGAAGGAAAACAGCTGCGCATAACAAGGGAAATTGTTGAAGATTTGATGAGTGCAGGCAAGAAGAGATCCAAGCAAAAACACGATGAGGAACATAATGTGTTTTTCCGCGATGTGCAGAACAGCCTGGTTGAGTTTTTGGGAACAAAAGTAAAGATAATAGATAAAGCTAAAGGTGAGGACGGAAAGCGCAGCGGTATTATCCAAATCGAATACTATTCGGAAGATGATCTGAGCAGGATTTATGAGTTGTTGCGCTCCGCCGGCAGCAAACCGGCTAAACAAAAAGAAATAAAAAAACTGTCGGTTTAGCGTAATAGTTTTTGACAGTAATATATAATGAAGGTGATTGTGTGATGGAAAATTTTAACGAAGCGGCCGCAGGTCAGCTTGGGCTGATTGTACCGGTTTTATCAGCGCTGCTGTTCGCAAGCCTTGTCTTTTCCGCGTGTATCTACAGGAAACTGGGTGTGCTGCAGCGCAAATACGAAACGTTTACCAAAGGTGACAATGTCAACATTGACACAGTGTTGACCCGCTGCCTTGGAGATATAGAAGTTTTGCAAAAAAATTTCAATAACCTGCAGGAAAGTCATCAGTCGCTTACCACGCAGGTGCAGGGCTGTATTCAACATGTAAAAATTTCCCGCTACGACGCTTTTGAAGCTATGGGTGGAGAAATGAGCTATTCCATACTGCTGACAGATCAAAAAAAGAACGGACTTATTCTGACGAGCCTCTACGGAAGGGACAGCAACCGCTGCTATGCTAAAAGTGTGCAGGGCGGCAAGGCGCTCCATGCTTTGGCTGCAGAAGAGAAAAGTCTGTTGGAAGAATAGTTAAGTATGCGGCGTTTGGAAGTGCATAACTCAAGAAGACCGCCGCCGGAATAGGACTATAATAAGGAAGACCACCGTAAACATGCCGCGGTTATTGCGGCGTTACGGTGGTCTTTTTTATAAAAATTTTCCGCTGATGCGTGAGGCTGTGAAGACTCGGCCGCACGAAAAGAAAGCAAATTTTAACGTGTTATAAGGAACTGCTCCCGCGATAAAGAAAAAGATATCAGGGGAGAAAACACTTTTGCATATGAATCGGTCGGTTTAAACTTTCTGCACACCCGGCAAAAACATCCGCAATAAAAAGACAAAAATGTTTTATGAATAAACAAAATGTAGTTTTTTATCAAAAAAGCAAAAAAGTTACATATAAAATACATAAAAAGTCAATAATGACAAAAATTTTTGTTGACAAAAGTATCGGTGTGTAGCTATAATTGGTGGCATAAAGTTATTAGGCAGCAAAATTTTATGAGCGAGCTGAGTGACGAAGTATATTTGAAGAAAAGGGGTTAAGGAAATGAAATCATGGAAAAAATTAGCTACCGCCGCTTTGGCGACAATGGTAGCGGCGTCATTGTTAAGCGGCTGCGGCGGGAAAAAAGAAGCTGCCGACAGCGGCGATACTATTAAGATAGGTGCTTCTTTCGAGTTGACGGGTAATGTTGCCAACTACGGTAAAGCGATTCTCTCCGGCGTTAAGATGGCTACGGACGAAATCAATGCCAAAGGAGGCATCAATGGTAAGAAAGTAGTTCTTATAGAAAGCGATAATAAATCGGAGCCGTCCGAATCCGGCAATTCTATTACCAAACTCGTAACACAGGATAAAGTCGTAGCTATCATCGGACCGGCGACAAGCGGCAGTGTGGCGGCCGGCGCGCCTATTACTGCAGCCAACAAAATTCCGCACATCGCTCCCAGCGCTACGGCTGAAAATATTACCGTTGAGAACGGCAAGGTAAAGGACTTTATGTTCCGCGCCTGCTTCATCGATCCGTTCCAGGGTCAGGTGATGGCGCAGTTCGCTGACGGAACCTTAAAGACGAAGAATGTTGCCATACTGTTCGACTCCTCCAGTGATTATTCCAAGGGACTGGCTGAAACTTTCCAAAAGACTTTGGAAGCAAAAGGCGGCAAGATAGTTGCTAAAGAAGCTTTTCTGGCTAAAGACATGGATTTCAAATCAGCTTTGACTAAGATTAAGGCTACCAATCCCGAAGCTGTATATATCCCCGGTTATTATGAAGAAGTTTCCAAAATTATCAAACAGGCTCGTGAAATCGGCTTAAATGTTCCGCTGCTGGGTTCCGACGGTTGGGAAAGCCCGAAGCTGGCTGAAATTGCCGGCGCCGCAGCTTTGAAAGATTGCTACTATGTAAGCGCTTTTTCCGCTCAGGATACGGATCCCTCCGTACAGAACTTCATCAAAGCATATAAAGAGAAATATCAAAAAGATCCGGATATCTTCGCTATGCAGGGTTACAACGCTGGCTTGATCATGTTTGACGCAATCAAACGCGCCGGTACCACAGAAGGCGTGGCTCTGGCCAAAGCAATTGCAGCCACCAAAGATCTTCCGGTTGCCAGCGGCAAGATTACCTATGATGAGAAGCACAACCCGATCATGAGCGCGCTGATTATCTCTCTTGAAGGCGGCAAACCTTCTTTGAAAGAAAAGATTTCTCTTTAAGCGGTCAAAGATCGAAAATATTGGGAGGTTTTGTCCGGTGCTGCGGCAGCAGTTACGTTTAACGAACAACATAATCCAATAAAGCGCCGTTATTAAGGGTGAGGGCGGTGCACGGACTGTCGGCTCGGAGTTTGGATCCGGCAGTAAGTTTACAGATATTGACGAGGCTGTTGTTACGGATAGCAACAGCCTCGTTATTCTGATTTTTATTTATGTCTCGAGGGGGGATAAGATGGATGCTTTAGCAGAACAATTTTTTCAGCAATTGATCAACGGAATATCGCTGGGAAGCATTTATGCATTGATAGCCCTGGGTTATACAATGATCTACGGAATTATAAAACTGATAAATTTTGCTCACGGTGATATTTATATGTTGGGAGCATATTTCGGCTTTTACGCTACTACTCAATTGGGTTTTTCTTTTATACCTGCCATTATTTTTGCCATGGCTGCAGCTTCTTTAGTAGGTATCATTATCGAAAGAATTGCTTATAAACCCATGCGCAACGCGCCGCGTATCGCTATTTTGATTACGGCCATAGGCGTATCTTTCTTTTTGGAATATACAATGATTCTGTTTGTGAGTCCGCAACCGCGTACTTTTCCCGCGGTTTTCGCAGCAACGGTGTACAGTTACGGGCCGTTGGTGGTCAACAGTCAGCAGCTGGTAATTTTATTGAGCGCCGTTATTTTGATGGCAGTGCTGACATTTATCGTCAATAAGACAAAAGCAGGCAAGGCAATGCGCGCCGTATCTTATGATGCCGATGCAGCCAGACTGATGGGCATAAATATTGACCGTGTCATTTCCACAACGTTTGCTTTGGGCAGCGCTTTGGCCGCAGCGGGCGGTGTGCTGGTCGGAGTATATTATAATTCCATCGATCCGCTGATGGGTATGATGCCGGGATTAAAGGCTTTCGTCGCAGCTGTTCTGGGCGGCATAGGTATAATTCCGGGCGCCATGCTGGGCGGCATTATCCTCGGCATAGTCGAAGCGATGGTAAGCGGCTTTTTATCATCGACGTTTCGCGATGCGGCAGCTTTCGGCATCTTGATCCTCATTCTGTTGTATAAACCGTCCGGCTTGTTAGGTAAGCGTGTACGCGAGAAAGTGTAGGTGAAGCTTATGAATCCGATCAGAAAATTCGATTATAAAGCTCTTGGCGCATGTATTCTCGCCTATATCGCAATACAAGCACTTATTTCCCTGGAAATAATCGGACCGTTTTGGGAGTTGAATATCATTCTCATCTGTATCAATATTATTTTGGCGGTGAGTTTGAATCTTATCAACGGCTATACCGGTCAGTTCTCCATAGGTCATGCCGGTTTTATGGCAGTGGGCGCCTACACAAGCGCGATTATTACTGTTAAACTGGGGCTGCCTTTTGAGGCGGCGCTGGTAGCTGCGACAGTTGCTGCCGGTTTTTTAGGTTTCCTTATCGGACTGCCTACTCTGCGTTTGGAGGGCGATTATCTGGCAATAGCCACTTTAGGCTTGGGCGAGATCATTCGCATCTGTATTCTGAACATCGATTATGTGGGCGGAGCGTCCGGTTTGATGGGAATTCCGCGCATGACTAATTTCACCTATGTTTTCTGGCTGATGACAGGCGTAATCTTTTTTATCAAGAATTTTAAAAATTCAGCTCACGGCCGCTGTTGTTTGGCAATCAGAGAGAATGAGATTGCGGCGGATACTATGGGAATCAATACGACCAAGTATAAAGTGATGGCGTTTACATTGGGCGCATCCTTTGCGGGAACGGCGGGAGCTTTATTCAGCCACTATTTTTTCCTGGCGCATCCGGCTTCCTTTACGTTCATGAGATCCTTTGATATCCTCACCATGGTAGTATTAGGCGGTTTGGGTTCCATGACCGGAGCAATTACGGGAGCGATGCTGCTGACATTTATTTCGGCATTTTTGTCCGATTATCCTGAGTGGCGTATGGTCATTTACTCCGTAATGTTGATTATTTTAATGCTGCGTCGGCCGCAAGGACTCTTCGGGAATGAAGAGTTGAGCAGGGCAATGTTTAAGTTTGGAGGGAAGAGCAATGGCAGAGCTGCTGAAAGTAGATAATGTATCCATGGTTTTCGGCGGACTGCGCGCTGTTTCCAATTTGTCGCTGCATATAGACGAAGGAGAGCTTATCGGTTTGATCGGCCCCAACGGCGCCGGCAAGACTACGGCTTTCAATATGATTACGGGAGTATATACGCCGACTGAAGGCAATATCTATTTCAACGGAGCTAAAAGCAGCGGTAAAAAGTCTTATCAGGTGACACAGATGGGCATGGCGCGTACTTTCCAAAATATCCGACTTTTTTCGGATCTGACAGTTATCGAGAATGTCAAGATTGCTTACAATATGCATGTCACTTATAATCTTTTCGATGCTGTCATCCGCGATAAGAAATATCTTGATCAGGAAGAATATATTACCGCCAAAGCTATGAAGCTGCTGAAAATCTTTCACTTGGAAGAAGAAGCTGACGAACTTGCTAAAAATTTGCCTTACGGCAAACAGCGGCGTTTGGAAATCGCCCGTGCGTTGGCTACGGAGCCGAAGCTTTTGCTTTTGGATGAGCCTGCCGCAGGTATGAATCCTCAGGAAACCATCGAACTGATGGAGATGATCCGTTGGATCAGAGAAGAATTCAAGCTGTCCATTCTGCTGATAGAGCATGATATGGGACTTGTCATGGGAGTATGCGAACGCATTTACGTGCTGGAGTACGGCCTGTTAATAGCGGAAGGCACGCCCGAAGAAATCAAAAATAATAAGCGCGTCATCGAAGCTTATCTGGGAGAGGAGGTAATCAACTGATGCTGCGAATCGAAGATATCAATGTTTATTACGGAGCGATTCACGCAATCAAAGGCATCAGCCTTGATGTACCGGACGGGGAGATCGTAGCCCTGATAGGCTCTAACGGCGCGGGAAAATCAACTACGCTGCGTACTGTTTCCGGTCTTTTAAAGCCGAAAACAGGTAAAATATTGTATGAAGGACAGGATATTGTCGGTATGCCGGCTCATAAAATCGTCGGGCAGGGCTTGTGCCAGGTGCCGGAGGGGCGGCATGTCTTTGCCAATATGACCGTTCTGGAAAATTTGGAGCTGGGTGCGTATCTGCGCAGCGACAAGGATGAAATCGCCAAAGATTTAGCCATGGTCTTTGAAAAATTTCCCCGTCTGCTGGAAAGGAAGGAGCAAATTTCCGGCACACTCTCCGGCGGCGAGCAGCAAATGCTTGCTATGGGCAGAGCGCTGATGAGTAAACCTAAACTGCTGCTTCTGGACGAACCGTCCATGGGCTTGGCGCCCTTGCTTGTGAAGGAAATATTTAATATAATTAAAGAAATAAATGACAGCGGAACTACAGTTCTTTTAGTAGAACAGAACGCCAATATGGCTCTTTCCATAGCCGACAAGGCCTATGTTCTGGAAACGGGACGCATTACTCTCAGCGGCACCGCCAAGGAGCTGGCAAGCAGCGAAGCTGTCCGCAAAGCCTATCTGGGCGGTTGATAAGGAGGACAAGCAGATGTTAGTAAGCGATTTTATGACTGTTGACGTGGTTACGGTCCGTGAAGATCAATCCATGCTGGAAGCCAGAGAAATCCTGCGCGGCAAGGGTTTGGTCAGCCTGCCTGTAGTCGATGACCTGAAGCGTATTCGCGGTATTATTACAGTTGAGGATATCGGTAAAGCTTCACCAAGCGAGGGCAGCACGTTGTCAAAATATGAAGCCAACTATCTTTTAGGACGTTTGAAAGTCAAAGACGTGATGAGCCGTAACGTGACCACCATCAACGCGGATGATACTATAGAGATTGTGGCGTACATTTTCTACAAAGACAAATTTAACGCGCTGCCTGTTGTGGACGACAATAATAAATTGTGCGGAATCATTTCCAAAAGCGACTTGTTCAGAGCCTTTGTGGAAATCATGGGCATGGATCGCAACTGCGTGCGCATCACCGTCGATGCTACCGACAAAGTGGGAGTTGTAGCGGAGCTGTCCAACCTGTTCAAGGAGAACAATATCAACATCATTACAATTGTTTCCCGCCAAAACGGCGACGGCACGGCGGAAATCATTATCCGCGCAGACCTTAAGGATTCGGGGTTGGAAATCATCGAGCAGATCCGGGAAGCCGGCTACGAGGTTACGGACGTGCTGCATCTGCAGGGTGTGGCAAAATGATCAAGGATGCCGAGTTTCAGATCGGGGATATCGTTAAAATGAAAAAAAGCCATCCCTGCGGCAGCAGTGAATGGAAAATAACCAGAATCGGCATGGACTTCGGGATGAAGTGCTGCGGCTGCGAGCATTTTGTGATGCTGCCGCGGACAAAGTTCGTGAAAGCCGCCAAGGCGATAGTCAAAAAAGAATCATAGACATGAAGAAAGCTGCAGTCTGCAAAACTGCAGCTTTTTATTTTTTTGTGAAAGTAAAATGAAATTGCTCTCAGTCTTTACTTTCTGTCGGGAACGGTTCTGAGCGGCGCATAATTCGGAGAGAAAAACGGAACAGTGTATGCGGAGGATTTAAGCGGGGTATTCTTTATTATGACGGCGGTTGCTTTTTGCCTGATATGGACGGCGTTCCCGCATAGCGTTATGAAAGTCACGGCAAAAGTTTGCGTAATTACCGCGGCAGACGGTATTACGGAATTTATCCAAGGGCTGCAAGCTTATCCTCCCTCGTTTTCCCTATTATTGGTTAAAAGGAAAAGTTACGGATATTTTAGGCAATTAGGCATTAAAGCTGTTGATTTATTTTCGTATAAAAGATAAAATGAGATTGATTTTATAAGGAAATAATCTTGTTTATATCCGCCGAAAAAACAGTTTGGAGAGTGTGTGCAATGTTTAATAAATCAGCCGTCGTCGCATTGGGGATTTTTATGACCTGTGTGTCCGCGCAGGCAGCGGAAGTGAACAGACAGGAGCAGCTCGATGAAGCAAGAAGAGCTGATGCGCTGAGACAGGAACGTTTGCAGAGAATGCAAATCAGAAACGGGGGCAATTATATTGATGCCGCCGAAGAGGATCGGAGCGAATATTCTCAAGGGGCGCCGGTATTTTTTATAGAGGCGGTAGAGATAGAAAAATTGCCGGCTGATTTTAAATGGCTTAATAAAATTGCTCGCCCGTTCGTAAACAAAGAAATAGGTTTAAAAGAAATAAATACGATGGTACACGCGATGAATCAGGAGCTTCTTCGTCGCGGTTACGTTACCGGAAGAGTAACTATCCCGGAGCAGAATCTGAGCAGCCGTAAATTGCTGCTTGTTTTTGAGCCGGGGTATTTTCATGCCGTTGTACCGGCAGATGGCGCCAAGCATGTGGATAACGGCAGGCTTCAGCACACTTGTAGGCAATGTAGTAAAAAATCCTAAAGTAGCCAATGCCACGGCGTTGAACGCAGTGAAGCATAACGAATACTTAACGCCGGAAGAAATAGGAGAAATCATGGTAGCCAACGGCATGGGCGAAGAACTTGCCCGATTGGCGGGAGTGGAGAATTCTACAGCGGAAGATGTGGCAAAAATTGAGGAAGAAGTTAAGAATATGGCTTCCATGTACAAAGAAGCTGACGCGATTATGATCACGGGCAGTGCAGGAGGAATAATATCCGGTGAAGTGGATGTTATAATTGACTTGAAGTCTAAAGTACCGAATTCTGAGCGCATTTATATTGCCGGTGGAGCAAACGGGGGCATAAGCGCTGAAAGTTTCAGCGCTTCGATTGTAGCAGTAAAGATTGTGCCTAAAAAATCAAAAGGTAAGGTTGCTGATGATGTGAGAAAAAAAGCTTTTTCTGGTAAGAGTAAGCTTTTTGGCGGCTATCTAGGCGTTGGTGGTGGAGCTGTATTATCGGAAGATCCTGAAGTTGCAGATGAATATAATATTTATGTTGTGGGTTTAGGAACAATACAAGTCGGTATGGGCAAAACCCACAGCGAGTCCGGCAAAACTTTAATTGAGTACAGAAAAGAACAAATTTCTGAAGAGATTAAAGAAAATCCTTATGGCACAGATTGAGGTGAAAAAATGAAAATCAGCGATGATAATAAACAAGTTTTAAAAATGGCAGGAATTGTTACAATAGGTATATTTATTTTTATTTCTGTTTTTACTTTTGTTAAATTTTTAACGTTTAATGTGTTCGTAAAGGTTGACAGATATTTCCACAGGGAAGAAATTACAGAAACAAGAAACCACATACCTGATATTCATTACTACGCATCAAACGTATCATTAAAAGAGATGCATATACATATAAGATTTGAACATCCTATGGGAGATTCTAATCATATTCAAACCCATAAAGATGAGGCTGAAATAAAAAAATATTATGAGCAGCAACTTTTTGCAAATGGATGGAAAACAGGAAAGTTCAGTGAAGGGAAATATGTAAACGAGCAGGATCATGAGGATAAAATAGAAAACTTTTTTTATCATAAAAACGGATATACGCTAAAGTTACAATTTTTTTACGGTAATATGTTTTCAGACCCTTTTTACTGCATCTATATAGGAAAGACGGAAATGTTTTTATCGGGGTATGAAGAGGAAGAGGGATACAAAAAAATAAAAAAAGCAAGGGAAGAAGACGGCGGAGGTAACCGGCAACCTGTGAACAAGGAGGTTGAAAACACTCCCTATGGCACAGATTGAGGTGAAGAAATGAAAATCAGCGACGATAATAAACAAGTTTTAAAAATGGTAGGCATGATAGTTACATATTTGATAGTTTTTTTGTTTTTCAATTTATTTCAATCAATGCAACTACAAGAATCAGTGAATACTGGTATAGAGAAGAAATTGCCGAAACAAAGAACAATATACCTGCCGTTCATTACTACGCATCAAACGTACCATTAAAAGAAATGCATATACACACAAGACATAGATATCCCATGGGAGATTCCGATCATATTCGAACCCATAAAGATGAGTCAGAAATAAAAAAATATTATGAGCAGCAACTTTTTGCAAATGGATGGAAAACGGGAAAGTTCAGTGAAGGGAAACATGTCAGTGAGCAGCGCCATAATGGTACTTATGAACATTTTTTTTATCATAAAAACGGATATACATTTAAGTTACAATTCTTTTACGGGAGAGGAATATCCCGCCCGTTTTACTGCATCTACATAGGAAGGACGGAAATGTTTTTATCGGGATATGAAGAGGAAGAGGGATACAAAAAAATAAAAGAGGAAAGGGACAAAACGGCGGTGAAGACATGAACGTCAAAGGCAGCGTACTGAGCGGCTACAAAGGTTACATGCGGTGGTTTCAAAATATCGGAAGAGCCGTTTTCGATAAAATATTGGAGCTGCCGATGAGTTTATATTATGGCGGGTTGAAATGATCTTGTAGACTGATTATGCTAATTATCAAGGCGATGTGGCTTACTGCCGGTTTATATCATAAGAAATTGCTCTGTGTTATAATTATGTTTATAAGCTTGCGGAAGATGAGGGAGTTTGGCAACGGAGGAACGGATGAAGATTTTATTGGCTGAAGATGATACCAATTTGGGAAGATTACTGTGCGTGTTACTGAAAAACGCCAATATTGCCGTAGATTGGGTGACGGACGGCGAGGCTGCCTACAAAAAGGTTTATACTGAATCCTATGATGTCGTGATTTTGGATTGGATGATGCCTAAATTGGACGGGTTGGAGCTTTGCCGCCGTCTGCGTCAGGAGGCGTATTCTGGAAAAATTATGCTGCTGACTGCCAAGGACAAGCTCAATGACAAGGTTACGGGTCTTAACACTGGCGCGGACGACTACATTGTTAAACCTTTTGATATGGAAGAGCTTATTGCGAGGTTAAACGCTTTGGTAAGAAGACAGGGGATATATGTTGCCGACAATTTGGAGTATGGCGAGTATATTCTGGAGAGCAATACTTATTGTCTGGTTTTTAAGGATGGGCGGGTGGAATTGCGGCCGCGTGAGTACAGACTTTTGGAATTGCTGCTGCGCAACCGGGGGTGTATCTTATCAAGAGATATTTTGCAGGAGCATGTGTGGGGCATAGATAATGATGTTTCGGAAAATAATTTGGATGTACACATTCGTATGCTGAGGAAAAAGATTACGGAACTTGGCGGAGAAGATTTTATAAAAACTGTCAGAGGAGTCGGGTATTGTGTGGAATGATGCCATTGAAAATTTACGCCGCCGCCTGACCTTTTTAAACACTGTTATTTTCAGCGGCGTGATAATTATTATTGCTTTAAGCTCGATATATTTTTTGGGCAGCAGTTTTTATGAGCGCGAGGTCAACGAGCTGGCTAAAGTAGCGTACCATGAGGCGGAGGAATTTGTTGCCGAATCGGAAAAGCCTGTTTCAGATTCGACCATTAAAGACGGCAGCCTGATGGCCTGCATAGTTGCCAAAGACGGGGAAACGATTCTGGTTGATCAGCTTGGACAGGGAGAACAGGGCAGCTATTTAAGGGATATCAGAAACGAATGGCCGGACAGCGACGATAAGGGTATTCTTATATTTTTTCCGGGTTCGGAAGGCAGGCAGTACAAATATCTGCTGGTAGGCATACCGATCATGGACAAAGGCAATGAGATAGGACGTCTGTATATGTTTAAGGATATGGAGTTTTACTACGATGCCTTTATGAATACTATCTTTATCTTGTCCTGCTTAACTTTGCTGCTTGTGTTGGCGGTTTCTCTGCTTGCATATTGGCTGGCGGGACGCAATATTGAACCTGTTCGGCAGATGTATCTGAAGCAGCAGCAGTTTACGGCGGACGCATCTCATGAAATGAGAACACCGCTCACCGTGCTTACTTTGGCTATAGACGGCTTACGCAAAGATGACGGCAGCAGCTTCAGCATTTTTGCTCGGGAAGCTTTTGCCATTATTGGGGAAGAGGTGCAGCGTCTGCGTAAATTGACGGAAGATTTGCTGTACTTATCCCGCAGCGATGAAGAGGTAAATTTGTTTGAGAAAACTTTTTTTAACTTCAGCAATGTTTGTAGTACGACTGCAGAAAAAATGCAGATGGTGGCGGAAGGTAAAAATATTGCGCTGAATAAGGATATAGACGAAAATATTTTTATTATCGGCAACAAGGACAGTTTGATAAGATTAATGGTGATTTTAACGGATAACGCCATTAAATATTCTGCCGAAAAAACAGGCATTTTAATAAAAGCGTACAGCAAAGATGCTAAGCTGTACATCGAGGTGATCGATGAGGGCATGGGTATCTCCGACGACGATAAAGAAAAAATCTTCGACAGATTTTATCGCGTGGACAAGGCTCGCAGCCGCGAACAGAACGGCTTGGGACTGGGGTTGTCTATGGCAATGGTTATTGTGAAGAAACACGACGGAACAATTAACGTAAAAAATAATCGGCCTTGCGGAACTATTATGCAGGTTATTTTGCCCTTAGGCCTGTAACCGTACCTTAATTTAAACTGAAAGCCCCTTTCAGAAACATTTCAGAAACGGAGAGTATACTGAAATCCGGAATGTTGAAAGGGGATTTTTTATGCGTAAAAACTATTGGATAATATTATTCGCAGCTGCCGTACTGCTTCTGTTTTTCGGCAACGGCAGTCTTTTGATAACGGACAGCGTGGAATCAAACTATGCTCTTACAGCTAAGGAGATGGTTCTGTCGGGAGATTGGCTTTCGCCGCAAATCTACGGTAATTACTGGTATGATAAGCCGGTATTCTTTTATTGGCTCACAGCGCTGGCTTATAAGATGTTCGGGTTTACTGAATTCGCGTCGCGGTTTTTTCCGGCTTTGTTCGGATTGGCGGGGTTGGGAATGATTTGTTACGGCGGTAGCAGATTATACGGAGAAAAGGTGGGATTTTACAGCGGTGCCATGTTATTGACCAGTGTGGAATTTTTTCTTATCAGTAAATCGGTGATAACCGATGCCGTTTTATTCTTCTTTTTCAGCGCGACGCTGCTCTTCTTTTATTTAGGTTACAGGGATAACAGGGCGGGAGATTGGTATGCCATGTATTTCAGCGCCGGACTTGCCGTGCTTACTAAAGGACCTATCGGAGTGTTGCTGCCGGGATTGATTATTTTTCTTTTCATATTGTGGCAACGGGAGTGGCAGGTTTTGCGACGCTGCCGTCTGCTGACGGGGATTTTGCTGACGGCTTCGGTTGCCGTACCCTGGTATTATGCTATGTATCTGCTGCACGGCAGCGAATTTATCAACGTTTTTTTCGGTGTGCATAATTTCCTGCGCGCTTCCGTATCCGAGCATCCGCGGGACGATGTTATTTACTATTATATCATGGTGAATATTCTGGCATTGTTTCCCTGGAGCATGGTGCTGCCGCTTACTTTCATAAAAAAATGGAGACGGCATGAGCTGCATTTAGCGCACTCGGAGAAATATCTGCTGCTTTGGGCGACTGTTGTATTTGTATTCTTTCAGCTTATGGCTACAAAGTATATCACGTATACATATCCGCTGCTGTTTCCCGTATTTATTCTGTCGGCGCGTTTTTTGGTGCAGGAGGAAGAAGTGCTGGGCAGCACAGTTAACGTAATTTTTCAGATTCTTGTTTACGGCGCTTTGATTATCGGGGCATGGTGGGCAACGCAGAAAGAATTGCTGCGTCCGGAAAATTTGCTTCTGCTTCCGCCATCGCTTGTTGCAGGAGTGCTGCTACACTTTTACAGTCACAGTAAAACGAAACGGTTATTTTACGGAATTGGCGGAATAAGCTTTATTTTTTACTTCGCTTTGATTCAAGCCGTATTTATTCCGCTTACGGAAAAACGCTCGGCGAAAGATTTGGGGCAACTGCTTCAGTTAAGATTGGATTGAGTGCGGGTTTATCCCAACACTTCCAGCAGGGATTGTTTCGCCAGAGCGACCGCTTTGTCGAGATCTTCTTCGGCTATGTTCAACGCCGGATTGAAATAGATGACGTTGCCGAGAGGACGCAGCAGCAGTCCGTGGGTCAGTGCTTTTTTGTAGATTTCATAGCCTATTCTGATTTTTGGATCAAAACCCGTTTTCCGAGTTTTATCGGTTACCAGCTCCAGCGCGTTGATAAGTCCCAAATGCCTTATCTCGCCTATGTTTTTGTGGCTGCCGAAGGCTTCCTGCAATGCTGAGGTAAAGTAGGCGGCTTTAGCCTGCGCCTTGACGAGAATGTTTTCTTCCTGAAGTATTTTAATGACGGTCAAAGCGGCGACGCAGCCGAGCGGATTGCCGCTGTAGGTGTGACTGTGCATAAACTGACGGCCGTTGTTGTAATCATCATAAAAGGCGTCATAAATTTTATCCGTAGTGCAGACAATGGCCATGGGCAGATAGCCTCCGGTCAGCGCCTTGCTGACGGTCATGATGTCAGGCGTGATTTCGGCATGCTCGCAGGCAAACATTTTGCCGGTACGCCCAAAGCCGGTAGCTATTTCGTCGGCGATGAGCAGCACGTTATATTCATCACAAAGTTTACGCAGTTTTTGCAGATAGAGGGGCGGATAAATGCGCATGCCGGCGCATCCCTGCAGCAGCGGTTCCACTATGATGGCAGCCGTTTCTGCGGCATGGCGGGCAAAGGCTTCTTCCGCGTATTGAAAACATTCACAGGAACAATTTTCCCGGGAACGCTTAAAGGGGCAGCGGTAACAGTCCGGCGCCTGCACGTGGAGATTATTCATCATCATGGGCTTATAGATTTTAGCAAACAGATCCATGCTGCCCACGGAAAGCGCGCCGATGGTTTCACCGTGATAGCCTTCGCTGAGGCACATGAAGCGTTGCTTCTCGGGATGGCCTGTTTGGTAATGATATTGAAAAGCTATTTTTAGAGCAGCTTCCACGGAGGAGCTGCCGTTGTCGGCGAAATTAAATTTGTTCAGTCCCGCCGGCAGGATTTCCGCCAGTTTTTCTCCAAGCTCAATGGCAGGTTCATGGGAAAAGTTTACAAAAATAACGTGTTCCAGTTTTTCCAGTTGCTTCGTTATCGCGGCGTTGATCTGCGGATTGGAATGTCCCAGAAGATTGCACCACCAGCTGCTGATGATATCCAAATAGCTCTTGCCGTCAACATCGTACAGATACGAACCTTGTCCTCGCTCTATGATCATGGGCGGCAGGGTTTCGTAGTCTTTCATTTGGGAACAGGGATGCCAGATGTGAGCAAGATCTCTGGCAGCCAGCTCTTGTGAGTTATGCATTTTTCTCCTCCTCAACAGTAATCAGTCGAATAATTTTGTCAGAGCTTCAGCAGTAAGCTCGATGTCGTCCGTTCCCGAAGCAACGCAGGCAATGACGGGAACACGGCAGAGCTGTTCCATCATTTCTTTGTTGTTGCGCTGCATAGTGTCCGCATCGTCGTAATTATTCAAAATAATGCCGCGGACGGAGATGTTCTTCTGTTGCAGATAATTTACGGTCAGCGCGCAGGCGTTGATGGATCCCAGAGCCGCGTTGGACACTACCAGAGTTTCCAGCTGCAGTTTCAGGATGATATCCTCCAGCAAAATTTTTTCGCTGTCCCAGCGAATGGGGCAAATAATGCCGCCGCTTCCTTCCACGAACACGTGGGAGAATTTCTGCAAAGAAGTCGCGTAATCGGCGACGATCTTCTTCATGTCTATCGGATTGCCTTCGTGCTGCGCGGCCAGATGCGGAGAAACGGCTTCCTTATAAATGTAGGATACAAGACTTGCGGGAGAATCCTCCAGTCCCGCTGTGGCTGCAACATAGGCGGCATCTCCGGGAATCAGGCCTGTATCCGTGACTTCCGCGCCGCTGAGCGCCGCTTTGTAATAACCGGCTGCGTAGCCGTACTGACGCATTTTTTTTACCAACAGGGCCGTTATATAAGTCTTGCCCACATCGGTGCCGGTTGCTGTGATAAAGATTCCTTTGCTCATATTTTCACCCTCTTTTTACAGTAAACCTGTTACGCGAAAATGGTTAACACGTATAGTATAAGACTTGCGCTGATTTGTGTCAACTTTAATAATCGCAAAAGTTAACTAAAATTAAAGGATTTTGCGAGGGAGCAAGGACATTATTTCGGTCTTGCCAAATTTTTTCGCATGTGGTACTATGTATCCGTAAAAATGATGTTCGAGCAGCAGTCGGAAGCGGCGCTGCATTGAACCGGGGATTTTTACGCACAGGAATGTCAATATTCGCTTGGATCTGTCGGACCGGGACGAAGACGCAAAAGGTATTGCAGCGCACTTCAGCCGGAGTGCGCTTTTTTATATGCTTTTGCCTGCTGAATATCGGTTGACGGTAATCGGTAAGGAGGTTAATTTGCGTGTAGGAATTATTGGAAACGGCAAAGTCGGCTGCAGTTTGGCGGCGCTTTTGCTGCGCAAAGGTTTTTTGACAGGCATTCGCGGTGCGGACGAGCGTAAAAGCGCAGCTGCCGCCGAGGAGCTTGGTGTTGCTTATCGCAGTTTGCGGGAGCTTGCGGAATACTCCGAGCTGTTGGTGCTGACCGTGCCCGACAGAAAGATAAGTGCGGCGGCGGAGCAGCTGGCATCGTCAGGCGGCGGCTTGCACGGCAAAGTAGTTCTGCATTGCAGCGGCGCTTCGGATTTGAGCTGTTTGCAATCCGTGGCGGCAAAAGGCGCGCATGTGGGCAGTTTTCATCCGTTGCAGAGTTTTGCCGGAAAATGTACGGAGTTGGAAGGCATTTATGCGGCGGTGGACGGCGACGATATTGCCGCGGCTGCGGCTGAGGAATTGGCGCAACAGGCAGGTGCTCACAGTTTTCGCGTACCGCCGCGGGAGCGGGCGCTTTATCATGCTGCGGCGTGTATCTGTTCCAATTACGCCGTGACGATGGCTGCTGTAGCTCAGGGCATTATGAGCGCGTGGATCGGAGATGGCGGTAGTGCCTGGCAGGCATTAAAGCCGCTGTTTGCCGGTACGTCGCAAAATTTACTGCACGCGCCGGCAGCGCAGGACGCTTTGACTGGCCCTATCGCTCGCGGCGACGTGTCCACGGTGGCAGCGCATTTAAAAGTATTGCCGCCGGAAGCGGCGGAACTGTATCGCGTTGTGGGTATGAGAACTGCCGAGTTTGCGGCAGAAGCGGGAAAATTTGACGGCAAGATTTTGCAGGAGTTTGAAGGATTATTTCAGGGAGGCAGTCATGCAGAATAAAAAGATAACGGTGACAACTATTAAAGCTATGAAAGAGCAGGGAGAGCCGATAGCTATGATTACGGCGTATGACGCAGCCATGGCTCGCAACGTCAACGAAGCAGGAGTGGAAATGATTCTGGTTGGCGATTCCGTAGGCAATGTGATGCTGGGTTACGAATCTACCCTGCCGGTTACCATGGAGGAGATGCTGCACCATACCAAGGCGGTAATGCGAGGCAACAGCACGGCTTTGGTTGTGGCGGATATGCCCTTTATGAGTTATCAGTCCGGCATGCGGGACGCCGTTATCAACGCAGGACGTTTTTTAAAAGAAACTGGTTGCGGCGCAGTGAAGCTGGAGGGTGGCGCTGAAGTTGCTCCTGTCGTGGAAAAATTGGTCAGCGCCGGTATTCCCGTTTGCGCGCATATCGGGTTGACGCCGCAGTCCGTTAATCAGTTGGGCGGTTTTAAGGTGCAGGGCAGGGATTTGCAGGCTGCGCAAAAATTGCTGGATGATGCCAAAGCGCTGGAGCGGGCAGGAGCCTTTGCCTGTGTACTGGAGTGTGTGCCGTCGGCTCTTGCCGCTAAAATCACGGCTGCGTTGACAACTATGGCGACGATAGGTATTGGCGCAGGTAGCGGGTGCGACGGACAGGTCTTGGTTTGTAATGATCTTTTGGGAGTATCGGCCGGCTTTTGTCCTAAATTTGTAAAGAAATATGCGGATCTGCACGGTACGGTCATAGGCGCGGTACGCGACTATATACGGGACGTGAAGACGCGTGAATTTCCGGCACAGGAGCATACTTTCAAAATAGACGACGAGATTTTGGACAGATTATATTGAGAGGTGGAATATGAAGCTTATACACAGTGTTGACGAGCTGCGGCGCGAGGTGTCGGCAGCTAAAGCGGATGGGCTGACAATCGGGTTGGTGCCGACTATGGGAGCTTTGCATGAAGGTCACGGTTCCTTAATAAAACAGGCGCACGCGGAAAACGATCTGGTTATAGTAAGTGTTTTTGTCAATCCCACGCAATTCGCCCCCGGAGAGGATCTGGAGGCGTATCCGCGCACTTTGCGAAAGGACTGCGCTCTTGGGGAAAAATTGGGGGCGGATATTATTTTTGCTCCATCCGCGGAAGAGATGTATCCAAGCAAAGAAAATACCTGGGTGGAAGTAACGGGGCAGGTGACCGAAGTATTGTGCGGCAGGAGTCGTCCCGTCCATTTCAGAGGAGTTACTACCGTAGTCGCCAAGCTTTTTAATCTGACAGCTCCGGACAGAGCGTACTTTGGGCAGAAGGATGCGCAGCAGGTGGAAGTTATCAGGAGAATGATCAAGGATCTTTTCTTCAACATTAACTTGCGCGTTATGCCCATTGTCAGAGAGTCGGACGGTTTGGCTAAAAGTTCGCGCAATACATATTTGTCCGTGGAGGAGCGGCAGGCTGCGCCGGTGCTGCGTAAAAGTCTGCTGTTGGCGGCGGATATGTATGCTCAGGGAGAAAGAAATAAGCAAAAGCTCATCGCTGCGGTTACGCAGGAGATCGAGAGCGAGCCATTAAGCGAGATCGATTATGTGGAAGTGTACGCTTTGCCGGAACTGCGGGAAGCCGGAACGGAGCTGCAGCGGAAAAATCTGTTGGCAGTGGCGGTAAGGTTCGGCACTACCAGGCTGATAGACAATATAGTTTTGGAGGAGAACAAAGATGCTTTATAATATGTTTCACGGAAAAATCCACAGAGCTACCGTCACGGAAGCCAATTTGGAATATATGGGCAGCATTACCATAGACAGCGGGCTGTTGGAACTTTCCGGAATCCTGCCGGGGGAGAGAGTGCAGATTGTGGACAACAATAACGGTAACCGTCTGGAAACGTATGTGATTGCCGGCGAGCGTGACAGCGGCGTGATTTGTCTTAACGGAGCGGCGGCGCGTAAAGTAGCGGTAGGCGATAAAGTCATTATTATCGCCTATGCTCTTATGACGGCGGAGGAGGCACAAAAATGCGAACCTAAGGTGGTAATGGTGGATGAAAATAATAAGCCTGTAAGGTTGCGCGGCACGGAATTGGCAGGGGAAATAGGCTGAAAATAAAAAATGCTCCGAGTTTTACTCGGAGCATTTTTGCATGATTATTGTCGGCAAGGGTTTATGCAAGCAGCATGACAGCCGACAGCGGCTATTGTTTTCAGAGGATAAGCGACGGTTTCATACTGTCGGCAGCAGTCGTTTACGCAACGGCGATAACTGCTTTTTCAGTCGCTTCGTCCTACGGAAAAATGTTGCGCGAATGTTTTGCGCGTTAAAACGCGATGTATCTTCGTCGCCGCTTACAATACTTTGCCTAACAGCGCCAGGACATTGCGGTGGGTAAGTTTGGCGATAGTGTTGTCGCTGTAATTTTTACTTTGCAGGTATTCAATCAGCGGTTTGTAGTCCTGTACGCCGCCGATGTTGTAGGGCGGGTGACTGATACCGTCAAAATCGCTGCCGAATCCCAGATGATCATCGTTGCCCATCAGGTTCAGCATATAATCGATGTGACGATAGACGCTGTCGATACAGGCGTTATTGTAATCATTCTCCAAAAACTGGCCGGCAAAAGTTACGCCGATCAAGCCGTCATTTTCGTTGATGGCCAAGATCTGTTTGTCGTCAAGATTACGGGGATGGGGACACAGGGCTTTAGCGTTGGAATGAGTGGCGATAATCGGCTTGCTGCTGGTTTCTATGACGTCCCAGAAACCGGCAGGAGCAATGTGGGACACATCCACCAGCATTCCCAGGCGGTTCATTTCGTTGACAACTTTGCGGCCGAATACTGTCAGACCGCCGCCGCTGCTCTCTTCGTTGACGCCGTCGGCAATGTCGTTACGGTTGCTCCATGTGAGCGTCATGGCTCTTACGCCAAGTTCATACAGGCAACGCAGAGCTTCCAGACTGCCGTCGATGGCGCCGCCTTCCTCGATAGCTAAGAGTGTCGCCGCTTTGTGGTTCAGTACATCGGCGGCATCCTCTTTGGTGAGTACCTGCAGCAGATCTACTCCGGAGGCTTTGATTTGTTTAACTTCCTGCAAATATTTGTCCAGCAAAGCTAAAGTATAACGCAGGCCGCCGTAGTAGCGGAATTCTTTGGTCGGCACAAAGATGGCGCAAAACTGCAGGCCGCCGCCGAGAGCTATTTGACGTTTGATATCAAAATGCTGGTCATTGCTGTAAAGGGAAGTGTTTTTTTTATACAGCTCCGTTAAGGTGTCACAATGGCAGTCGCAGATAAACATAGAATCAGTCCTTTCTTAATTGGTGCTTCGGAGATTAAGAAAGGCTCTGCAAGTGCAGAGCCTTCCGTTGATAAAAATGTCACGTATCAATGACCGGTGTAGTAGTAGAAGAAGGTCATGCCGATAGTTACCAGCATAGCGCCGGCCATGGGAATTGCGGTACGTTTTACCAAATCGAAGGAGGATACGCCGCCCATGCCTGAAGCTACTACTATAACCGCCGTTATAGGAGAGCAGCTGCGCATGATGGATGCGGCAAAGTGCATCGGCAGAAGCATGAGGACCGGATGAATTCCGGTTGATGCCGCAACAGCCGGTGTCAAAGCCGCGAAGGCGAAGAACGGCGCGTTGCCTGAACCCATAACGACTGCGGAAACGCCGATGATGGCTACCATTACCAGCATCATGGACATGGGACCGAAGCCGAGATTTTTACTGCCTTCGATCATGGTGGTGATGGTGCCCATGGAGAGCAAGCCTTTAGCGAAAGCCTGACCTGCTACCACGAGAGTGATAACGTTGGCCATTTGCAGACCCAAACCGTCGAAGAATGTCTGGATATCGCCGAATACTTTCTGACCGTCGCGCCATCTTATGTATTCGCAGATCATACCGATGAACAGGCCGATGAACATGGCCATAACGATATTCATTTTAATAGTGGTGATCCACAGAGAGCTGAAGGATAAAATAAGAGCGAGGGGGATAACGGGCAGGATGGCATAAATTGTCGGCGCCTTATCGGAAGCGTCCTCAGTCTTTTCCACTTCGATAGGCTGAACGATGTGGCCGTCTCGTTTATCCATATATTTCTGAGTGAAATAGTGCAGCGCGCCTACAACGATGAAAGCAACCGCTACGATGGGAACCTGATAATGGCTCCAATATACTACCGGATCGACGCCGGCAGTTTCAGCGGACAGGATCGTACCAGTATCACTGGGGCTCCAGTCGAAGCAAAGAGTGGTGGCTACGGCTGCCGTAGCTGACAGACGGCTTACGCCCAGACCTAAAAGAATCGGGAACATGGTAACCATCAGCAGCATGGCAAGGCCGGAAGCGCTGTTGATGCAAAGACCGATGAGCATGCCGACAATCCAAGTGCCGGACATTACCAGATAGGGCGATTTCAAAGCCAGGAGCGGTTTAATAGTCAAACGCACCAAAGCTCTGGAAGCGCCTATTTTGTCCATGTATTTGGCAAATGCGCCTACGGACATAATGTTCAGACCAAGCTTGCCCACGTTGGAGCTGAAAGTGGATCTGATGAATTCAAATGCGTCAAAGAAAACGGAACCTGTAGATGCCTTAGCACCTAAAATTTGACCGTAACCGAGAACAGATGCGAGATACATGAGTATCATGCCGCCCATAAAGAGGACGGGTTGGGGTTTGTACTTTTTGTAAATCAGGTAACCGACCCAAAAAGTTACGACTGCAGAAATAACGACTCCCATTGACAACATCCTTTCTTTGTCCCGCGACGTAAATTTTTCGCTCCTGACAGCTGCACCAATTCGGCGGATTGCCCGGTAGAACTTATGCAGCGCGGAGTTGGGGGGATTTGCGCGAGGATTTAAAAAATATTACGATTAATTATATCATAACGCATATTTGTGCCACAAGAAAAAAATACTTTCTCTTATTGCAGTGTAAAAAAGTAAATAAAAAACGTACCGCCTGGTCAGGAGGTACGTTTTTGCTATGGAAGAATTATTATTTTTCAGCTTGGAGTGCGTTCCATGCTTCGGCAGCTTTATCAACGAAGAGTTTGCGCACAGCTTCATTTTCGCCGAGACCGTGGAGATAAGCGCTCACTTTGAAGCCTTCTTTTTCCAGAATGGATTTGAAAGAGTCTTCTTCATCGCCTGCCATATCGTTGTTGGCGTGATCGCCGGCAACCATCATCAAAGGCATGAGCGTTACATTCTTGATGCCTTTAGCTTTGAGCTTGGGCATAACAGTTTCCAAATGAGGCCAGCCTTCAACGGAGAAAATCAGTACGTTGTCTGCTCCCATTTCTTCCAGACGATCCTGCATTACTGCATAATATGCGTTGGCCGGATGCGGAGTGCCGTGAGCCATCAGCAGAACGGCATCTTTTTTGCCGATTTTCGGGAATTGGGTGCTTACAGCCTGCATGGTGGCGGTGATATCGTCAGGCTGTTCTTCCTGACCTTGCCAGTACATGAGCGGAGTGCCCAAAGTCATCTTTTTGAATTCACCCTTATGAAGATTGTAGACGGCATCCTTATAAGCGTACTCAATGCCGGGGATGATATCCAAAGACGTAAGCGCCACGCGGGTATAACCATCTTTTTTCAGTTGAGCCAAAGCTTCCTCCGGAGTGGGGTAAACAATACCCTCGTTAGCTTTGATACGGTCGATGATAATGTGAGATGTAAAAGTGGTGACAACTTTAACGCCGGGATGAGCAGCTTCGATGGCTTTCACCGTGGCATCGATGGTTTTTTTACGAGTATCTTTAAAGGTAGTACCGAAGCTCATTACAACAAGAGCATCTTTGTTTTTTAAATGCTGCAGCTCGGCGGTTTCATGAACTTTCAAGCCGATTTGGGTGGCGTTCAACAGTGACGGCGTTGCCGTTTTAACTTCATCGCTTAAGGAATAACCTGCGTTAGTTGTAGCGGGAAGACCGCAGAGAGCCACAAAGGCCAAGGAAAGAACTGCTAATCTGGCGATTTTTTTCATAAGATTTACACTCCCTTTAAAATACATAGATTATTTAGCGCATCCGATATAGGACTCATACTAGTATTATAGCATGATTATATAAGATGTCAATTATAATAATATTTATTACCATTAGTAAAGAAAAAAGGAAAATCCATATCGTAGAATGTTGCTGAAAGCGCTGCCAACATCTCTTGCGACAATTTTAGTTCCTGAAAATTGCACTAAAATACAGGGGAATTTTTTGCAGCAAGAGTCGATTTAAATGGTAAAGAAAAAATCGTTGCTAGTTATTTTATTTGCCGTTATGACAGTATGCGTAATCATGACAGGCATCGCGTGAGCGCGGAAGCCGACAGGGTACGCTTGACGATTTTTGTGGCGGAAGGGTGTGAAACGGTACCGCTTTTATGCAAATAAAAAACCGCTCGAATTTTCGAGCGGTCGAATTATTTACTTCGCGGAAGTGCAAATTATTTCATAAGCTTCTTAATTCCGGCAAAGGTTTCTTCGCTGATGATGTGTTCGATGCGGCAGGCATCTCGTTCCGCGATTTCCTTGTCGACACCCAGTACTTCGCTGATGAAGCGAGCCAGCGTAGTGTGTCGGGCATAAACGTCCTGAGCCTTTTTCAAACCCTCTTTCGTGAGGAGGATATTGCCGTCAGGCTCCATAATGATGTAATTTTCTCTTTTTAAAATACTCATGGCCCGGCTTACGCTGGCCTTGGTAAAATCCATCTCCGCCGCGATGTCTATGGAACGCACGCTTCCGTTACGTTTAGTAAGGATTAGGATGGTTTCCAAATAATTTTCTCCGGATTCAAGTAAAGACATGGCTACCTCCGCAACAAAAATATCCTAAAGAGATTATAACACAAAGAATGTGCGCCGTCATCAGGCAGCTTATAGTATAATAATAAATGTAAGAATTGCAATAACGATATGCAGCGAATGTGCGGGAGAAAAGAGATGCCGGATTTTATTAAGGAAACTCAAACTGTTTGGGAAAGATTGGCAGCTGCCGACAAGCCCATAGTGCTTTACGGTATGGGAAACGGCGCCGAGAAAATATTGGATCGGTGTCAAGAGTTTAAGGTGCCCGTGGCGGGGATTTTTGCCAGCGATGACTTTGTGCGCGGGCAAAGTTTCCGCGGCTTTAAGGTGGCGCGTTACGCCGAGATAGTTGCCGAACTGGGTAAAAATATTCTGATCGTAGTAGCCTTTGCCAGCGAGAAAGAGGACGTTTTGCAGACGTTTGCCGCTTTGGCGAAGGAACATGAAGTGTTGGTTCCCCATCTGCCGATTTTTGCGGAAGATGATACAGTAAGTCCGGCTTGGCTTGAAAAATATGCCGCGGAGCTGCAGCTGGTTTATGACAGGCTGGGCGATGAGCAATCCCGCAGGGTTTTCGCGGCGGCTCTCAATTACAAAATAAGCGGCAAGCCGGAGTATCTTTTCGGATGCGCCACCGACAGAAGAACAGATCTGCGCGAGCTGCTCACTTGGAATGAGGATGAATCCTACATGGATCTGGGCGCTTATGACGGCGATACGTTAAAAGAATTTTCGGAACTGACCGGCGGACACTGGCTGCGTGCGATTGCCGTAGAGCCTGATCGCCGTAATTTTGCCAAATTGTGCCGCAGTGCCGCCGCTTTACCGCCGGAAAAAATTGTTTTGCTGCAAAAGGGAGTTTGGCACGAGCGAGGTACGCTCATGTTTTCGGACAGCGGCGGCAGGCAGTCCACCTTCAGAGGAACAGCTGACAGGGAGGTGGAGGTAGATTCGGTGGATAACATGAGCGGCGGTGAGAAAATAACTTACATCAAGCTTGATGTCGAAGGCGTTGAAGTACAGGCTTTGCAGGGAGCGGCGCAAACGCTCAGTCGTTTTACTCCGAAACTTTTGCTTGCAGCTTATCATTACGACAATGATCTTTTCCGACTGCCGCTTTTTTTGTGGGAAATTGTGCCGGAATATAAGATCTATTTGCGGAAGCATCCTTATGTGCCGTGTTGGGAACTTAATTTCATCTGTAAAAGGGACTAAAGCAGTCCCGTAAGGACAAAACGCGCCGAATGTAAAATAGTGGTGGAATGTCTTTTAGATAAACGTAATGGTAACATAAAATATCAAAATATATAAAAGAATATGTAAACTGTAAGCAGGAAAAAAGGCAGGTAAAGAGAAAAATAATCATTGAAGCTATGAGGGGTGTGTCTTTCTAAAAAGTTATTCAGTTGAAAAGGAGTGTTTCACAATGAAGAAATCTAAATGGATACTCGGCGCTGCCGCTATTCTCACGATGTCCGTCCTTGCCGCCGGATGCGGTGACGATAAGGCCGGCGGAGACAAAAAAGCTGCCGGGGTCAAAGGCGACCTGATGGTTTACACTTCCATTTACCCGGATATCATCGACAATATGTGCAAACCGAACGTTGCCAAAGCTTTTCCCGAGATGAAAGTGAATTGGTTCCAGGGCGGCACTGAAAAAGTTATCACCAAGATAACCGGTGAGATCAAAGCGGACAAGATCGGCGCAGACATCCTGATGGTGGCTGATCCTTCCTACTATCTGAAATTGCAGAAGGACAACCTGCTGTTGCCCTACAAATCAAAAGAATATGACAAGCTGGTCAACGACAAGGATAAAGACGGTTTCTGGCACGGTGTGCGCGTTTCCAATATGATCATCGCGTACAACACCAACAAGCTGAAACCCGAAGAAGCTCCGAAAACGTGGAAAGATTTGACCGATCCTAAGTGGAAAGGCAAAATCGCCATGCCCAACCCGATGCTTTCCGGCACGGCTTATGTGGCTGTAGGCGCTTTGGCGGATAAATACGGCTGGGAATATTTCGATCAGCTGAGAGAGAACGGTATCCGCGTAGAGGAAGGCAATTCCGCTATCCAGAATAAACTTTTGACTGGCGAATACGCTGCCGTTATGATTTTGGAAGAAAATATTCTCAAGTTAAAGGATAAAAAGAAAGAACCGCTGGCAGTTTCTTATCCTGCTGACGGAACGATTCAGGTTCCTTCTCCGATAGCTATCTTCAAAGCAACGAAGAATCCGGAAGGAGCTAAGGCTTTGGTTGACTGGTGGCTTTCTCAGGAAGGTCAGAAAGCTGTTGTTGAAGGCTATATGCACTCCGTTCGCGGTGACGTGAAGGCGCCTGTAGGAGCAGCTTCCACCAAGGAAATCACCGAGTCCAAGATGCCTGTTGACTGGCAGAAACTCGCCGACAACAACGCTAAGATCAAAGAAGAGTTCCGTAAGAGAGTTATGGAGAAATAAGCCCCTATCGGTATAAATAGGGACTGCAGACAGGGGGACGCTCCGGCGCTCCCTGTTTTGCGTCCTGTATATCCCGCAAAATGTCCCTTCGGAGACGAGGGAAAGGAGAAAATATTCATTGATGTCGCGAATTAACAGTAAATTTATAGTCATATCCATCTCAGTGCTGCTTTTGTTGTACTTTGTGATTTTTCCTATGGGAATTCTTCTGTACGACAGCATGATGCTAGATGGAGCCATTAATTTTGAAAATTATCGGAACGTGTACAGTCAGAGCGTAAATTGGCGCGCCCTGACGAATACTATACAGTTGTCCCTGTCCGTTATGATAATAAGCGTTATTATTACGTTCCCCCTGGCGTGGCTCATCGGGCGCACCGATATGCCCGGCAAGAAAACCTATCGCACGATGCTTGTTTCCAGCTATATGATACCGCCTTATGTGGGCGCTATTGCTTGGGTGCAACTTCTTAACCCCAGTGTAGGTTATTTGAACATGATTTTTAAATGGCTGTTCGGTTTGGAAACGGCTCCTTTCGATATCTACACTTTTGCCGGCTTAGGCTGGGTATTGACCTTGTTCTATTCGCCCTTTGCCTTTATTACTATTTCCAGAGCGATGGAAAAAATGGACCCTACTCTGGAAGAGGCTGCGCGTGTATCGGGAGCATCACCTCTGCGTACGGTTTTTGACGTGACTCTGCCTTTGATGATGCCGAGCATATTGGCGGGAGGTCTGCTGGTGTTCATTGCCGCAGGCAGCTGCTTCGGCATTCCCGCTATCGTAGGCATGCCCGGTAATATTGAAGTAATGACTACGCGTATCGTCACATATATTTACATGGGTGACGCCAACGGTGTGCGTGATGCCACGGCGCTGGCAGCATCCCTGATGTTCCTGGCGAACTTTCTGCTTTTCGGCATGACCTGGATGATGGGCAAGAAGGATTATACAACGATCAGCGGCAAAAGTACTCGACCCAACATTGTGGAGCTTGGCAAATGGAAATGGCCTGCTTTCTGCGCTGTCGGTCTGTACAGCATGATATCCATTGTCATTCCTTTAGGCTCCATTGTGCTTACATCATTGATAAAAACCATGTCCAAACCGATTGCACCGGACAACCTGGGCTTTGATGCCTGGCTTCCCGTTATAACAAGTTCTCAGTACATGGAAAGCATTTGGAACTCCGTTCTATACGCCGTGATAGCAGCCTGCATAGGCACGTTGCTCTCCCTGTTTGTCGCTTATTTGGCGGTAAAAACAAATGTTAAAGGCCGCTCCATACCGGATCTTTTGGTAGTTATCGGCGGCAGTACGCCGAGCATAGTTATCGCTCTGGCTTTAATCATCGCTTTCAGCGGCAATTACGGACTTAATCTTTATTCAACTGTTTGGATTATCGTGGTCAGCTACCTTGTAAAGTATATGACCATGTCGGTGCGTACCATAGCGGCTTCTTTGAGCCAGGTGCATTCGTCCCTGGAGGAAGCTGCGCTTAATTCCGGCGCCGATTGGTTGCGCTGCTGTAAGGATATCATCATGCCTTTGATAGCGCCTTCCATTATCGCCGGCTGGTTCCTGATTTTTATGCCGTCTTTTTACGAACTTACCATGTCCCTGCTGCTTTACGGCAGCGACACCAAGACTATCGGCGTTTTGCTGTACGAATTGCAAACTTACGCTGATACGCAGAACGCATCGGTGCTTTCCGTAATAATTTTGGCAATTGTTTTAATCGGCAATCTGATTTTGAATAAAGTGTCCAAAGGTAATGTTGGCATATAATAAAGGAGTGTAATAAATGTCCGAAGTAAGAATTGAGAACGTTTTTAAGCGTTTCGGCGCGGTGACGGCAGTTAACGATTTTAATCTGGTCGTTAAGGACGGAGAGTTTGTTTCGATTTTGGGTCCTTCCGGCTGCGGCAAGACGACAACTTTGAGAATGATAGCCGGTTTTGAAAGAGCGACGGAAGGAGAAATTTATATCGGCGAGCATTGCGTAAGCTCCTCCATTAAAGGCTCCTTTGCTCCGCCGGAAAAACGCGACATCGGCATGGTCTTCCAATCCTACGCCGTGTGGCCGCACATGACTGTGGCTGAGAATGTCGCTTATCCTTTGAAAATAAAAAAAGTTCCTCAGGAGGAGAGGGATAAGAGAGTCCAGGAAATGTTGGAGCTGGTTCATTTAGGCGAATACGGTCATCGCTATCCCAACCAGCTTTCCGGCGGACAGCAGCAGCGTGTAGCTTTGGCGCGGGCTTTGGTAGCTCAGCCGGGACTGCTGCTTTTGGATGAACCGCTTTCCAATTTGGACGCCAAGCTGCGTGAAAGCATGAGGTTTGAAATTCTTTCTATTCAAAAGAAGACAGGCATCACCGTAGTTTATGTGACGCATGACCAGGGAGAGGCCATGGCCATGAGCGACAGAGTTGTCGTTATGAGTATGGGCGTGGTGCAGCAGATCGGCGCTCCCCACGAAATATACACTAATCCCGCCAATAAAATGGTAGCCGACTTTATCGGCTTGGTTAATTTTATTGACGGAGAAGTCAAAGGTGACAGAGTTTTTGTTAAGAACAGCGGCGTTTCCTTCCCCAATCCCGGCAATGTGCAGGGCGCGGCGACAATCGCCGTGCGTCCGGAAAATATCACCATCTCCAAAGCGGGCGGGTTGGTAGAAGGAGTTCTGGCTCACAAATTCTATCTGGGCGATGCTGTGGACTACAGGGTGCAGGTTGGCGATACTATGGTGCGCGTTATCGTCAAGGGCGCAGACCTTGATGCTATTGCCGACGGAGAGAAAGTATACCTTGATTTTGACAAGGTAATGGTCTTTGAAAGAAATTAACAGCATAAGAGCTTAAGCAGTATTTGTGCATGCCGCCGGAGAAAATACCTTCCGGCGGCATTTTTGTTCGGACTTCGATGTTTGGCGAAAAAAATATAATATGTTATAATGCGAGTACAGAAAGGTGGCGGCGTGTATGCACAGCAAGTTAATATCTTTTTTTGCAGTTTGTACTTTGACGCTGCTTTTACTGACGGGATGCTTGCGTGAGCGGGAAAATCCCGTTCTGGAGCTTAAGCTCTGCAGTAGCTTCGGTGAAGATATAACGCGGATTTTAGTAGCCGGATATGAAAAACATTCCGGCGTCAAAGTTAAAATACAATATTTGCCGGCAGGAACGTTTGAAGAGAGGATACAATTTTTGGAGGACAATAAATTTGACTGCTGGCTGGGCGGCAGCGCCGAGGAATACTATATGGCCGGCAGCCGCAATTTGCTGCAGCCGTATCTGACGAGAGAAGCCTACAAGGTTCCGGCGGAGTTGCGCAGCAAGAGGGGAGAATGGACAAGTCTTTACCTTACATATATCGCTTTTTTAAGTAATAAGAATAAGCTGCGCGAATTCGGGTTGTATTCGCCGGAGACGATGGAAGAATTATTGGCGCCGCAGCTCAGGGATCAGTTGATAATTCCGGATTTTGCCAACGGTGGAGCAGGATATGGCATGATAACATCTCTGTGGCAGCTGCGCGGCAAGGAAGCGGCCTTGGCGTATGCGGCAAGCTTTAACGCGCAAAGACCGCAGTATGTTAAAACTGTAAGCGAGGCGGTCGATGCGGTTTACCGCGGAGAGAAGACTGTGACCGTCATACCGTTGGGATACGCTTTGCAGATGGAACAACAGCACAAGCATTTGTTCGCAACTTTGATCAAGGACAGCAACAAGAATATCTTGTCCGGCGCGGCGGTCATGGACGGGGCGGCGCATTTAAAGCAGGCACAGGATTTTCTCGAATATCTGATGAGCGATGCCGGTGAGCTTTTGCTGCAACGGAACGGCTACACTTATATGTGGCACGTCAAAAAATATCCGTATAACGACGGGCGTCGTGAACTCATAGGTAACGTCAGCGTGCCGGTGGACGATTTAAGTTGGACTTCCAAATACAAGGCGGAGATTATTAAACAGTGGTCATCGGCAAAATAAAAAGAGGATTGCAATGAAAGGAATTTTGCCCCCTTTCGCTGCAATCCTCTTAATTTTTTACGGTAATACTTCAGAATATCTGCCTGAAAATTTATCATATGTTATTCTTCAGGTTTAATATTGCTGCTTTAAAATTCTTCAGGCAGCTTGTGAAAAAAGACTGCTTTCCGCGAAGAAAACAGTCCGGTATTTTTACCTTGTTATCTTAATTTATGCTTTACGTGATCTAAAGCCTGTTCCAAAAGCATAAGCACATGGGTATCATCCAGGGAGTAGATGACTTCCTTGCCGTCTTTGGTAAATTTTACCAGATTGGCGTTGCGCAGCAGGCGCAGCTGGTGAGAAATCGCCGAGTGGGTCATGTTCAAAGCTTCGGCGATACAGGTGACGCACAGTTCGCTTTGCGCCAGAAGGGAGAGAATTTTTATCCTGGTGGGATCACCCAAAACTTTAAAAATATCTGCGATGGGTTGGATATATTTTTCTCCTCTTTTTCCTGTGGGAAGCAGTTGGTGATTATGTTTTTCAGGCATTATTATTCCTCTTTTCCTTTAATGTATTGAAAATAACCTTGACGGTAAAAATAAATAAGCGCTGCGTAATAGACGAAGCTCCCCGCTTGAGTCCTGGTGCTGAACCAGAGCGGAAAAATGAAGAACGCCGTCAACAAAAAAACAATTTGCAGAAATATACCGGGCAGATAAAAAGTTCCTCTTTCCTTAAAGACGGCAAGAAGTTTTTTTGTTGCCAGGACGCTGTATCGGGAAGCGAAACAGCCGAAGCAAAGCCCGCTTATAACGTAGAGCGCTGTATTGACAAAAGTGCCGAAGTCGGTGAACATGTCACTTGCCGTCTTTCCCGGTAAGCAGCGAATAAAAAGCGCCGCTTTTCAAAAGAACGCAGGCGATAAGAGTGCCGCCGGCGGTGCTGATGAGAAATGGCGGCACGAAAAACCATGCTGCCGCTTTGCTGCCGAGAAAATTGGCTGCCACGAACCAGGCGCATAACGCTCCCAGAATACCGGTGCCGAACACCTCTCCGACTGCCGCCGCTCCGAGATGTTTAAAGTGACGGTAAAGCAAGCCGGCGAGGAAAGCGCCTATCATGCTGCCGGGAAAGGCGAGCAGGCTGCCGGTGCCTAAAAGATTTCGCAGACAGGAAATCACAAAGGCTGTCGCTACGGCATAATCCGGACCTAAAAGCACGGCGCTCATGATGTTGATGGCGTGCTGTACAGGAAAGCATTTTGATACTCCGACCGGAATATATACAAGGTGCGCGCTCAGTGTGCCGATGGCGACGAGCAACGCGGCGGAAGTAAGTTTGCGTATTTGCATGAAATCTTTCTCCTTGATGATTCAGCATATATGTTCTTATGTACGCTTGCATTAAGATATTTACTGGTATATTATATCATATTCATAGCAAAAATACAGAGAAGTAATTTGCTTTCCTTTTATCAAAGAGAATGTACAGCGGATAACAGGGGGTGATTTTTGCTTCAGGAGAATCTTTGGGGTATAATGAAGTTATCGGTTATATGAAAGATTGAAAAACGTGAAATTATGGGACGATATAAAAAGTGACCGAACTTTCGCGGCGGCTGTCGTGAAGAGGAAACGGCGCGCTTACGCAGAGAAAAATTAAGGGGGAGACTATGCGAAGTTTAGCGGTAAAAATTTTAATGTGCCTGTGTCTGCTCTGCGGTTTGACAGCAGGTGTGCCGGCAGCAGAAGCAGGTTTGATCAGCAGGGAACAGGAAATAGAAATGGGACGCTCCTACGGACAGGAGTTGGAAGCGCGTTACGGAGTGGTACAGGATCCCCTCATTCAGGAACGTCTGGATAAAATCGGGCAGCGGTTAGCGAAAGTTTCGGGACGCACGGACATAGAATACAGTTTTAAAGTGTTGAATAATGACGAAGTCAATGCTTTGGCGTGTCCGGGAGGATTTATCTACGTTTATCGCGGTCTTCTTGATTATATGAGCAGCGATGCTGAACTGGCAGGTGTATTGGGTCATGAAATAGGGCATGTTGCCAAAAAACACACGGTACACGCCATGGAGAAGCAGCTGTGGACGACAATTCTGATGATAGCCGCTACCAAAGGCATGGGATGGGGGCTGGCGCAGATGTTGCAGCAGGCACTGCTTGCCGGATACAGCCGCACTGATGAACGCGGCGCAGACAAGGAGAGCGTGCGCAATACGATTGAGGCTGGATTTAATCCTTACAGTATGCTTATAGCGGCCTTTAAGCTGGAAGATTTGGCGGCTCAGGAGGGCGCTCCGAATTACGGCTTGTTCAGCAGTCATCCCGAACCGGAGGAAAGGATCAGGCGTGTGCTGAAACAGCTTGCTCCTTACAATATTAAGCCCACGATGAGCGTTACTGCTGATAAGCATGCCATAGTCAGCGAAGATGACTGGAGTTTTTCCGTCACGCAAGACATAGGCAGCACCAAAGCCGAATACAGAGCCTATCTGCTTGCCGGAGCCTTGTGGCAGGTACGCAGGCAGGGTGAGATAGAGCCGTATCGCTTTGTGGTGTATGATAACGGCGCGTACGCTCATATTTACTACGATGATATACAGGTGCATACTATTTATCGGCAGGACACGGACGGAAGAAGCGCCGGTGCGTATGCCGCTGCCGTCGTGGATAAATTTAAGCTCTGGGCGGAAATGGTAAATAAAAAACCGCAGACTAATTAAAGATACTCATAAAATATGTGATATTCTTCAACGGTTCCATGAACTGTGGCTGTTGGAGGTACAAATTAAAAAAAATCGGAACATAAAAAGCTGTGTGATTTCAGTCGCGCAGCTTTTTGCTTTTTCTTCAAAGAGCGCGGAAAAATTTGTGCAACACGATAACGGAGCATATACTGTTCCTCAAAAGTGTAATTTTTACGTTTTCTTTACAATAACATGATAATGGATTTTACATTGGCGGTGTATGCTGATCTTAGTGGGAAATAATGAATGATAGTTATTCAAAATTCAGGAGGAGTACAAGAAGATGAAAAGATTAATGTGTATCGTAACTATGGCAGCTTTAACTGTATTTGCCTTTGCAGGCTGCAATGGCGGAACTTCCGGTGAGAAGGCTGACAATGTCAAAGGAAGCATTGCTGTAAACGGTTCCACATCTATGGAAAGCGTAATCGGCATTCTTTCGGAAAAGTTCATGCAGGATAATAAGGGAATCAAGATTTCTTATGATGCTACCGGTTCCGGAACCGGCATTGCGGCTGTAAGCAAAGGCTCCTGCGATATAGGCTTGGCGTCACGGTCCTTAAAAGATGCGGAAAAGGCGAGCGGACTTGAGGAAACCACTATTGCGCTTGACGGCATTGCAATTATTGTTAACGAAAAGTGCCCGGTTGATGACATGACGCTGGAGAACATCAAAGCTTTGTTTAACGGCAGTATCAAGGATTGGGCAAAGATAACCGGAGAATCCGGTACGGTCGCCGCTATCGGCCGCGAGGCAGGCTCCGGCACACGTGACGGTTTTGAATCCATTACGAAAACCAAGGATAAATGTAAGCTGGCGCAAGAACTGACATCCACCGGTGCAGTTATTGAAGCTGTAAAGAATAATAAGGCGGCTATAGGGTATGCTTCCTTTGCGTCCGTAGAAAACAGAAAAGGGATTAAAGTACTCAAGATTAACGGTGTGGCATGTAATGAAAAAAATATAGCTGACGGCAGTTATGTGATTCAGCGTCCTCTTAATTTAGTAACGAAAAAGGGTACCAAGCTCAGCGAATGCGCAAATAAGTTCTATACCTTCATGACATCTAAGGAAGCGGCTCCGCTAATTCTGAAAGCAGGTGCAGTTCCGACTGCTAAATAAGGATTGTAATGATGAAAGCTTTAAGTAAAAAGCGTGAAGCTTTTGAAACGGCGGTAAACGGAATTTTCATGCTGTGCGGAATCGTGGCAGTGGGCTTGGTCCTTTGCCTGTCCGTACAGCTTATCATAGCAGGCATGCCGGCAATTATAAAAATAGGGATATGGGACTTTCTGTTCGGTACAGTATGGCAACCGACGGCGTCTGTCAAAGAACCTTCCTTCGGCATCCTGCCTTTTCTGTTGACAAGTATTTACGGTACTGCCGGAGCGGTAATCCTGGGTGTTCCTGTCGGTTTGATGACAGCTGTATTTTTAGCCAAAGTTGCTCCGTCCGGTATAGCTGAAGCGATTCACACTGCCGTGGAGCTTTTAGCCGGTATTCCGTCGGTAGTCTATGGTTTGGTAGGGATGATTATTCTGGTACCGGCCATACAAAATTTTTTTAATTTAGCTTCCGGAGCCACACTTTTAGCGGCAATTGCGGTTTTGACCATCATGATTCTGCCCTCCATCATCAGTGTGTCCGAAGCAGCCCTCAGAGCTGTTCCCAAGGAATATGAAATGGCCTCTTTAGCTTTAGGCGCTACGGATATAGAAACTTTTTTCAAAGTAAGCGTACCGGCAGCTAAAAGCGGTATTGCCGCAGCGGTGATTTTAGGCGTAGGGCGCGCTGTCGGTGAAGCGATGGCAATCATCATGGTCTCAGGCAATGTGGCGAATATGCCGGGGCTGCTGGATTCCGTGAGATTTATGACAACTGCTGTCGCTTCTGAAATGTCCTACGCCGCCGCAGGATCTTTGCATCATCAAGCTTTGTTTTCTGTGGGATTGGTGCTGTTCCTGTTCATTATGATGATCAATGTTTTCTTAAACGTCTACATTAAAGGAAAGAGGATTTAATAATGTATTCTGTGGTGATAGCGGGTACGTTGAGGGCGATGAATAAAGTTTCCTCAAGAAAATTATATAACGAAGGAGCCAGGTTTTTATTGTGGAGCTGTTCGGCAGTTACCTGCATTTTAGTAACCGGTATCATAGGTTATATATTTTATAAGGGACTGCCTTTGATATCCGTGGAAATGCTTACGACCCAAAGCAGTTATATTAATAAGAATATAGGAATTTTTCCCAATCTGCTCAATACTTTATACATTATTGCCGTTGCCATGGTTATAGTGCTTCCCCTGGGGATAGGCGCCGCCGTTTATCTCACCGAATATGCGTCCAATAAAAGAATAGTCGGCGTAATCGAATTTGCTACCGAAGTATTGACCGGTATTCCTTCGATTATCTTCGGCTTGGCAGGCATGGTTCTGTTTACAGAGCTTATGGGACTAAAACAGGGTGTTTTGGCAGGCGGATTGACGCTGGTGATGATGATTTTGCCGCTTATTATTCGTACTGCTCAGGAAAGCTTAAAGACCGTACCCGCCTCCTATAGAGAAGGAGCCGCGGCTTTAGGCGCAGGGAAGTGGCACATGATACGTACAGTAGTTTTGCCGAATGCAGTTAACGGTATAACAGCCGGCTGCATACTCGCAATCGGACGTATTGTCGGTGAGTCGGCAGCATTGCTGTTTACGGCCGGCTTCGGACTTGTTTTAAATGATTTTATGACAGCCTTGCAATCTTCTTCGGCAACGTTGACAGTAGCTCTATATGTTTACGCCGGTGAACGGGGAGAAACAGAAATTGCTTTCGCAATTGCAGCCGTCCTTATGGCAGTGACGCTGATCTTGAATTTGCTGGTTAATCTGACAACAAGATGCAGGAATAATAAATTTTAAAAAGGGAAAAGATAATGAAAGCAATCATTGAAATACAAGATTTGAATTTGTGGTACGGCAAACATCAGGCTTTAAAAAATATCTCCGTTGATATTCCCAGAAACCAGGTTACAGCAATAATCGGACCTTCCGGCTGCGGCAAATCCACATTCTTAAAAACTTTAAATCGTATGAATGATTTGGTGGAGGGTGTTCATGTAACGGGAGATGTAATTTACGATGACGGGAATATCTACGCGCCGCAAATTGACGTTACCTGGCTTAGGAAGCGCATCGGTATGGTTTTTCAAAAACCCAATCCTTTTCCTATGAGCATATATGATAACATTGCATATGGACCCAGAGTTCACGGCATTACTTCAAAGGTGAAGCTGGATGCTGTAGTTGAAAAATCTCTTAAGGATGTGGCTATATGGGATGAGGTGAAGGACAGACTGAAAGTTTCCGCCCTAAGCTTGTCCGGAGGTCAGCAGCAGCGTTTGTGCATTGCAAGAGCTTTAGCGGTCGAACCGGATATCATATTGATGGACGAATCGACTTCCGCGCTTGATCCTGTTTCAACGCAGAAGGTAGAACGGCTGATAAGTAAGCTTAAGCGGGAGTATACCGTTGTAATGGTGACCCATAACATGCAGCAGGCTCAAAGAATATCGGATAAGTGCGCTCTTTTTTATATGGGCAATCTTGTGGAGTTCGGGGCTACAGAACAAATCTTTTTATCTCCGGTCAAAGAAACGACCAAGGAATATGTTTCCGGAAATTTTGGCTGAAAGATGTTCTTTGAAATTGGAACTTCATGAACTATAATATGGTTAAGCGGTAGGTTATGAGCGGCTTACCGCTATTTTTACAGAAAGGATTTCCGGTATGAAAAGGCAGTTTATTATTGTTTTTGCCTCTGTTTTGATATTTGTACTGACAATGAGTTTTATCATGGGAAAGATATACGGTTATTTTGCAGACAATCAAAAAACTCAGCTTAAAATTCAAATGTTCATGATCGCTCAAGGTGTAGAATACGCAAAAGACGCTTATTTTAAGAATTTGGAATTGGGCAACTATAGGGTGACCTGGATTTCGCCGGACGGGGTTGTTCTTTATGACAGCAGGGAAAATAAGGCTGAAATGGAGAATCATTTGGAGCGCCGGGAGGTTCAGGAAGCGTTTGCCTCCGGGTACGGCGAGAGCCAGCGTTATTCTTCAACTATGCTGAAAAAAATGCTGTATTCCGCAAAATTGCTTAACGATGGCAGCGTAGTGAGATTAAGCGTTCCGCAGAACACAGTGTTTTCTCTGATGTTGGATATGGCAGTTCCTATAGGAGCGGCACTGTTTTCGGTAATCGTTTTAGCTGCTCTGTTGGCTGCCAGGGAAACCCGAAAAGCTAATCTGGAAGCTACGGAAACTATGAGAAGGGAATTTACCGCCAATGTTTCGCATGAACTAAAGACACCTATACATTCTATTTCCGGCTATGCGGAACTGATAAAAAACGGTATGGCGTCAGAACGGGACGTACCTGCTTTTGCAGGAAAAATTTATGATGAAGCACAGCGGATGACACGTTTGGTGCAGGATATTATCAGTTTGTCCAGACTGGATGAAGGACAGGAAAATATGAATCGCATGAAGGTAAATTTGTATCAGCTTGCGGAAGGAATAAAGAATGAACTGGAGGCTTTTGCCAAGGAAAATAAAGTTACTCTGGAACTTATCGGGGATAATGTAGTCATGGATGGAATACCCCAGCTTTTACACAGTATGGTGTATAATATCTGTGAAAATGCCATAAAATATAATCGTCCGCAAGGAAATGTCATCATTCACGTTGAATCTGTCAATAATCATCCTCAGATTTCCGTGCGTGACAGCGGTATCGGTATTCCTGAAAAGGACCGACAAAGGATTTTTGAAAGATTTTATCGTGTAGATAAAAGTCATTCCAAGGCGGTAGGCGGTACAGGTTTAGGCCTGTCAATTGTCAAGCATGCCGCTAAGCTGCATAACGCCAAGGTAGAGGTTGACAGTATTGTGGGGGAAGGAACCATGATAACGGTAAGTTTTTCGTAAGATTGAGGGCAAAAATGATTTACTGTGTTTAAGATGATGAAAGTATCAGAGAGCTTGAACTTTATGCTCTCAAGGCGGCAGGTTTCTCCGGCAGAGGCTTCGGTTCCGCAAAAATGTTTTGGGAAGCGATAGCGGGAGAAACTCCTGAGCTTATATTGCTCGATATAATGCTTCCAGGAGAAGACGGTATCTCTATTTTAAAAAAAATTAGAGAAAATGCATGTTTAGGCGGTATTCCCGTGATCATGACCACTGCCAAGGGTACTGAATACGATAAAGTGGTGGGATTGGATCTGGGGGCGGATGATTATCTCGCCAAGCCTTTCGGCATGCTGGAAATGATTTCTCGTGTAAAGGCGGTTTTAAGGCGCAGCGTGTCCAAAGAAACAATGCGGGAAGTTATCTGTTTGGACGGCATCGCAATGGATACGGCAAATTATATTGTAACCGTAGAAGGCGCGGAAGTGGAATTGACGAAAAAAGAATTTGATATTCTGCAGCTGTTGCTCTTAAACAGCGAAAAAGTCATTGAAAGGGAACGCTTGTTGAATAGAATTTGGGGACCTGATTATGTCGGCGAAAGCAGAACCGTAGATATGCATATCAGCAGCCTTCGTTCCAAGCTGGGAACTTGCGGTGAGATGATAAAAACTGTCCGAGGCATAGGCTATCGCCTGGAACGTAATACTAAGTGATGTATTAAACGAGGGGACGCGGGTTTTATGCTTCGGGCAGCGAATATGGCATATTTACCCGCACTGTAGCTCGAAGTCTGAATAACTCGGTTCATATTCGCCGTAATGGACAAATATCAGTCTGTTTTGCCGTTCGGCAAAATACGCGGCAGGTGGTTTTAGCGGGACGGTATTTTTGCAAATCAACATAAGTAATATGGTAAAGAAAAATCCGCTTCTCGGAAATTTTTCCGGGAAGCGGATTTTTCTTGTAGGTCGGATAGATCAGGTTAAGTTCGTAAGCCGGTTTCTCAGCAGAGAAATGAACACGCACGAAATATAAATCGCACGATATGCGGGCGCGCGACTGTCGTTATACAAAAAATTACCTTTCCGTATACAATAAAGCTGTTCAGACTATATTGCAGAAAGGAAAGGTAATTTGCGAAAATTCGTATCCCTCCGCTTAGGCGGAGGGAACTTTGTCATTGTAAGCAGATTTATCTGCTATAAAGATTTTATTCGTTTTCCTTGTACCAGAAGGGGCGCATAAATTTCAACCAGCAGGTTTCTTCCGCTTCCGGACCGGAATCGCGGCGGCCTATCTGTACGCGGATTTCCTGATTGCCGACTTTGACGAGGTAGTCTACGATCTCTCCCAAGTAAGCCTTGCGGAGAACTGTGCCCTGCACGCCGTCGGGATCGCTTGCGGCGGTGAATTTGATTTCCGTGGGACGGCTTGCCAAATCGAACACCGCTTCTTTTCTCAGTCTTTCGGGAATGACAAGGCTTTCGGGCAACGGTTTGTTGTCGCCCGTGACGTAGGCTTTGCCGTCCACCCAATGACAGTCTGTAAAGCTGGATACGCCGATAAAGCTGAAGACAAATTTGTTTTTGGGATTATTGTAGACGTCCAGCGGAGAATCTATCTGCTGCATAACGCCGGACTTCATAACCATGATGCGGTCGGAAAGCGCCATGGCCTCCGACTGGTCATGGGTGACGTAGATGATGGAGAACCCGTATTTTCTCTGCAAGTCTTTGATTTCAAAACGCATTTCCTCGCGCAGATGGGGATCCAAGCTGGAGAGAGGTTCGTCCAGAAGCATTACGTCGGGGTTAATAGCTAAAGCGCGGGCTAAAGCTACTCTCTGCTTGCCGCCGCCGGAAAGATCGGCGGGACTGATGTCGGCATATTTTAAAAGGTTGGTCGCCGTGAGCGCGTCCTTGGTGCGTTGTTCGATTTCCGGCTTGGGAAGCTTGCGCAGCTCAAGGGGGAAGGCGATGTTTTCATAAACGTTCATGTGCGGCCAGACGGCAAAGGCTTGGAACACCATGCCGAAATTGCGGTTCTCCGGCGGCACATAAAGTCCCTTTTTGGGACTGCTCATCAGTTTATCGCCGACCCAGATTTCGCCGTCGCTGAGATCTTCGAATCCCGCCACCATGCGCAACGTAGTTGTTTTGCCGCAGCCGGAAGGGCCGAGCATGGAGAAACACTCACCTTTATCAATCGCGATGTTCAAACTGTCAACGGCGGTAACATCGCCAAATTTTTTTGTTACGTTAATCAAGCGTACATAAGACATGACGATTATTCACCTACTTTCTTGGTCAGACGTTTAATAAAGAGCTCGCCTAAGACGATCAGAATCAGTGCTACGCCTGCCAAAGCAGTGGACATAACCGTTTCTCCGTCTTCGTTCAGAGTGTAGATAGCTACACCGATGGTTCTGGTAGTGGGGGAGTAGAGCATGATGGAAACGGTCAGCTCGCGGAGAGCCGGCAGGAAAATCAGGAAGAATGCCGAAACCATGCCGGGACGTACCAGCGGGATGACGATATCTTTAAGAGATTGGAACATGGATGCGCCGCAGGAGCGGGAAGCTTCCATCAGTGAATCATGTACCTGCTCCAATGCCGCCGAATTGGCTTTAAGGGAGAAGGCCATATAACGGGCGATGTACGCTACCAAAATTATCCAGACCGTATTGTAAAGATTTACGCCGTAAGCGCCGCTCCAGGCAAGGATAACGCCGAGAGCGATAACGGAGCCGGGTACGGAGAAGGGCAGCATTCCCAAAAATTCCAGAAGACCCTTGCCGCGGACTTTCATTTTTACGATAACGTAGGAAATCATCACACCGGCAAACATGGTTATGAGCGCCGCCGCAAGGCCGAGGCTCAAGCTGTTGAAGATGGCGTCCTTAGTCACGTCGTATTCAAACAGGATGTATCTGTAGTTATCCAGGGAAAGATTTTCCGGCGTCAGAGGGAGACCGTAGGTTTTGACCGAGCCGACAAGGAAAATGACTGCCGTGGGCAGTAAAATAGTGAAGGCTATATAAGCCAGACAGAAAAAGAGCAGCGGATAACGCAGTCCGCGCAGTTTCAGTTCCATGGGGCGGAAGCTTTTGCCGCCGATGATCTGGTAGTGCCCGCGGCTGAGAATTTTTTGCTGGAGCCAAATGATGGCTGCTGCGGAAGCAATCAGCACGGTGGCCAAAACGGTGCCGGTTCTGATGGAGGCAAAACTGCCGCCGCTCTGGTGAATTTTTTCGTAAATCAGTGTAGGAATATTGTAAATTCCCTGTTCAATGCCCAAAACAGCTACAGTGCCGAAGTGCGCCATGGAGTAGAGCATAATCAGCAGCGCTCCGGACATTATGGAGGGCAGGACCAGGGGAATGGTTATTTTTCTGGTTATGGTAAAAAGTCCCGCGCCGGAAATACGGGCGGATTCTTCCAAGGTGGGATCCATGCGTTCCAAGGCTCCGCAAACCTGTATGAATACGAAGGGGAACAGATACATAACTTCTACGGCGCTGATGCCTACATAGCCGTAGATATCGAAAAGCGGCGAAGAAAAACCCATGGTTTCCATCCAGAATTTATTGATCATGCCGGAGTTGGGAGAAAGCAGCATCTTCCACGCCAAAGCTCCGATGAACGAGGGCAGCATGAAGGGAACGAGGAACATGCTTTTCATAAAGGATTTGTAGGGAAGATCCGTGCGCGTAACGAGCCAGGCGAAAAATGTTCCTACGATGGTGCTGCCGACGGTAGTCATACCGGCTATAAACAGACTGTTTTTCAGAGCCTGGAATGTTTCCGGTTCTGTCAGAACGTTGTAAAAATCACGGCTGTTAAAGGAGCCTTCGATAAAGAAGGAGTTGAAAAGAATCAGCAGCACGGGCCATGCAACAAAAATTACGAGAATGGCGATGGAAATGAAGAGAATCAGCTGAGCTACGCCAAAGCCGCTGTCCTTTTTTATGGTGCTTTTGCTCATGCTTCTTCCGCCTCCTTCAGCTGTTGTGCATCGAACCAGTGCAAATTGAGGAAGGAGATGTAACATTCTTCTCCTTCTTTGAACATCAAATCATTGTTGATGGCTTCGTGGGTTTCTATTTCCGTGCGCAGCATTTCTCCGTCCACTTCTATCTGATAATCCATGGTGGAGCCGAGGAAGTTGGCGCGCTTGATGATTCCCTTCAAACCATCGGCTTTTCTGCCGATAGTGACGTCCGAGGGGCGGAATCCTGCCACCCAGGAGGATGCAGTGCCGACAGGGGCTTGCCATGGGATGGGTTGGGAACCGTTACCCACGGTAAAGACACCGTTTTGGTCTTTCACTCTGAGGAAGTTGGCGATGCCCATAAATTTAAAAATGAAGAGGTCGGCAGGCTTTTCGAAAATTTCGTAGGGAGTGCCGATCTGGCGAATATTGCCTTTATCGTCCATGATGGCTATACGATCGGAAATGGCCAGAGCAACCTCCTGGTCGTGGGTTACATAAAGTACCGTAATGCCGAATCTGCGCTGGAGCGATTTGATTTCAAAGCGCATTTCTTCACGCAAATTGGCATCAAGATTGGACAAGGGTTCGTCGAGCAGCATCACGGAGGGGTCGGCAACCAAGGCTCTTGCTAAAGCCACGCGCTGCTGTTGGCCGCCGGAAAGCTCGGAGGGCAGACGTTTCTCCAGTCCTTTCATACCGACGATCTCAATCATGCGCAGAACAAGTTTGTCGATCTCTTCTGCGGGACGCTTTTCCATTTTCAAAGGATAAGCGATATTTTCGTAAACGGTCATGTGGGGCCAGACGGCATAATCCTGAAAAACTATGCCCAGACCGCGGCGTTCCGGCGGGATATATTCGCCGGATGCACTGTCGGTAACTACCGTGTTATCGATACAGATTTTACCGGAATCCGGCAGCTCATGGCCGGCTATAAATCTGATAAGCACTGTTTTGCCGCAACCGGACGGGCCGAGAAGCGTGAAACATTCGCCCTTTTGGATATTCAGATCCAAATTATTATGGACTTGGTGCGAGCCGTAGGCTTTCGACACACCTTCAACTGTAATAATATTTTCCATAAATACCTCCCGGAAAAATTTGCTGGGTCAAAGAAGTGTTCCGTGTAACATTATATCAGAAGGACTTTCAAAAGAATAGATTGAAATAAAAGATAATAATTACAAAAAGACTTGCTGTAAAAAACGGCAGAACAGGTACTCCTGCTCTGCCGTTTTCAGCATACTCATCAAGTTGTGCGACAAAATAAGAAAATGCCGTTATTTCTTGATTTGCATAATATCAGAGAACTTTTTAATGGTTTCTTCTTTTGTTTTTACTGCTTCGTTGTAATCGATAGGAATAGCCTTTTGCAGAGCTTCCTTAGGTGAAGGCAGCATGAATTTTTCAGGCATCTTAACGTCTTCGCGCACGGGTATGGTACCCTGTTCGGCAACCAACGTCTGCGCTTCTTTGCTCAGCAGGTAATCAACAAATTTTTTGGCAGGGTCAAGTTTTTTCGTTCCTTTGAAGATAGCTACCGGGCTGGGAACTACCAACAGTTCAGGCGGATAGCACATTTTGAGATGGGCGCCTTTTTTGATCTTGTCGTTGGTGATGTAATCTACGGCAAGGCTGGCGGACAATTCGCCGGAAGCGGTATCGTCGATGACCTGACCGGAACCTTTGCCGATACGGCCGCCGTTGGCTTTAACATCTTCAAAGAATTTCCAACCGAATTGTTTTTCCAGCAGAGCGACGCTCATGTAAGAGGTGCCGGAGAGAGCCGGGTTGGCAATGCCGAATTTGCCGTTAAACTCAGGTTTCAAAATATCGGACCACTGAGCGGGAGCATCTTTGATTTTGTCGGTGTTGATGATGATACCGAGAGTTCCCAAACGTGCGGCATGGAAAGAGCCGTCATAGTCCTTGAAAGGATTAACGGTTTCGCTGAGTACCGGGCTTTTGTAAATTTCCAGAATGCCTTCGCTTCTCATTTTATAGAAATCGGGCACTTCACTGGTCCAGATAACGTCAGCAAGGATTTGACCGCTTTGACGTTCAGCGGCAATCTTAGCCATCAGCTTGCCTGCGCCTGCTGATTGATAATCAACGTCGATACCGGGGTTTTGCTTTTTAAAACCGTCGACAATGCCCTTGATCAGGGATTCTTTCATAGAAGTGTAAATGATAAGTTTTTTGCTGTTGTCAGCAGCAGGAGCGGCAGCTTTCTTCTCTTCGCCGCCGCAGCCGGCCAACAGCATGGTTACCATCATTACGAGCATGAGTACCCAAATGCCAGATTTTTTTGCCATTAGTAAAACCTCCTCATAAATTCCGGCTGTTACGGTTCCGCCGGATGGACCTGACAGAAAATATCGTCGCATCGTATATTACATATTCATCAATACAGTTGAGCAAACGATATACTACATCACTAAAATACCATATGAGGTCGAAAAATGCAATAAAATTAGACAAAAATGTGTGCTTTCTGTGACGGGAAAAGTCATCGTTTTTAAAATGCGCAAGCAGCGTTGAAAATACGCCGTGCGAATTTTGCCGCGGCGCCGTCCATGAAAAGATTTTTCGGCGAACAGTGTATTACAATCCGTAGCAGAAAAGTTTGCGCGAGGTACCGATAAAAATTCAGAAAAGATTTCAGTTTGGTTCGACAAATAAAAAACGCCGCTGACGAGCAGCGGCGTTTTGAGCGCGATTTATTTAAAATAACGGTCCAGCAGGCCTTTGAATGCTTTGCCGTGGCGAGCTTCGTCTCGAGCCATCTCATGCACGGTGTCATGAATAGCGTCCAGGTTCAGCTCTTTAGCGCGTTTTGCCAACATGGTTTTACCGAGGGTAGCGCCGTTTTCAGCTTCAACACGCATTTCCAAATTCTTTTTGGTAGAAGTGGTAACCACTTCACCGAGAAGTTCGGCAAATTTAGCGGCGTGTTCAGCTTCTTCGAGAGCAGCTTTCTCCCAGTACAAGCCGATTTCCGGATAGCCTTCGCGGAAAGCGACGCGGGACATTGCCAAATACATGCCTACTTCGCAGCATTCGCCGTTGAAGTTGGCGCGCAGATCGTTCTTCACATCTTCGGGTACGTCGGAAGCAATGCCTACAACATGCTCAGCAGCCCAAGCCATATCGGCTGCCATTTCGGAGAATTTGGAAGCGGGAGCTTTACACTGCGGGCATTGCGCAGGAGCTGCTTCACCTTCAAAAACATAACCGCAAACTTGACATACAAATTTTTTCATAAAAATTTTCCTCCATTATTTAGCATTAAATTTATTAACACGTAAGTGTTCCTTGACTAAAGCAATAATAACATAAATATAAAAAAAGGTCAATGGATAATTATTATCCATTGATTTGAAATATTGAAGATTCGGTGAAATATAAAAGGCTGCATAATTTTACTTATGCAGCCCTGAAAATCTTCAGAATTTGAATGTAAGCCCTAAATTGACGCCCTTTGCTTTGAGAGCATTTTTTTGGGGCAGCGCATCCTTAAATCTTTTATCATAATAGGATGCGTTCAATTCGAGATTGTTGAAAATAGGTTTACTGATACCGATTTCATAACCGGAGTTTTTGGTGCCGACGCCTACATCGCCCCATACGGTGAAGAGGAAGGGAATGTCATAGGCAGCCGACAGACCGAGCTGGCCGGAATTTTGCGTATTTTTATATCCCTCATATTTTGTGTCGGCGTTGACATAGCCGGCATATGCGGAAACGCCGGGCAGCAGTTTGTACATCAAGTTGACTTGTTGCGCTCGTGTTTTGTTGCCCTCAGCCTTATAGTTGTTCAATTTGTAGTTGAGCGCCGTATTGCTTCCGAGACCGACCGTTCCGCCCAAGTATACGCTGTCGGATTTACTCATTTTATAGTCGCCGCCTTTGATGCTTGTAGGCAGAGTAACACCCGCGTCTACGGCGATTTTGCCGGCGTCATAATTTTTCAGCGGAGAGGCTGAAACTACGGAACCGAATGTAAACGCGGCGCAAGCGCATATAGAAAGAAAAAGTGTCGTTTTTGTCATAAGCCTTCACTCCTTTGCACACTTCACGTATCTGAGTAAATTCTACCATAGTATGGAAAATATTTATAGAGCTTTGCTCATGACAATTATGACAAAAATGTTAAAAAGCTTGTAAAAAACAATGAAAAATAGGATAATAACCATGTATAATGACGAGCTTTGGCTTGCCCTGTGGCGGCGTAACCAATGTTTCGGCATAAGAAAAGAGCGCAGGATGGAATATATGAAAGAACAAAACGGAACTTCTGATAAAAATTTTCTCAAAGGAACTTTGATCCTGACGGTGTCCAGCATCGTGGTCAAAGTTATCGGTTCTCTGAATTGGATCATCCTGTCCCGAGTTCTGGGCGGAGAAGGCATCGGCTTATATCAGATGGGTTTTCCCATATACCTGATGGCTATAACGGTGTCCTCTGCGGGGATTCCGGTGGCCATATCCATTGTGACTTCGGAAAAATTGGCTCATGGGGATTACCGCGGAGCTAAGCGTATTTTCAATGTTTCTTTACGCTTGCTTTTCATCAGCGGACTTGTTTTTTCGTCCGCACTCTGGTTCGGAGCAGGTTGGCTCATAGACAAAGGGTTTATTCTTGACGGCAGGGCGTATTACTCAATCATAGCGTTGGCTCCGGCTGTTTTTTTCGTAACTTTTCTGGCCAGTTTCCGCGGATACCTGCAAGGATGGCAGATAATGACTCCTACGGCTGTGTCAGAAATCGTGGAACAGCTTATGAGAGTCGTGACCATGTTGGTCTTTGCGGAATTATTTCTGCCCTACGGTTTGGCTTACGCCGCCGGCGGCGCCAGCATGGGAGCCGGAGTAGGCGCGTTTTGCGCCTTGCTGGTGTTGATGTGGTTCTACCGAAAATTAAAGTTGCGTTTTAAAGAGGAGATTGAGCGTCAGTCGTACACGGGGGAAGAGGAAAGCGCCGGGCAGATTATTAAAAGGCTTTTGCAGTTGGCTTTGCCGGTGTCTTTATCCAGCTTGATGCTGCCCATAGGAGCCAATCTTGATCTGATGATCGTGCCGCAGCGTTTGGCTGCAGCCGGCTTCAACCTGCGCCATGTAACGGAGCAGTTCGGCTACTTGACCGGTATGGCGGTTCCCTTGATAAATTTGGCGACAATTTTTACGGCAGCCATGACGATCAGCTTGGTCCCGGCAATTTCTGCGGCGAAGGCTTTAAATGATCACGAAGCCGTAAAAAATAAATTACGCATTGCTTTTCGGGCGGCGCTGATCATAACTTTCCCTTGCTTTATGGGCTTATATTTTCTTGCGGAGAAAGTAGCGGAACTTATTTATAACGCTCCGGGAGCGGCAGGCGCTATTCAGACGATGAGTATAGGTATTTTATTCCTTGGGCTGCATCAGATCAGCACGGGTATCCTGCAGGGGTTGGGCAAGACCGTTATTCCTGTGGTAAACATGATTGTTGCGGCTTTGGTGAAAGTTGGACTTAACTGGTGGTTGACCGCCATGCCCGAGTTGGGCATCAAAGGCGCTGCTCTGGCTACGGCGACAGACTTTTTGGTGGCCATGGCGCTGAATATGTTCTTCATTTATAAACTTACTGGTTACCGTCTTTCTTTGGACAGCATTATCCGCCCGTTGTTTGCCTCCGGTGCTATGGGCGGAGTTATCAGTCTTGTTCTTATGCTGACCGGTTCCTGGGGGGCATGGTCCGTATTGGCGGCGATGCTTACTGCAGTTCCGGTGTACGCGCTGGCGTTGTTGGGATGCGGCGGTTTGACGCGCGAGGATCTGGAGCAGATTCCTTTCTTGGGAAGGAAGATGTTGGCTTTAGGTATCAGAACGGGTGTTTTAAAATAGTCGGCAAAGGCGGCGGTCGCTGATGTATCGGAAGGGGGAACTGCATTGCAGGCGTATATTTGGAGACATAACAAAACTTATCACAGTCACAGCATGATCGACGAGCCATGCGTGAATAATGAGTTTTATGTAGATGCTCTGGCGGTGGTGGCAGCCGACAGTATGGAGGAGGCTCTCCTGATTTTGGCAAAACAGAACCGCGGGTGGAGGATAGAGGATTTGCGGGAGTTACGCTGCAGTGTTGTCGACCTTGACAAGAGCGGCGTAATCTTTACTGAACTTCGCGGCGGCATCAATCATTTGTAAAAGGAGCGTCATCTGAAAAATTCGGTTGTTGCAGGACGCCGGTGAAAAAAAGAGTGTTGCGAGAGGGGGATCTTTGCTGTGAAAATTACTATCCTGGGAGCAGGAACGTGGGGCATGGCTTTGGGCAGGATGCTGTACAACAGCGGACATGAGGTGTCCGTGTGGTCGGCGTTGGCAGAGGAAATAGACGAGTTGCGTGTGACGCGGCGGCAAAAAAATCTTCCTGATATGGAGATACCCGAGGGAATATGTTTTACTAAATGTATCGGGGAAGCCGTGGCGGAGAGCGAAATGGTCGTTTTTGCCGTACCCTCCGTTCACGTTCGCGCAACGGCGCGGCAGGCGGCTCCTTTCCTGCGCAGGGAGCAAATTTTGGTGGATGTGGGCAAGGGAATCGAAGCCGAAACGCTTTGTACTTTGACAGAAGTCATAAAAAGTGAAACAGGTCGCACTGACGGCGTTATAGCTTTGTCGGGGCCTACTCACGCCGAAGAAGTGGCGCTGGATTTACCGACAACCATAGTATCCGCCTGCGAAAATTTGCAGACTGCGGAACTGGTGCAAAAAGTTTTTTCCAATCGTGTCATGCGCGTGTATACCAATACGGATGTAAAGGGCGTGGAGCTGTGCGGGGCCTTAAAAAATATCGTCGCTTTGGCAGCCGGCATAGCGGCCGGACTGGGATACGGCGATAATACCAAAGCCGCTTTGCTGACGCGGGGCCTTGCCGAAATAAAACGACTGGGCGTAAAAATGGGCTGTTCCGCCGCTACGTTCATGGGACTTGCCGGAATGGGAGATCTCATTGTTACGGCAACCAGCGAACACAGCAGGAACAATCGCTGCGGACGTCTGCTCGGAGAAGGTTGCGGTCGTGATGAGGCCGTAAAAAGAGTTGGCATGGTGGTGGAAGGTATCAATGCTTTGCCGGCGGCAATGGAGCTGGCGCGGAGATATTCGGTGGATATGCCCATCATCTTCGCCGCAGATAAAATAGTCAACGGCGGAGCGGCTCCGGCAGACGTGGTTAAGGAGCTGATGGCTCGTGACAGCAAAGCGGAGCTTTTGTAAGCGGCGCCGGACGATAAATTTACCGTAAAAATAATGTGTTTAGTTAAAGGAGCAACTATGAAATTAGCAATTACCGGTTTCAAAGCTACGGCCAACGGGGACGACAGCATCTTAAAAATGCTGCAGGAAGCGGGATTTGAAGTGGCGGACATAACAGCTGCCCAAGGAAAGACGGGAGAGGAAAAAATGCTCAGTATTCTCAAGGATGCCGATGCGGTGATAGCGTCTTTGGAGAAATATGATGATAATATTTTGGCTCAGTGCCCTAATTTGAAAGTTATCAGTCGCTGCGGCATAGGTTATGACGCGGTGGATTTGAAGAGCTGCCGAGCAAGGGGCATAAGCGTTTTGCGTACCGTCGGCGCTGTTGAAGGAGCTGTGGCGGAGCATGTTATGGCGTACCTCATGCATTTTGCCAGACGCCTGGATCTGCAAAGCGCTTCCATGCACGAAGGCGTTTGGAAACGGGCGGCAGTTCCCGGAGCTAAAAGCCGCACTTTAGGTTTGGTGGGCTTTGGCGGCATAGGTAAAGAAATAGCCAAAAGGGCGGTACCTTTCGGCATGAAGGTTATTTATTACGCTCGCCGCCCGCAACCTGAAGCGGAGGCGGAATACGGCGTCAGCTATTGTGATTTGGATGAGCTTTTAGCAGTAAGCGACTATGTTTCCGTCAATGTGCCTCTGACTCCGGAAACAAGGGGGATGTTCGGCAGCAGACAGTTTGCCGCCATGAAAAAAGACAGTGTGTTTATCAACATTTCGCGCGGACCGGTCGCGGTGGAGCGGGAATTGGCGGAAGCTTTGCTGCAAGGCAGGCTGCGTGGCGCAGGTATAGACGTTTTTGAAAAGGAACCTTGCACGGATTCTCCGCTCCTGCAGTGTCCTACGGCTGTTTTAACTCCTCACAGCGCTACGACGACTACGGAGAATTTTTCGTTGATGTATCAAACGGCGGCGCAAAATATCGTAGATTATTTTAAAGGAACACTGGATAAAAAAATGCAGGTGGTTTAACCGCCTGCATTTTTGTTTTCAAATTTTTCGCAAGTTTAAAAAACCGTACCCAGATGAACCTCCGTGATAACGTTGTCTTTATTGACAGTCAGCGTTAAACATGTAACAGCATCCAACTGATAGTGGACATCGTGGCTGCCGTCTTCGGCGGTCGGCATTTTTTCACCTTCGCCGTAGATTTTCTCCACACTGCGCAGTTTCCTGCCGACAGCGATTCCTTTACCCAGCGTGTAGGACGGACTTTTCATATTTATGCTTACGATATGCCGCTCATCTTCCGGAGAAGCGTCATTTATAGCTGTTCTGCCGATCAGGGTAAATTCTTCAGCATATTCATAAATGACGACGCGTATACCGTCGCCTTTAAGCTCAGTCCTTCTCAAGGGTTCACCCATAACAGCTTTCGCTTCACCAAGGGTGTTGCCCAACGCCAAACGCGGAAACAGCGCCATGTCGTCTTTAGTCATGGTGTGCGCCCGGCAGACAGCGGCGGTCAAAAACAATAATATCGTCAGTAAGAAAAACGCTTTTTTCATCATAATACATCGCCTTTCCTAAAAATCACCTTATACAAAAAACCGCTGTTAATTCTTGCAGAATTTGAACAGACGGTCGTGACAGAGAGATATTAATTTTGGATAACGCAGCACCGCAGCGGCAGAAATATGGAGCGGGCAACGGGAATCGAACCCGCCTGGCTTGCTTGGGAAGCAAGAACTTTACCACTAAGCTATGCCCGCATTTTCTTACGGTATTCATTATATAGCAAATTATATTATCGGGCAATAGTTTTTCGGTAAAATCTTTTTCCGCCGAAGGGAAAGAGCGGCGGCTGTCATGCTGCGGAAATGCCCGTATTGCGCGGCGGTTGCGCAATAATTTGACAGCTGGATTTTTAAGTAAAAAATATTTTTGTACATTGTATACAAAATACAAAAGTTGTGTTATACTTGCCTCAGATGATATCGATTGTCAAATGGAGGTGTGGACGATATGTTCAGTGCAGCCGGAGTTACCTGCGTTTTTCTTACGGCATTGGCTTATATGTGCGCGTTTGAATAAGTTCGACAATTCGAGAGTATGAAGATGTGCGGATGCTTGAATGCTATTTTTCGCAGAAAAGCCTTGCCAAACCCTCGAAGATGCTTTATAATGTCAAAAAATGCATAACGGACAGTTCGTGACCATCCTGTCCTAAAATAAAACTACGGATTTGCTATGATTCTGCGGTCGGCGGCGCCGGCTGAGGATTTGTTTTTGTGCGCGGTGAAATGGTTCACGGCGCTTTTTCTTTTTCGGAGGTAATAATGGGAACGGTATCTTTGGCAAACAGGTACGCCGTTATTCGCGCTAAGTTTCCGCGTGAAATAATTTTGCTGCGAGGCAACGGCTGTAAGTGGAGAAGGTGCAGCTTTTGCGACTATCATCTGGATTTCTCTTTGGACGAAGCGGCAAATTACGAGCTTAACCGGCAGGTTATCGGGCAAGTCACGGGCAGCCTGGGAAGACTGGAAGTAATAAATTCCGGCAGCTTCTGCGATTTGGACACAGACACGATCGCGCTGTTGGAAAAAGTTTGCCGGGAGAAAAAAATAAATACGGTGTGTTTTGAAAGTCATTGGCTGCATCGAGAACTTATTCCGGCGTGGAGGGAACGGTTCCAAGCTGCAGGCGTTGCTGTCAAGATGAAAATCGGCGTGGAAAGCTTCGAGGAAGACTTGCGGGAAGAATATTTGCGCAAGGGAATGGGCAGCGTTGCGCCGGAAGAGATAGCGGTCTTTTTTGATCAGGTGTGCCTGCTCCAGGGATTGCAGGGACAGACGGCGGCATCCATGGTAGTCGACATTGAAACCGGTCTTAAATTTTTTGAGAGAGTGTGCGTCAATGTTATGAACGACAACAGCACTTCGATCAAGCCGTGTCCCGCAACGGTGAAAATTTTCCGGCAGGAGGTGCTGCCCTTGTATGAGAAAAACGCAAGGGTCGACATTCTGCTCAACAATACTGATTTTGGAGTAGGAAACTAATGAGTAACGAGATTTTACTTATCATCAACCTGATTTTTGTTTACGGAGGCGTTTTGCTGTGGCATTACATGTGGGGCGCTGTCGGCATGTATTGCTGGACGGTGCTGGCTACCATTGCCGCAAATATTGAGGTGTTGCTGCTGGTACATGCTTTCGGTATGGAGCAGACTTTAGGAAATATCCTCTTTGCTTCCACTTTCTTGGTAACGGATATTTTAAGTGAGCTTTACGGACGCAAGGAAGCTGACAAAGCGGTCAATATCGGCATAGCAGCCTCCGTGTTTTTTGTGATTATGTCCCAGCTTTGGCTGCAGTATACGCCGGCTCCGAAAGATTTTGCTTTTCCGCACATGCAGGCTATTTTCAGCAACACTCCCAGAATAATGCTGACGGGGCTTATCGTGTACGGGTTGGTGCAGAAATTCGATGTTTGGTTGTATCATAAATGGTGGGAGCTTACGGAAAAATACTGCGGTGAAAAGAGCCGTTTCTTGTGGCTGCGTAACAATGGATCGACAATGGTTTCTCAGCTGCTGAACACGCTTTTGTTTACTGTGGGCGCGTTTTACGGGACGTATGACTGGCAGACATTGCTGAACATTATGTTCTTCAGTTATATTATCTTCATCTGCACAAGTATTTTGGATACGCCGATTATTTACTGGGCCAGATATTCTGCTCGAAGAACAGAAAGATAAAGATATAGTCATTTGTCGGACAGGCGCGTCTGGCAAACGGGAAGCAAGCATAAAAGAACAGACGGCTGCATACGCAGCCGTCTGTTCTTTTAGTTAAACGTCCAACGAATTTTTTTTGCGCAGCAAATCTTTTATCACTTCCGCCGCCAACAGTAATCCCGCCGCCGCTGGCGTGAATGCTATGCTTCCGGGGACGCTGCGTTTGCCGGCTGCGTCCTGCAGACATTCAGCAGCGGCTTCTCCCTGCGGTCGTAACGGTTTTTCGGGAGAGTAGACGACTTTCAGTTCGTCGATGTGATTTTTTTTCATGGCTTGTCGCATAATTCTTGCTAAAGGGCATACGGAAGTACGGTAAATATCCGTGACCTCCAAAAGCTGCGGCGAGAGCTTGTTGCCGGTTCCCATACAGCTGATGATCGGTACGGACGCCTTTTTGGCGTGAAGCACGAGAGCTATTTTGGCAGCGACGGTATCGACGGCATCGACAACATAATCATAAACAGAAAAATCAAATGAGGCGGCGTTCTCGGGAAGAAAGAAAGTTTGTTTCGGGAAAATTTCCGCTTCAGGGTTGATGCTGAGGATGCGTTCTTTCATGACTTCGGTTTTAGGCAGTCCTACGGTCTGATGAGTGGCGATAATCTGCCTGTTGATATTGGTCAGACTGACGGTATCTTTATCGACAATGGTTATTTTACCTACACCGCTTCGGGCTAAGGCTTCCACAGCGTGACCGCCGACACCGCCGATACCGAAAACGGCGACGTGCGCTTGCCGCAGCACGGCAAGATTTTCTCTGCCCAGCAGCATTTCCGTGCGGGAAAATTGATTAAGCATTGCTTCCTCCGCTGATAAACAAAATATTGACCGCAGACACGCGGTCTGTCTTACAGTTGCAGTATACCACAATCGGCGGCTGTTATAAATAGGCGGCGCCGGGATGTCATATGAATTTTTAAGATTAAAAAATTACAAAAATTTACAAATGACATTTGTTATTGTATAAAATATTACAAATAGTTTACAAAATAGGATTACAAAAAATAAAAATTTTAGTATAATACATGATAGTGGTTCAGGTGTTCAAATATTTTTGGTGAACGCCGGATCGGTAAATTTTTTTAATGCTAAATGAAGAGGGGTAACTATGTTTTTTGATTCCTATGACACTCCGGTGTTCAGACCTCCCAGCGAGGCTAACAGTTTTATTCTCAGAGTAACGAGGGGCTGTGCCCACAATAAGTGTACTTACTGCAATATGTACAGAGGGGTTCCTTTCCAGATATTGAAGGACGAGGAAATTTCCAAGCAGATAGCTTTAGGCGTATATTATGGCAAAGAGCAGGTGCGCAGAGTATTTTTGGCGGACGGCGATGCTTTGGTGCTGCCAACCGAGAAGCTGCTTAAAATTTTGCAGGCTCTGCGGGAAAATTTCCCCAAACTGCAGCGGGTATCTTCTTATGCCGCGCCCAAAGATATTTTGCGCAAAAGCGAAGAAGAACTGCGTCAGTTGAAGGAAGCGGGGCTTCAGCTTCTGTATTACGGCATGGAAACCGGCGATGACATAACTTTGAAGGCTGTCAACAAAGGTGTCAACGCCGAAGAAGCTGTTGAAGCCGGGCGCAGAGTAAAAGCCGGCGGTATGAAACTTTCCGTTATGGTAATTCTCGGCATCGCCGGAGTTGAGGGGAGCCGGCGCCACGCTTTGGCAACGGCTGAAGCTATCAACATTATTAAACCCGATATGCTCAGCGCTCTTTGTCTGATGCTGTATCGGGGCAGCGAGCTGAAACAGCAGTTTGAAGAGGGAAATTTCCATCCGCCTTCGCCGGCAGGACTGATGGAAGAATTGCAGCTTATGCTGGAGCATATAGATCTGCCCCAAGCTGACCACTGTCTGTTCCGCAGCAATCATATTTCCAACTATGTCCAGTTGGCGGGTACGCTGCCGCAGGACAAGGAGCGTCTGTTGCGTGAGGTGGCAGCAAGCGTCGCTCATCTCAGCAAGCTGAAATCGTGGGATGTGTACAACAATACGGAGTACTGAGCACACGGCAGACTGAAATGTTTATAAAAATTCCGGGGAGGATTTTAGTGTGATTAGAGAAAGACGTAATAAAGAAAAATTGGCATCTTATTACAAGAAGTTCATGGAGGAAGGCGTCGTAGACCCTAATGTGCATCCTTGGGTCGGAGAGTCCTGGCAGCGGTGCAGAGCTATGAACCTGCCTCATGAAACCATGCCGAAGATCAACAAGCTGACGCCGGAGGAAATCGCCGAGCATCAGAAGACTCACGAGTTCATAGTAAAATATGTGGACGGTCTGTACGAGCAAAGCAAGCAGCATTTCAACATCCATAATCTCAGTATGCTGCTGATCGACGAGAACGGTTATGTAATCAAAAATTACGCTTTGCCGTTTTTCCAGAGAGTTATTGAAGATATTCAGGGGATGCGCGTTTTGGAAGAGGATGTGGGAACTTCCAGCATCAGCATCGCCAGAGAGCATAACGTGCCTTTTCTGATTTTTGGACCGGAAATGTGGATCCGCGACAGTCATTCCGGTGATGCCTGCAGCGCGCCGATCTGTTTGGACGGCAAGCTGCGGTATATCATTGCTTTCTTCTCCCTTGATCGTAACGACCTGCCTTACGATTTGCTGCTCAGTTTGCTGTTGACGATGAAGTATTCCGTTGAGCAGCATCTGAGTATGTTGGAGCGCTGGTCCATAGATCAGATTATGATGGAACAGCTGCCCGTATCCGTTTACTGGATCGGCAGGAACAATCAGATCAAGTACTGCAATGAAAACGGTCGCAAAAGGCTGGAAGGCAACGAACGTTTGGAAGACGTGTTCCTCAATTACGAGCATATTCCCGTAAAAAAGGCTTTGCAGGGAGTGGCTACGCAACGCAGAGAAATAACCTGGATAACTCAGGACAGAACTTATGAAGATATCACCACCGTCCTGCCGATCAAAGTCGGCACGGAGGTGCAGAGCGCTCTTGTTTTATCCATGTCGATCGAAGATCTTAAAACAACTATAGCTCACGCTACCGGTTACAGCAGCAGATACAGTCTGTACAGCATGGTTGGCGAAACTACAGAATTTTTGGCGCTGCAGCATAAAGCGGGCCGTATCGCCAGAACTGAACATAATATTTTACTGCAGGGAGAGCCGGGAACGGGCAAGCAGCGTCTGGCGCACGGCATCCATCAGGCCAGTCCAAGAGCGGCAGCTCCTCTGATTGCCGTAAAATGCAGAAACGCGGACATCAAAGAGCTGGAAGCGGAATTTTTCGGAGCTGTCGACGGTGACGGAGAACATGATCCGGCAGGCAAACTGGAACTTTCCATGGGAGGTACGCTGTTCCTCGACGAAGTGGAGAAAATGCCTGTAGAACTCGGCGATAAGCTGGCTGATGCTCTGCGCTACGGAGTTAAGGATAAGGACGGAGTGGTACGCAAGTACAATATCCGCGTCATCGCCGCCTGCGATTCCAACTTGAAACGTCTGGCGGACAAAGGGATGTTCTCCCGTAAACTCTACGAATTGGTACTGGATGCAGCTATGCGTGTGCCGCCGCTGCGCGAGCGCGTCAAAGATATAGAGGTCATTGCTTCGCATATTTTGGCGGAAATGTCCGCGCAGCATAATTTGTCGCCGAAGCGTTTGTCACCAGAGGCTGTATCTCTGCTGATAAGCTGCAGCTGGCCCGGCAATATCAAACAGCTGCAGGGCGTTATCGAGCAGGCGTTCTTTCATACGCCGGGCAGCGTGATCGAGGCTGAGAACATCAAGCTGCCGGGAGACAGGGCGTTGGAAAAATCATGGAAGTACGATAAAGAAGCTTTCATTGCCGCGTGGAAGTCGGCGGGCGGCAACATCAGTAAATTGGCGCACATGCTGGACGTGAGCAGGGTTACGCTTTATCGCTACCTGAAGAAATATGACCTTGGACCTAAGGAAAAGAAAAAATAAGCATAAACAGAAAATGAGCCGCCCTGAGACGGCTCATTTTTTTATAGCAGTGTTGAAACGGTTTGACGCGGAAAATAAAAAACTTTAAAATTATAAGCGTGGCTTTGCGGAGCAGTGTCGTAAAGTGTGCAAAAAGTTGCCGCGGCGTATTACCGTAGGACGTAACAGCAGGCGGCAAGGAATTTTTAAGGGTGATAACAGTGTTTACGGATAAGTTGTATAAGTTTGCCGAACAAGCTAAAATTGCTAAAGCGGTCGCTTCGATTCAGGCGGCGATGCTTAAAAAGCGTGCGGCGAATGTTTGCGGACGTTGGTGCGCATATTTTGCGGAAAAATGTCGGGCGGAGTATGTCCTCGCCGTGAAAAAGTACAGGCATCTGCGAGAGCTGTGGGTCGGGAATCATTATTTTACCTTCTGGTTTATCTGCGGCAACGGCAAGAATATAGCAAAAAAACAGGTTCAAAAGAAGCATTTGCGCTATGCGTTTACGGGGTTGGCCTCTCTTGTGGGAGGTGTAGTTCTGACCATGGGTGTCCTGGCTCATTTTGCTTATTTGAATTACGAGCAGAAGCAGGAATTGCAGGAATATAAAAATACTAAAGCCGCGACAGAGCAAAAGATAAAAGAGTTGGAACAGGTGGCGGAAAACAATCAGAAACAGTTGGCTTATCTTTCCAAATTGGAAGATCAGGTGCGGCAACAGTTGGAACAAGGCGGCGGCAAGCTCCCGCCCAAAAGCTCCCTTGATGCGGCGAGAGGCCGCGGCGGTGCGGCGGAAGGTTTAACTCCCGCAACGATGACGCTGGACAAGGAGCAAACGATCAGCCGTGAAGCTCAACTCAGAAAAAATGAGTTGGAGAAGCTTTTGGATTATATCAAGTTGGATAATCATCGCAAGGAATTTACGCCGAATGCCTGGCCGACATATGGGGGAGAGATAACTTCCCGTTTCGGAGGACGGCCGGATCCCTTCGGCGGCTACGGCAGTGATTGGCATCCGGGCATAGATATTGCCAATGACTACGGCGCGCCCGTTTATGCCGGAGCATCCGGTTATGTGGAGCAGGCCGGTTGGAATGGTGGCTACGGACGGTACGTCAAAGTTAGTCATGATTACGGTTATCAGACAGCTTACGGACATATGAGCAGCATAGCAGTCAGCAGCGGCGAGTATGTTAAGAAAGGTCAGCTTATCGGAACCGTAGGCAGCAGCGGTTACAGTACAGGTCCTCATCTGCACTATGAAGTGCTTTTAAACGGACGGCAGATAGATCCTTTAGCGTTACTTTAAATGATGCGCAGACCGAAAGTCTGCGCATTTTTGCGCGTTCGGCAGCTTTTGCTTTTAATCTGCTCCCCGGCGCCGTTTCGGTGGCGAATATTTTATTCGGACAGTGACGAACGCTCCGGACGGTTTTGCTGGAATTATAACGCAAGTTAAGATATAATATAAGTTCAGAATATCGGCGCGCGGCGATCCGATGCACCGGTAAATAAGTTTACGGAGAAAAACATGCGGCTTAGAAAAAAACCATGGATAACCAAGGCTATGGAAGAGGTCAAAGAAGAATATATATTTACGGAAAACATTGAAAGGTTTAAAGGACATTGGCGGGAAATTTTTCCCGGCAAAGAGCTGTGTCTGGAAATCGGCTGCGGCAAAGGACGTTTTACCGTGGGGATGGCGGAGCTTTTTCCTGAGAAAGCTTTTATCGGCATAGAAACACAGCAGGATGTGGCGTATTTTCCGGCGAAGGCTGCCAAGGAAAAAGCTTTGAGCAATATCCGCATTATTTGTGCCAACGCCGAAAAGCTGGAGGACTGGTTCGAACCGGGAGAGATAAAGGAACTTTACCTCAACTTCAGCGATCCTTGGCCTAAAGCGAGACATGCCAAGAGAAGGCTTACGCACAGAAATTTTTTGGCGCTGTACAAAAAGATTTTGGGCAGCGGCGGACATTTGCGGTTTAAAACCGATAACAGAGCGTTATTTGATTTTTCCGTAGAGGAGTTTAAGGCATTCGGCCTGGAGATAGTTGCTTTGAGCTACGACCTGCATAATTCCGCGTACGCAAATCACGTGCAGACGGAATATGAGCAAAAGTTCAGCGCTCTCGGCACACCGATTAATTTTTGCGAGGCAGTGTTTTAAGGTGATGCTTTCATGAATAAACCATATCTCATTTGGAAAAACCCCCGTCAGGCAATTTATATGATCATGCTGGTGCTGATGTTCATCGGCTGCATCAATGTGTTCAGCGCCAGCTTTGTGGTAGCGCGTGATATGCACGGCAACGGCTTTTTTTACCTGATCCGTTACGCGCTTTTCGGTATGCTCGGTTTAGCCGGAATTAAAGTGGTGGAACATGTCGGGTACAAAAAGCTGTTAAATTCCAGATTTCTTATCGGAACGTATATTATCGTCTTTCTGCTGCTGATTTGGGTAGACGTGGCAGGTGTCGCCACCAAGGGCGCCCAGCGCTGGATTTATTTGGGACCGTTCTCCATTCAGCCTTCAGAGTGCGCCAAACTGGTTGTTATTATGTTTACCGCGTGTAAGCTGGGTCCTATGTTAAAACGCGGAGAACAGATTTCGCTTTGGAACGGCGCGGGTCTGCAAGGAGTATTGGCGGCATTTTTGTATTTTGTCATGGTTATGATGCAGCCCGACATGGGAACGGCAGCTATTATTATGTCGTTGGCGATCTGCATCTATATCATAGCGGGAATTTCCCTGAGCATAGTTTGGGGAATTTTGGGCGCGGGAGCGCTGGCGGCGGTCGCTCTTGTTCTGCATTCCCCTTATCGTCTCGATCGTATCAAGGTTTGGCTGGATCCCTGGATCGATCCGCAGAACAACGGCTACCAGATGGTGCAGTCGCTGACATCGATCGGCAGCGGCGGGCTGAAAGGTTTGGGCTGGGGTCTGGGGTCCGGAAAATTTTTTTACATACCTGAGGCTCATACGGATTTTGCTTTTGCCATTTTTTGTCAGGAGTGCGGTTTTATCGGCGCAGTTTTGTTGATTACACTTTTCGCGGTTTTAGGAGGAGCTTTTTTTCGCGTGGTGCGGCAGGCTAGAGAAGAGAGAGGCTTTTTGCTGGCGGCGGGAGTCACGCTGCTGATCATAGGCCAGGCGGCTGCCAATATGGCCATGGTCTGCGGTTTGCTTCCCGTTATCGGCGTTCCTCTGATCTTCATAAGTTACGGCGGCAGTTCCATGTTTGTTTCCATGCTGGCCATCGGACTTTTGCTCTCGGTTTATGACGAGGAAGTAAAAGCGGCGCGGTTGGAGCAGCAGCCTCCGGAAGCAAGGCGCGGTACTTTCCGCGTCATTGAACGCAGGGGGTGGGAATGATGAGGAATTTTTCCAGACGCGACGGCAAACTGCGTTTTGTCGTGCTTGCGGGAATCATCGTCCTGATATTTTCGGCTGTCGTCATAAGACTGATTTTTGTCCAGCTGATCAACGCGCAGTGGTATCAGGAAAAATTGAAAGATCAATATTTGGCTGATAAAAAAATCAACCATCCCCGAGGGAAGATTGTCGATCGTTTCGGAGAGGAGATGGCTGTCAGTATCATGACAGGTTCTCTTTATGTCGATCCGTATGAGATGTCCAAGGGCATAGAAGGAGAAAAGCAGCTGCCGAAAAGGGATATTCCGAAGCTGGCGGCGGACATTCTAGCGCCTGTTCTACAAATGGATCCCAAACATCTGCACGAACTTTTTACCGCCGAAGGCAGATTTCTATGGGTTAAGAGAACCATTGAGCCTAAAGACACGGAAGTTCTGAAAAAGCTCATCCAAGATAATAAATTGCCCGGGCTGCATTTCATCAGCGAGAGCAAGCGGTATTATACCAAGAAACGTGCGGCGGCGCAGGTGCTGGGATTTGTAGGTACCGATGACGCGGGACTCAGCGGCATAGAGCTTAAATTTGACAAGGAACTGAAAGGTCAGCCCGGCAGCAGAAAATTGTTTATTGACGCTGTCGGAGGAGAGATACTGGGCCGTGAGCTTGATCCGAGCGTGAATAAGGAAAAGCTGTCCACAATTTCTCTGACGCTGGACAGCAAGATACAGTATGTGCTTGAGGATGCCATGGATCGCGCCATGGAAAAAACTAAAGCTAAAGGCGCGGCCGCCATTATTATGGATCCGCATACGGGCGAGATCCTGGGCATGGCCAGTCGTCCCACCTTTGATCCTAACAATTTCGGAAAATACGCGGAGGATACATGGAACAACCGCGCCGTTTCCATGATTTACGAACCGGGATCCGTCTTCAAGCCTCTAGTGGGATGCATGGGACTTACGGAAGGTATTGTGTCGCCGGGAACCATGTTTATGGATAACGGCAGCATCAGAATAGCCGACAGAGTGATTTACAACTGGGACGGTTCCGGCGCAGGCTCCATACCGTTCAGTGAAATTATCAAGTTTTCCGTAAATACCGGTATGGTGCAGCTGGGTATGCAGTTGGGTGCCAAGCGGATGATCGATTATTCGAAGCGTTTCGGCTTCGGTACGGAAACAGGAATTGAACTTCCCGGAGAGGAAAGCGGCATTCTCTACAATCCTGACGATATGTACGAACCGGATATAGCTACCATGGCTATAGGTCAGGGTATTGCAGTGTCGCCTTTGCAGGTGCTGCGCGCTATTTGCGCCATAGCCAACGGCGGTGAACTGTTACAACCCTATATCGTGAAAAGTATTGTTGATGCGGACGGTACGGTGAAGTATGAAGGTAAAAAAACTGTAGTGCGAAATGTTTTTACTCAGCAGGTCGCAGCGCAAATGCGTGACATGATGGAGCAGGTAGTAAGTTCCGGCGGCGGCAGGACTGCCGGCATAAAGGGTTATCGCATCGCCGGTAAAACGGGGACGGCGGAAAAACTTGCCGCTAACGGAGGCTATGCCGCCGGGCAGTACATCGCTTCTTTTGTAGGCTTTGTGCCGGCGGACAAACCCATGTACGCCATGATTGTCATGCTGGACACTCCTCAGGGAGCATTTTACGGTTCCCAGGTATCGGCTCCCGTATTCAGAGATACATTGCAGCAGATTCTTGTTGCGAAGGGAATTCAACCACAGATAAGCGAGGGATTGCCGTCCTTTGAACAAATGGACGCTTTCGGAGTGAAGAGCATCAACGAGCATCCGCGCAGACCGGCTCCCGTTGTGGAGCTGCTTCCGGGAGGCAAGGTCAAATTGCCGGACTTTACAGGTGTAGACATGAGATACGCGGCCGAGGTTCTGCAGCAGGGACATTTGCGGATGAAACCGTATGGCAGCGGTGAAGCTTATCGTCAGCAGCCGGCGGCGGGAACGGAAGTTGCGGAGGATTCGCTGGTGGAAATTTGGTTTAAATAATTATGCGGCACAAGCAATGTCGCATAAATAAATATCAGCAGGCGGTTCTGTCGCGCAGGCGGAATTGTTCTGCAGTCAAGGGTCATGCGGTGAGGAAAAGAGGAGGTCGGAAAAATGTTATCTGATATTGAAATCGCGCAGAGGGCGCAGATGAAGAAGATTACCGATGTTGCGGCAGCTTTGGGAATATCCGAGGATGATTTGGAAACCTACGGCAGATATAAAGCCAAGCTGTCCATGGAATTGCTGCGCAGAGCGGAAAGTTTGCCTTCCGGTAAGCTGGTGCTCGTCACGGCAATTACCCCGACTCCTGCCGGAGAGGGAAAATCCACCACTACGGTAGGCTTGGCGCAGGGGCTTAACAAGATCGGCAAAAAGGTTATCGTCGCTTTAAGAGAACCTTCTCTGGGTCCTTGTATGGGTATCAAAGGAGGAGCTGCGGGCGGCGGCTATTCCCAGGTAGTACCCATGGAGGATATAAACCTGCATTTTACGGGAGATTTTCACGCTATCACTTCCGCGCATATGCTGCTTGCCGCTATGTTGGATAATCATATTCAGCAGGGGAACAATCTGAATATAGATCCGCGCCGTATCGTTTGGAAGCGCGTGGTGGACATGAATGACCGCGAGCTGCGCAATATAGTGGTCGGTTTGGGCGGAAAAGCCAACGGGGTACCTCGACAGGATGGCTTCGACATTACCGTAGCTTCTGAAGTTATGGCTATTTTGTGCCTGGCTTCCGACCTGCGTGATTTAAAAGAGCGCCTCAGTCGCATCATTGTGGCTTACGATTATGAGGGATCCCCCGTGACGGCAGGACAGCTGAAGGCTCACGGAGCCATGGCCGCTTTGCTCAAGGACGCCGTTAAACCTAACCTTGTGCAGACTTTGGAAAACGTTCCGGCCATAATCCACGGCGGACCTTTCGCCAACATCGCCCACGGCTGCAACAGCGTCATGGCAACGAAAACAGCTTTAAAACTTGCCGAGTATACTATTACGGAAGCAGGTTTCGGCGCCGACCTGGGAGCGGAGAAATTTTTTGACATCAAATGCCGTTACGCAGGACTGAAACCGGACGCCGTAGTTCTTGTGGCTACCGTCAGAGCGCTCAAAATGCACGGCGGAGTTCCCAAGACGGAGCTGCGCACTCCCGATGTGGATACCGTGCGTCGGGGACTTGTTAATTTGGAAAAACACATTGAGAATATAAAAAAATACGGCGTGCCTTTAGTAGTTGCCATAAATATTTTTGAACAGGATACTCCGGAAGAATTGGAAGCCGTGCGGCTGCATTGTGCAAATCACGGAGTGAATGTAGCTTTGTCCGACGTTTTCGCCCGCGGCGGTGACGGCGGAACGGAACTGGCTCGTGAGGTGGTTGCTTTGGCCGAAAGCGGCGCAGCCGACTTTAAACCGATTTATTCTTTGGATATGCCTTTGCGGGAGAAAATAAAAACCGTAGCTAAGGAAATATACGGCGCGGCAGGAGTGAACTTCACCAAAGAAGCGGACAAAGCTTTGGACGATTTTGAACGTTTGGGTTACGGTCATCTGCCTGTCTGCATGGCTAAGACTCAGTATTCTTTCTCCGATGATCCGTCTTTGCTGGGACGTCCGGAGGGCTTTACCGTAACGATAAGAAATTGCCGTATTGCTGCTGGAGCGGGGTTCGTAGTGGTGCTTACGGGCGATATTATGACCATGCCGGGTCTGCCCAGGATACCGGCGGCGGAAAAAATAGATGTCAGCGACGAGGGCGTGATCAGCGGTTTGTTCTGATTTCGTCGTGGCAACATAAGGAGATACAATGGAAACTATTATCATGAGGGGAAAACCGGTGGCGGACGCTTATCGGGAAAAACTGGCAGCCAAAATAGCGGCGGCCGGGAAGCGGGGCATCAAAGTTACACTGGCTATCGTGCTGGTAGGAGACGATTCGGCATCCCATGTATACACGGAAAGATTAAGCAAGCTTACGGTCAGCTTGGGCGCGGATGTAAGAGTGGTGAAACTTCCTGCTGCGACGACGGAAGGGGAAGTACTGCGAACTATCGGCGCACTTAACGCGGATGCCGGCGTGCAGGGAATCCTGCCGATGATGCCCATGCCGCGTCATATCAACAGTGATGCGGTGGGTGCAGCCGTCGCTGCGGAGAAGGATATGGACTGCCTTAATCCTGTCAACAGCGGAGCAGTGTTCTTGGGACGCAGCAGCATGGCTCCGTGTACGCCGCGGGCGTGTATGGCGATTTTGGATTATTACGGCATCGATCCGACGGGCAAACACGCTGTGGTTTTAGGCCGCAGCAATGTAGTCGGCAAACCTGCGGCAGTGTTGCTTCTGCAAAAAAATGCCACAGTGACCGTTTGTCATTCCCGAACGGCAGACCTGACCTACATTCTGCGTCAAGCCGACATCATAGTCGCTGCCGTAGGCATACCGGGTTTTGTTACCGCTGACATGGTTAAGCCGGGAGCGGTTGTGGTCGATGTGGGAATCAACGCTGTGGATGGGGGCATTGTCGGTGATGTCGCTCCGGAAGCGACGGAGTTGGCGTACGCTTATACGCCGGTGCCTGGCGGCGTGGGCGTGGTCAGCAACATGATGGTCATGGAATGTCTGACACGTAATATTTAAGGATTTGATTATGAAGTATTTATGGCTTTTATTGACGCTGGTTTTTACGGGAATAATTTTCTATAATTCTTCTTTGGATATGGGAGCGTCATCTTTTCTCAGCGCATCCGCAGCTGATTTTTGGCAGTCGGTGTTGACGGCGCTGCACATGAATGCGCCGGATAATTTGGAAAAAATTTTACGGAAGATGGCGCATTTTTCCAGCTTTGCCTTTCTATGCTGGTTGTGGTGCCGCACTTTTGCCGCATTTCACACAAGCGGCAGGTTTGCTTGCGGCTATGTGATGTTCTTTTGTCTGCTTACTGCCGTAGTGGACGAATATGTTCAGCTTTTTGCGGCTGGGCGTTCAGGTAGATTGACGGACGTGCTTCTCGATTTCAGCGGCGCGTTGTGCATGTGGTTGTGGCTACAGATGTGGTCGTGGAAAAAATGAATAAAAATAACCGTGAAGCATGGCTTCACGGTTATTTACTTTTGTCGTTAGCTTTGAAGTTGCGGAATTTTTCCTGCAGTTCCTTTTGCGACAGTTTCTTCGGCCAGAGTTCCTGCCGCGGAGATTGGCGCATGGCGGCTGCCAGATGTTCGTAGACGCCGGGGTATCGCTCGTCCAATTCGGCGATATGTTCTTTGACATCCTGTCTGGTGGTGTGGCCGTCATAAGGGCAGGGATTTTTCAGCGGTGTAAGTCCGATTTTCCGGACAAGCTCTTTGATTTCCGCTTCGCGATAGTAAAGCAGAGGTCGCAGCACGGTCAGTCCTGTGCGGCTCAAATAAGTCACGGGCAGGAAAGTTCGCAGCTGTCCGGAAGTAAAGACGTTCATGAAAAATGTTTCCACGGCATCGTCGTTGTGATGAGCCAGCGCAACTTTGTTGAAGCCCAGCTCCAAGGCGCGGCGGTTGGTCGCGGCACGGCGGAAGTACGCGCAGGTAAAGCAGGGACTGCCGCCTTTGGCTGCATGAGCCGCCATGACGTCAACATCATCGCTGTAGTGTTTAAGGCCGAAGCTGTCCGCAAAATCGCGCAGCTGCTGCCGGGGAAAATCCGGCGCAAACATGCCGTTTACAGTGTAGCACGCTAATTTAAAGGGTATCGGCGAATATTTTTTTATTTCCGCCAACATGGCGGTGAGCAGCATACTGTCTTTGCCTCCGCTCAGCCCGATGAGAATCCTGTCGTGTGGCTGTAGCATATCGAATTCTATAATAGCCCGCCACAGTTTGCTTAAAGCGTCGGCGGGAATTTTTATGTGCGTGCTTGTCATTTGCGTTCCTCGAGAATTGATTTTTCAGTTACAGTATTTTAACACATCCGGAACCCGATGGAAAGAATTTTTAAGGCGGTTTCTGCTGTCCCGGCGAGGACATTTATGGTATAATATTAAAACATCAGGATTTAAACGGAGGGTTCTTTTTAGATGACAACAATATTTGAGGGGTTGAACGATCAGCAGGTAGAGGCTGTCAAGAATATCAACGGGCCGATGCTGATTTTGGCCGGCGCTGGCAGCGGCAAGACCAAGGTTTTAACTTGCCGTATTGCTCATCTGCTGCAGCAGGGTGTGTTGCCTTACAGAATACTGGCGATAACTTTTACGAATAAAGCGGCGGCGGAAATGCGGGAGAGGGTCGACAATATGGCGGGAGCAGCCGCTAAGGACGTGTGGCTCTTTACTTTTCACGCTTTCTGCGCCAGACTGTTGCGCCGGGAGATAGATAAGCTGGGCGTATACAGCAGCAATTTCGCCATCTATGACTCTTCCGACAGCAAAAATCTTATCAAACAGGTTTTGCACGAGATGAATCTCGATGATAAAAGATATCAGCCTTCCGCCGTGGCGGCGAGGATCAGCGGAGCTAAAAATCTCATGCAGTCGCCGGAGGAGTATGCCGCGGCGGCCAACGACTTTTACGAGCAGCAGGTGGCTAAAATATATACCGCTTACGAAGCCAAACTGCGCAATAATAACGCCGTGGATTTCGACGATCTGTTGCTGGTGACGCTGAAACTGCTGCAGGAAAACGAAGATGTCAGAACGCGCTACCAGAGGAAATTCGACTATTTGTTGGTGGACGAATATCAGGATACCAACAGAGTGCAGTATTTGCTGACCAAGATCCTGGCAGCGTCCCACAAAAATATTTGCGTTGTCGGGGACGCGGATCAGAGTATTTACGGCTGGCGGGGAGCGGACATCCGCAATATCCTGGATTTTGAGAAAGATTATCCCGAGGCCAGGCTGATCAAGTTGGAGCAGAATTACCGCAGCACGCAGGTTATCCTGGATGCCGCCAATGCCGTGATAGAGAACAATACCGGCCGCAAACCGAAAAATTTGTGGACGGACAAGGAAAACGGAACGGAAATAGTATATTATCACGCCAGCGACGAACGTGATGAAGCCAGGTTCGTCATCGAAAGGATGCAGGAGCTGCAGGAAAAAGAAAATCTGCGTTTAGGCGACGTTGCCATACTCTACAGAACCAACACTCAGTCCCGCGTATTCGAGGAAATGCTCATAAAAAGCGGCATCCCCTACAGTATGGTCGGCGGCACCAAGTTCTATGACCGTAAAGAAATCAAGGATATTATCGCTTATTTGAGGATTATTTTTAATCCCCATGATGAGATAAGCTTGCTGCGCATCATCAATGTTCCGCGACGAGGTATCGGCGAGGCTACTCTAACCAAGCTGCAAGCTTATGCTGCTGCCAATGGGAAGCACTTGTTCGATGTCGTTTCCAATTCCGGCGACGTTCCCGGCATAAGCAGTCGCTTCGGTTCCAAACTGGACGAACTGGCGGCGGTGCTTTTTGATTTGATGGCTGCGGCGGCGGAAATTCCTGTCCGTCAGCTGGTGGAGGACGTCATCAATAAAACCGGTTACATGGAGGAGTTGCAGCTCAGCCGGAGCGCGCAGGATCAGAGCAGGATTGAAAATTTGCACGAATTTTTGTCGGTGGCGGAGGATTTCGCCAAAAGCGGCGAAGAAGATACTTTGGAAAATTTTCTGGCTCATGTGGCTTTGGTTTCCGATATTGACGATGCCGATATGAACGAAGAAAAACTTACGCTGATGACGCTGCACTCCGCCAAGGGGTTGGAATTTCCAGTGGTGTTCCTCGTAGGCGTGGAAGAGGGAATCTTTCCCCACGCGCGCACGTTGCTGGACGAAGAAGAAGTCGAGGAAGAAAGACGTCTTTGCTATGTGGGTATAACTCGCGCGGAAAAGCGGCTTTTTCTGAGTAATGCCAAGATGAGAATGATTTTCGGCCACACGGTCAACTATCCGCCGTCACGTTTTTTGGAGGAAGTACCGCGTAATTTGATCAGCGTCTACAAACGTCCCGTCCGCACCAGAAGCGAAGCGCCTGCCGTCGCCGCGCCTAAGCGCGACAACAAGCCTTCCAACTGGTTCTTACAGCCGCAGACAAGCTTTGTTCCCGAAGATGCCGGCAACAAGGACACATTCTCCGCGGGCGATAAGGTCAGTCACAGCAAGTGGGGCGAAGGTACGGTAGTGGCGGTCAAAGATTCTGCGGACGGGCAGGAGGTCAAAATAGCTTTCGCCGGAGCGGGTATCAGAAGCCTGCTGACGAAGTACGCTGTCTTGAAGAAGCTTTAAACAACGATAATAAATGAGGTGGATTCATGGTTCAGGAAGAATTATTCTCCGCAACGGAGAATCCTGCCGACAGTAAGGCGGAGCTGCTGGCGGAAGCGGAACGGCTGAGAAAAGAACTCAGACACAACGAATACCTGTATTACGTTCTTGACGCTCCCGAAATCACCGATGCCGAATATGACGGTATGATGCTGCGACTTAAGGAGATAGAAAAGCTTTATCCCGAAGATGTGCCGGAGGATTCTCCGACATTGAGGGTAGGCGGCAGAAGCGCGGCTCAATTTACCGAGGTGCGGCATCTGGAGCCTTTGCTCAGTTTAGGCAATGTTTTTTCCGAAGGGGAGCTGCGCGCTTTTGATGAAAGAGTGCGGAGCGGACTTCCTGCGGGGGCGGAGCTTGAATATGTGTTGGAACCTAAAATTGACGGACTGGCATGCAGTCTGATCTACGAGCGGGGAAAGCTTGTGAGGGCGGCCACCAGAGGCGACGGAATCGTGGGCGAGAATGTTACGGCCAACGTGAAAACTATTCGCTCCATACCGCTGACATTGCAGATTCCCGAGGGTGAAGAACCTCCGGAGCTGCTGGATGTGCGCGGAGAAGTATACATGCCGCGGCAGGAGTTCATGCGGTTGAATGAAGAGCGTTCTGAAGCTGGCGAAAGCGAATTCGCCAATCCCAGAAATGCCGCGGCGGGCAGTTTGCGCCAGCTTGATCCGCAAGTTACATCGCGCAGAGCGTTGAGCTTTTTTGCCTACAGTCTGGCGGGCAGCGAAGCGCGGCCGAGGCACAGCGATTCTTTGGCAGCGCTCAAAGCGTACGGCTTTAAAGTAAGCGAAAATTACAAAGTCGTAAAGTCCGTCAAGGCGGCGTGGGAATATATAGAAAAATTTGGCGCGCAGCGTCTGACCATGTCCTATGATACGGACGGGACGGTCATTAAAGTTAACGCTCTCGCCCAGCAAAAACTTTTGGGGGCCACGGGAAAGGATCCGCGTTGGGCCACAGCTTTTAAGTTTCCTCCGGAGCAGGCGGAAACGGATCTGTTGGATGTGACGTGGCGCGTGGGGCGTACAGGCGTACTTACTCCTACGGCGGTGCTTACGCCTGTCAGATTGTCCGGAAGCACGGTCAGCCGCGCTACTTTGCATAATGAAGATTTTATCAGAGCAAAAGACATCAGAATCGGAGACAGGGTGCTTATCAATAAGGCCGGAGAAATCATTCCCGAGGTGTTGGCGGTAGTTGTCGGCAAGCGTTCCGGAACGGAGCGTCCGGTGGAAATACCTACGTTGTGTCCGGAATGTCAATCTCCGGTGGAACGACGCGGAGATGAAGCCGCCGTACGCTGTAGCAACGCTCATTGCCCCGCTTTAGGCAGGGAGGGGCTTATTCATTTTGTCAGTCGTGACGCTATGAATATCGAAGGCTGCGGCCCCAGCGTCATCAACCAGCTGTTGGATGCCGGGCTTATAAGGGATGCCGCCGATCTCTACTCTCTCCGTCGTGAGGAGCTGATCGGGCTGGAACGGATGGGAGAGAAATCGGCGGATAATCTGCTGCAGGCTATAGAGGGCAGTAAAGCCAACGAGTTGGACAGGCTGCTCTTTGCTTTGGGCATCCGCCATGTGGGAGCCAAAACGGCGCGGACTTTAGCCGCCGAATTCGGCAGTATGGATAAACTGTCCCGAGCGGAGACCGAGGAGTTGGCGCTGCTCCGTGATGTGGGCGCGAAGATTGCCGAGAGCGTGGTGACCTGGTTCTCCGTTCCTGCCAATCTGGATTTGCTGCAGCGTCTGCAGGATGCCGGATTGCGGATGGAATTTACGGCGTCTGCGGAAAAGAGCGCTTTGAACGGCAAGGTTCTGGTATTTACCGGTACGCTGCCGAATTTGGGGCGCAGCGAAGCCAAGCAGCTGGCTCTGGCGGCGGGAGCTGATGTAAGCGGCAGCGTCGGCAAAAAAACGGATTATGTGGTGGCGGGAGCAGAAGCCGGTTCCAAACTCAACAAGGCGCGGGATTTGGGCGTGAAAATCATCGATGAAGCGGAATTTTTGCGCCTGACGGAACAATAACTTCCGCCGTGCAGTAAGGTGTTAACAGTAAAGGTACTGTGTGATATAATAAACATTGTTATGGTAAAAACACATGAAAGTTTTATTAGGATGGTGAAAAGATGAAAGTAACAGCTGATGACGTAAAATATATCGCGCAGCTTTCCCGTTTGAACATACCGGAAGGCGAGTCGGATAAATTTACGGAACTGTTTAATCAAATCCTCAATTACGCCGATATTCTTCAACAGGTAAATACTGACGGCATAGAGCCTACAGCTCATGTTCTGCCGGTCAGCAATGTGCTGCGCGAAGATGTTGTAAGAGAAGGAACTTCCCATGAGGCTGCTTTGCAGAATGCTCCGGCTGTCCACAACGACGGCTTTAAAGTTCCCCGCGTAATAGAGTAAAGGAGGCTGCGTACTTTGGAATTGTATAAAGCAACAGCGCACGAGCTGCATGAAAAGCTCGTAAAAAAAGAAATAAGCTCCGTAGAGCTTACTGAGGAATTGTACGCCAGAATTGACGCGGTGGAAGATAAAGTTAACGCTTACGTCACTTTGGACAGGGAGAATGCTCTGAAGCAGGCGGCGGCGGTGGATGCAAAGCTGGCGGCAGGAGAAACTGTCGCTCCTTTGGCGGGTATTCCCGGAGCCATTAAGGATAATATTTCCACCAAGGGACTTAAAACTACCTGTGCTTCCAAAATGCTGGCGGATTTCGTGCCTGTTTACGACGCTCATGTCATTAAGAAGCTGCGTGGCGAAGATACGATTTTTCTCGGCAAGACCAACATGGACGAATTTGCCATGGGTTCCACCACCACTACTTCGTTTTTCGGTCCTGCGCGCAATCCCTGGGATCTTACGAGAGTTCCCGGCGGTTCTTCCGGCGGCAGTGCCGCCGCTATAGCTGCCGGCGAAGCGATTTGGACTTTGGGCAGCGATACGGGCGGCTCCATCCGACAACCGGCGGCTTTTAACGGCTGCGTGGGCATCAAGCCGACTTACGGACGCGTATCAAGATACGGTTGCGTGGCTTTTGCCTCCTCTCTTGACCAAATAGGTCCTATCACCAGGGATGTAACCGACGCCGCTTTGGTGCTTAATGCTATTTGCGGCAAGGATGAGATGGATTCCACGTCTTTGGACATTGCCGTTCCCGATTTCACCAAAGCTTTGGTGCAGGACGTCAAAGGTCTGCGCATCGGACTGCCGCGGGAATATTTCGGCGAAGGCATCGACGCCAAAGTTAAGCAGACCATAGATGAAGCCGTAAAAAAATATCAGGAACTGGGCGCGGAAATTGTCGATATTTCTTTGCCCCATACGGAATATGCCGTGGTAACCTACTACATTATCTCGCCGGCGGAAGCGTCCGCCAACTTGGCGCGTTTTGACGGAGTGCGCTACGGTTATCGCAACGCGGAAGCGCTTTCGGCTCCGGAAATGACTGCGCTCAGCCGTACCGAAGGCTTCGGAGAAGAAGTGCGCCGCCGTATCATCTTGGGAACGTATGTACTGTGTTCCGGTTATTACGACGCTTATTACAATAAAGCTTTGCAGGTGCGTACGCTCATCCGCAAGGATTTTGAGGAAGCTTTCCAAAAATGCGACGTTCTGCTCACGCCAACTTCTCCGGTGCCGGCGTATCCTATCGACGGCAATATGGATCCGCTTTCGATTTATATGCTGGACGTGACCACGATACCGGTCAACATGGCGGGATTGCCGGGTATCTCCATCCCCTGCGGTTTCGCGGACGGAATGCCTGTAGGTATGCAGCTTATCGGCAAGGTTCTGGATGAGGAAACCGTTCTCAGAGCAGCTTATACCTTTGAACAGGCAACAGGTTATCACAAAGTATTCGCTGCCATCGGAGGTAAAGAATAATGACGCAATATATTACTGTTATCGGACTTGAGGTTCACGCCGAACTGAAAACAAAAACGAAAGCTTTCTGCAGCTGCTCCACTGAATTCGGCGGACTGCCCAATACCCATGTGTGTCCCGTATGCCTCGGCATGCCGGGGGCGTTGCCCGTACTAAACAGGCAGGTTGTCGAATTCGCCATTAAGGCCGGGTTGGCGCTGAACTGCGACATCAATAAGGTCAATAAATTTGACCGTAAAAATTATTTTTATCCGGATTTGGCTAAGAACTATCAGATTTCTCAGCTGTATATGCCTATTTGTGAGCACGGTCATATTGATATTGTACTGGACGGACAGGAGAAACGTATCGGCGTGACCCGTATCCATATGGAGGAGGACGCCGGCAAGCTGGTACACAGCGGAGCCACCATCAGCACTTCCGATTCTTCGGCTGTCGATTATAATCGCGCCGGAGTACCGCTGATCGAAATTGTTTCCGAACCGGATATGCGCAGCGCCGAAGAAGCGAGAGCTTACATGGAAAACCTGAAAGCCATTCTGGAGTACATCGACGTGTGTGACTGCAAAATGCAGGAGGGAAGCCTGCGTTGTGATGCCAACATTTCTTTGATGCCTGTGGGAGCCAAGGAATTCGGCACACGCGCCGAGATTAAGAATCTTAATTCTTTCCGCGCTTTGGAACGCGCTATCAGATATGAAGTGGAGCGCCAGAGAGAAATTCTGGAAGACGGCGGCCGTATAGTTCAGGAAACACGTACCTGGGACGAAGCCAACGGCGTGACCTTGTCCATGCGTTCCAAAGAGGAAGCTCATGACTACAGATATTTCCCGGATCCCGACCTTGTTCCGGTAAATTTGGACGACGCGTGGATCGAAAGAGTGAGGGAAACACTGCCGGAGCTGCCGGCGCAGCGCAAGGAACGCCTTGTAAGTCAATTCGGACTGACGGAGTACGATGCGGCGCAAATTGTTTCCGTTAAAGCGATGGCTGAATATTTTGACGCCGCCGCCAAGGACGCCAAAGATGCCAAAGGCGTGGCCAACTGGATGCTGGGCGACGTTTCCGCCTATTTGAACAGCGAAAACCTTTCTATAGAACAATTTCCCGTTGCCCCTGCCGCGTTGGCTGAACTGGTCAACCTTTTGAAGGACGGCGTGATCAACAGCAAGGCCGGCAAGCAGATTTTTGCGGAAATGGTCAAGGGTGGCGGCTCTCCTAAAGAGCTTGTCAAAAAACTCGGCTTGGAGCAGGTGAGCGATGCCGGCGCTATCGAAGCGCTGGTAGATGCGGTGTTGGCTGCCAATCCTCAGTCCGTTGCCGACTTTAAGGCAGGTAAGGACAAAGCTATCGGCTTCCTGACCGGACAGGTTATGAAACAATCGAAGGGCAAAGCTAACCCTCCCATGGTACAGCAGATGCTCCGCGAAAAAATGCAATAAAATTTTCAGGGGGCGCACATGGAGGCGTCCCCTTTTTAATTACACGTTGAAAGGTGAAGCAATGAGCAGAACAGGTTTATGGGATTCTCATGCCCATATGGATTCAGAGTATTATGCTTCCGACCGGGACGAGCTTTTGCAGAGCTTGAGCCATGAACTGGAGGGCATCATCAATCCCGGCTGCGACGGGGACAGTTCCTCCTTTGCCGTCAAACTGGCGGAGCAATACGATTTCGTTTATGCGGCGGTGGGATATCATCCGGAGGAGTTGGGCAAACTGCCTGCGGATTATTTGGAACAGTTGGCGCTTTGGGCGCGGCATCCCAAGGTAGTGGCTATCGGTGAGATCGGTCTGGACTATTATTGGAAGGATAATGAACCGCGAGAAGTGCAGCGCAGAGTTTTTTTGGAGCAAGCGGCTTTAGCCGAAGAGTACGGCTTGCCGCTGATTATTCATGACAGAGACGCGCACGGCGATATGCTGGAGCTTTTTCAGAAACAGATTACCGGAGTGGAAGCAGTCTTTCATTGTTTTTCCGGTTCTTTGGAGATGGCGAAGGAATTATTGAAACGAGGATATTATTTGGGTTTCGGCGGCACGTCTACTTATAAGAACGCGGAAAAGGTGCGTGAAGTGCTGCGTTACGCTCCCCGCGACCGGATCCTTTTTGAAACCGACAGTCCGTATCTTACGCCGGTACCTTTCCGCGGCAAACGCAACAATCCCGCTTATGTTGAGTACACTGCTCGCAACGCGGCAGAACTTTTGGGCATGGACTTTGAAGAGCTGGCTGCCGTTACCGCCGCCAACACCAGAAGACTGTTTAAAAAGATAAGGTGAAGCGTTTCGGCAGGTATCGCCGTACAACATACGCAATCCGTACGGGACAGCAGCGCTTCTTTGCAAAACAAACAACTCTTTTGCAGGTTATTCCGTTGTTTGCAGAAGATTATTCCGGTAAAGAGGACGGCTTTCACAAGGTTGGCGAAGATGCAGCCAGCAACGAAAAAATTTAGCCTGCCGCCAAACAATAACCGCTTATATTCAGGTGATTAGAGAAAAATCTAATCACCTCTTTTTGTTTAGATAGTGTCAAGAATGTAGCAACTATTGCGTTTTCTGACGGACAGCGGCGAAGTAAGCGGCAGGACAGTTGACAAATACAGACAAAAATAGTATAGTGTTCTTAAACAGGAACAATAAATTTGCAAGAGGTAATCATGGAACTTATAGAAGGTTTGACCAATTTCAATCTTACCAAGCAGGAAGCGACTTTGTACGTGTTGCTGCTCAAAACGGGGCAGCTGACAGGCTATGAAGCTGCGAAGCAGACGGGGATATCGCGTTCCAATACGTATACCGCTTTGGCAGGGTTGGTGGAGAAAGGCGCCGCATATGTGGCGGAGGAGGACAAGGTAACCCGCTACACGCCTGTCGCTCCGGAAGAATTTTGCAGTAACAAACTTCGACGTTTGCAGGAAATTCGTCGGGATATTTTAGCGCAGCTGCCGGAGCTGCAGAGCGCTGCGGAAGGTTATATCACGGTCAAGGGGGCGGAGGAAATTGTCAACAGGCTGAGGAACACCATAGCTCAGGCGAAGGAGCGCATTTATGTTTCCGGAAGCGCCGCAGTTTTGGAGCCGGTGCGGCAGGAGCTTGAAGAAGCTTCGGCACGCGGTCTGAAAATCGTCGTTATCAGCGAAAAAGATTTTGTCATGCCGGAAGCAGTTTGCTACGTCGCCGTTAAGGAAACGGAGCAGATCAGGCTGATTGCCGATTCACGGACAGTTATTACCGGTGATTTGGCGGATGAGACTTCCACCTGTTTATATTCCTGTAAACGCAATTTAGTGGATCTTTTCAAGGATGCGCTGAAAAATGAGATCAAGTTGCTGCAACTCACGCAGTAAAAGTTAGGAAAGGTGATCATAATGGCAGAAAAAATACCGTTTATCGATAAAAATCAGTTGGAAAACATAACGGCGGAGTTCCCGACACCGTTTTACCTTTATGACGAGGCGGGTATTCGCCGCACAGCGCGGGAACTGCGTCAGGCTTTTGCCTGGAATGAAGGCTTCAAGGAATATTTTGCCGTTAAAGCCACGCCCAACCCCTATCTGCTCAAAATTTTGCAAGAAGAAGGCTGCGGCGCCGACTGTTCTTCTTTGACGGAGCTGATGCTGTCGGATGCCGTGGGGTTCAGAGAGGAAGAGATTATGTTTTCTTCCAACGCTACCCCGGCGGAGGATTTTCAGCTGGCAAGGAAGCTGAACGCCACCATAAATTTGGACGATATTACGCATATCGACTTTCTGGAGCGGGTTGCCGACATTCCGGAGCTGGTCAGCTGCCGCTATAATCCCGGCGGACATTTTGCGCTGGAAAATAATATCATGGACAATCCGGGCGATGCCAAGTACGGCATGACGAAAGAGCAAATGTTCGAGGCTTACAGGATCCTTCTGGGCAAAGGAGTGAAACGTTTCGGCATTCACGCGTTTTTGGCTTCCAACACGGTGACCAATGAATATTATCCGGCTTTGGCGCGGATTCTTTTCCAACTGGCGGCGGAACTTAAAGAAAAGACGGGGGCCAAGATAGAGTTCATCAATCTTTCCGGAGGCATCGGTATCGCTTATCGACCGGAGCAGGGGGAGAACGATTTGGCGGCTATCGGCGAAGGTGTGCGTAAAGCTTTTGAAGAGATCCTTGTGCCGGCAGGCATGGGCGACGTGAAAATTTTTACGGAGCTGGGACGGTATATGCTGGCGCCCCACGGAGCACTGGTGACGAGAGCCATTCACGAGAAGCATATCTATAAGGAGTACATCGGCTGCGATGCCTGCGCAGCTAATTTGATGCGTCCCGCCATGTACGGTTCATATCACCACATCACGGTTATAGGCAAGGAAGGATTACCTTGTGATCACAAGTATGACGTGACCGGAGGTTTGTGCGAAAATAACGATAAATTTGCTGTGGACAGGATGTTGCCGCGCATAGATATCGGCGATCTGCTCTTCATTCATGATGCCGGCGCTCATGGATTTGCCATGGGCTACAATTACAACGGCAAGCTGCGCAGCGCGGAACTGCTGCTGCAGGAAGACGGCGGCGTCAAACTTATTCGCAGAGCGGAAACTCCGGAGGATTATTTCGGTACTTTTGATTTCGGCGAGTATGCGGGCAAGTTGAAAGTGTAAGGCATTTATTTTATCTCTCACTTATATACTGGTGAAAAAAGAGACTTTTTTAAACCTCTGAAAAAAATTTTTTGTTCGAGGTTTAAAAATGGGCGAAAAAAATCCAGTATATAAGTGAGAGCTTTTTTTCTTTCTCTTTTTTGTCAGTTTTTTCTCTTTCTTATTTTTCCATGTCTAATCAGGTTAATGCGTAGCATTAACTTCCTTGTTCCCCCTATATAAGCACTATATAAGTACGTGTATGAGGCGGAGAAGAAGTGAGGGATAGTCTTTACGGACGTTGTATGCTAAAATTAAGAAAGTAAAAATGCGGCTGGATGCAAAACGGAGCAAGTGTTTCGTGACGGGGAATGCGGCGGTGACAATCTGTCTTCGTCATGCAAAGGGAAATCGCGCACAGCGGAACATGCGCGAAAACTTGAAGCAGGCTGCAGCAATGAGGAGTTGGCTACATGGAAAAATATATTATGGCGCTGGATTTGGGAACCACCAGTTGCAGGACGATTATTTTTGATCGCGCAGGGCGTATACGTAGCACGGCGCAAAAAGAATTTACGCAGTACTTTCCGCAACCCGGCTGGGTGGAGCATGATGCGGAGGAGATTTGGGCGACGCAAAAAGGTCTGATGTTCGAGGCTATGGAAAAGCTGGGCATATCCATGGAAGATATAGCGGGCATAGGCATCACCAATCAGCGTGAAACAACAGTGCTGTGGGATAAACGCACCGGAAGACCTTTGCACAACGCCATCGTCTGGCAGTGCAGAAGAACGGCGGAGTATTGCGACAGCTTAAAAGAGGCAGGTTTGGCGGATACTTTCCGCAGCAGGACAGGTCTTGTCTTGGACGCATATTTTTCCGGTACGAAATTGCGCTGGCTGTTGGACAACGTTCCGGACGCAAGGAGAAGAGCCGCCGCGGGAGAGTTGCTTTTCGGAACCGTGGATACATGGATCATCTGGAAGCTGACGGGCGGCAAGGTTCATGTTACGGACTACTCCAACGCTTCCCGCACCATGCTTTTTAATATTCACACGCTTCAGTGGGATGAGGATATTCTGAGCATCTTGGATATTCCGGGGAACATTTTGCCCGAGCCGAAATCGTCCAGTTGTATTTACGGTATGACGGACAGCAGAGTTTTCGGCAGCGAAGTACCTGTGGCGGGAGCTGCGGGAGATCAGCAGTGCGCCCTGTTCGGTCAGACCTGTTTTGAAGCCGGTCAGGCTAAGAACACTTACGGAACGGGAGGCTTCATGCTCATGCATACCGGTTCCGTGCCGGTGGAATCGCGCAACGGTTTGGTGACGACCATCGCGTGGGGTTTGGAAGGCAAAGTGGAATACGCGTTGGAGGGATCGATTTTTGTAGCCGGAGCAGCTATCCAATGGCTGCGGGATCAGTTGGGACTGCTGCGTAATTCCGCAGATTCCGAGGCCTGCGCAAGAGCGGTGCCGGATACCAACGGCTGCTATATGGTACCGGCCTTCGTCGGTTTGGGCGCGCCTTATTGGGACCAGTACGCACGCGGAGCCATCGTTGGTCTGACCAGAGGCGTCAACAGTAACCACATCATCAGAGCGACCTTGGAATCTTTGGCTTATCAGGTGCGTGACGTTCTGCGGGCGATGGAGGAAGACAGCGGCATCAAGCTGTCCTCTTTGCGAGTGGACGGCGGAGCCTGCGCCAACGATTTTCTGATGCAGTTCCAGTCTGATATTATTGCGGCGGAAGTCGCCCGTCCGGACTGTATAGAGACCACCGCCCTCGGCGCGGCGTATCTGGCAGGACTGGCGGTAGGATATTGGGACGGCAAAGACACCATCAGAAAGAATCATATCATCGCCAGAACCTTCGTGCCGGAAATGACCGACGACGTGCGGACAAAGTTGGTTGACGGCTGGCATAAAGCGGTCAGATCCACTTCCGTACACATTATGTAGCATAAAAAAACAGCCTGCTGTAAACAGGCTGTTTTGTTTTTTAAGATTCTTTGTATTCCGGGTCGTATTTGGGATTCAAATAATTTTGGAAGACCCAAGCGAGCAGGGCCCCCGAGATATTATGCCAGGCTGAGAAAACCGCTCCCGGGACGGCGGCCAGAGGCATAGCTGCGAAATGCGCTTTCGCCAGACCTGTTGCCAGACCGGAATTTTGCATACCTACTTCTACGGACAGAGCGATAGCCTTTTTCCAGCTGAGCCCAAGAAATCGCGCCAGGACGAAACCCAGCAGATAGCCGAGACAATTGTGCAGGATGACTGCCAGAATGATGATGCCGGAGGTTTTTAAAATATTGTCGCGGCTGGCGCCGATAACGCCGGCAATGATGAGGGAGATGGCAATGCCGGAAACCGCCGGCAGATAATCCACAGCAGCGGAAGCCAATTTGGGGAGGAACGCTTTGACCGCCAGTCCCAGGCAAATAGGCACAATAACGATCTGGACAATGCTCCAGAACATACCTACGGGGTCAAAGGAAATTTTTTGCCCGATCAGCTGATAAGTGATAAAAGGCGTCAAGATAGGGGAGAGAACAGTGGAAACGCTGGTCATGGTTACGGACAGAGCGACATCGCCCTTGGACATGAAAGTGATGACGTTGGAAGAGGTGCCGCCGGGACAGGTTCCGACCAGAACGATGCCTGCTGTCAGTGCCGGGTCAAGATTAAAGGCCGACGCAATCAGATAGGCCAGTCCGGGCATGATGATAAATTGAGCGCACACGCCGACCAAAACGTCAAGAGGACGCTTCAGTACCAGGGCAAAGTCGTTAAGGTCCAGCGTGGTACCCATACCGAACATAACCACGCCCAAAAGGACGCTCAGGACGCCGATGCCGCCTATTTTACCAAGTACCCACAAAAAATTCTGCGGCATGATCATGCCAAGTATAAGAAAAACAACGGCCATCAGACCGAAGTATTTTCCGATGAGTCTGCAAAACTCCTTCAAAATAAACAACTCCTTCTCTAAAAATATATACGGTTTGAAATGTGGCGTTTCAGAGTATATTGGGTGAAATTATAGCAAATGAACTGGCTGAAATAAAGAAATTTGTAATATTTTGTTAAAATATTTTTCGGAGAAGGCAAATGTGTTATAATAGTTGCAAATTTCATCGGGGGAACGACGCATGATGCGAACTATCCAAAGAGATTTTCGCAGTGAAACGGTGATAGAGAAATCGCGTTTCATCTGTACGCTCAAAAAAGTTGCGTCCGAAGAAGAGGCGCTGCGCTTTATCAAAGAAGTGAAAAAAGAGTTTTGGGATGCTACCCACAATTGTTCCGCTTATGTGACGGACGGTACGGCGCAGCGTTCCAGCGATGACGGCGAGCCTGCGGGAACGGCGGGCGTACCCATGCTGGAAGTGCTGCGTAAAAATCAGTTGACGGGCGTGGCAGTTGTGGTGACCCGTTATTTCGGCGGCGTCAAGCTGGGAGCGGGCGGTCTGGTGCGCGCATACAGCGGCAGTGTGGCTTCCGCTTTGCGGCAATGCGGCTTGGCGGAAAAGGTGAAGGTGCTACGGCAAAGTTTTACCTGCGCGGCGGATGCTGCCGGCAGGATCCTCAACATTCTTTATCGACAGGAACTTTTTGCCGTGGCTGAAGTTGACTACGGCGAAACTGTACGCATCACGCTGCAGCTGCGGGAAACGGACGCAGCCAGAACGGCGGCATGGTTGCAGGACAATCTTAATATGCAGTTAGAGCTGACGGAAGCGGGAAGCTTTTATGAAGAACAGCCTCTGAAAATGTAAAAATACCTTCAGAAATTTTCTGAAGGTATTTTATCTTTTCAGAAGCGCGTTGATTTTTTCGCAGGCCTCAAGGCCGCATTCCGTGCCGTGGTCGTGCAGCGCCAGCAATTTGTCCGGTTTGGCGTCGAGTTTGCCTGTTTTCAGAGGACGCCTGGGGCGAATGATGACCGCTTTGCCCTCCTGCGCCAGCTTTTCCGCCAAAGCCAGTTGTTTATTATAGCGATCAGGACGCTGCGCCACAGCTTCCCAAAGGCGCGGATATTTTTTGTACCAAAGCTTGATAAGCCACTGAGGGATAGATTGTTTTTTGTAATAGCCGCTGTTGCGAGTCAGCACGATGACAAATTTTTCGTAGCCGGCATTCAAAGCTCTGCCGACCGGGATGGGTTCCGTCAAGCCGCCGTCCAACAGTTCATAGCCGCGGTAATGAACGACGGGCGCTAAAAAGGGCATGGAAGCGGAAGCCCTGACCGGTAAAAAATTGTCGTCAAAGGAAGATTGGTTGAACCACACGGCGTTGCCGGTACGGCAGTCCGTCGCGCCCACTTCGAGCAGTCCTTCGTAGCTGCGGAAGGCGCTGTAGTCGAAAGGCAGCAAATCTTTAGACATTTCGCCGAACATAAAATCGAAGCCGAAAATGCTGCCTTGTTTCAGCAGATTGCGCAGACCGAAATAACGCGGATCGGTCACATATTTTTGAATAATCTGCCTGGTACGCAAAGGCTGAGAGGACATATAGGAAAGAATATTGCAGGCTCCGGCGGAAACTGCTGTGATATAAGGAAAAAACAGATCTTTCTGCAGGAAAGCTTCAAAAACTCCGGCGGAAAACATTCCGCGCAAACCGCCGCCTTCAAGGACCAGGGCGATATTATTCATGCGCACGCTGCCGCCTCCTTTCTTTGAAAAATGTGAAGAAACGCGCTAATTTTAAAGATATTTGTTTTTATGTTTCTTTCGATTTTGCATTTCTCTGTAGTCGGCTTGGGTTTGGTAGACCTGGTAGATATAGAGGGCGCATAAGGGCAGCGCCACAAAAAAGAAGCCGAGCCAGCGATTGTCAAAAAAATAGCTGCCTGCCATGCCGGCGACAAGACTGAGGATCAGGACGAACAGCATGTTGACCTTGTATTTCATCAACAGTTTTTTCATGGGTAAAGCCTCCGTAGATTTTAATGTAGCATGGATATTTGTGCTTGTCGTGTCAGATCGGGAACGACGATGCTGCCGTGGGGAATTTTTGTCGGGTCAAAAATGTTCAGCAGATCTTCTGGACGCAAAGGTTCCGGACGGGGCAGTTGCCCTGCCAGATGCGCCAGCAGACCGATGACGGGTTCGGGTGAGCCGAAGCGGCGGCGCAGAACGCCTATTTCCAAATCGCCGTCCCTCTTGGCGAGACGTCTGCCGTCGGCAGCCGTCAGGAGGGGGATATGAATAAATTCGGGAGCGGGAAGCTCCAGCAGTTCGTAGAGAAAAAGCTGCTGCGGCGTGGAAGTGAGCAGGTCGTTGCCGCGCACTACCTGGTCGATACCCATCAGAGCGTCGTCTATGACGACAGCCAGCTGATAGGCGTAAACTCCGTCGCTGCGGCGCAGGATAAAATCACCGCAGTCCTTTCGCAAATCGCAGGACTGTTTTCCCAACAGACCGTCTGTGAAGGTGATGCGCTCGGGCGCGGCCGCTGTACTGATGCGATAAGCCGGAGACCGCTGCCGGCTTTTAGCGGCGATTTCTTCACTCGTAAGTCCGCGGCAGGTTCCGGGATAGATAACTCTGCCGTCGCTGCTGTGAGGAGCGCTGGCGGCGTGCAGCTCATTTCTGCCGCAGAAACAGGGATACAGCAGCTGCCGCGCTTGGAGTTTTGCAAAAAAAGCTTCGTAGATACAGCTGCGGTTGCTTTGAAAATACAGGCTGTCGTCGGCGCAGGCATAGGCGCCGCTGTCCCATGTCAGCCCCAGCCACTCCAAATCTCTTGCCAGAGCGTCGGCGTTGGCGCGGGGGCAGCGGGCGCTGTCCAAATCTTCTATTCTGAGTACAATGCCGCCGTGCCTGCTTTTGGCAAAGAGCCAGGCCAGCAGGCTGCAGAAAACATTGCCTAAATGGAGAAAGCCGCTGGGCGTCGGAGCGAAGCGGCCGTAAAATTTCTTTTCCATATGAGCTCACCTGCTTCTGATATGGAAACATTCTATCACAAGATGTTTTTTATGTAAAATATTTGTGCCGCGGCAGGAATTAGAAGCGGGCGGTCGAAACTGTACAGCAAAGACGCAGTTGCGGAAAGCGTCAGGGAGGAGTGGTGATCATGTCGGCAACCGAAGAATGGTTAAATAAAGACATTGAAGCGGAGGCGGAGCGTATCTGCCGCTGGGGTGCGGCCAGAGCCGGCGTTATCGTTGTCGCTCCTTTAGTAGGCACGATGGCGCTTATGGCCAACGAAGTATATATGATTACACGTCTGGCGGAACTTAGAGGCATTAAACTTGACGAAAGCGCCGTTTTGGGACTGCTCGGTTCTTTGGGCGGAACTTTTGTAGGGCAAACTTTGGTTACGCTAATACCTTTCGCTCCGTTGCAACTTCCTGTCGGCATTTCCGTGACTTACGCGGTCGGCAAGGTTGCCAACGCCTGGCTGAAAGCAGGTCGTCCGGAGGATATCGCATCATTCAGGGAAATTTTTGAAGAAGCGAGGCAGGAAGGTCTGAAAGAGCATAAGAAGTTTGAGGAGATGGACTGCGGCAAGAAACCTTTGGGTGATGAAAACAGACTTTTCGGCCGTGACGCTCAGACGATTTTTGATGATGTAGTACGGAAATCGGACGAGCTGGAAGCAAAACTGGAAAATAAATTACAGGATTTGAAAGACAAACTTAAATAAAAACAGTTGCGCTTGTAAGGCTTCGGGTTTACGCCGAAGCCTTTTTGCTTTTGCGCGTGTTTTATAGTAAAATAATAAATTGAAGTAATATCTCTCTTTATATGAGGAGGAAATAAATATGCGTAAAACATCGGCTATGGTTGAAGCCGGTATTCTGGCTGCTGTGGCTATCGTTATGGCGCTTATCTCCATGTATGTTCCCGTGGTGGGGGTCTTCGTCAATTTTTTATGGCCGCTGCCGGTAATTATCTGCGGCATGCGCCACGGTCTGCGCTGGAGTTTCATGATGTTGCTGGTGGCAGCCGTTATTTTGGCTATGCTCATCAGTCCTGTCAACGCTTTCTTCCTGGCGGTCATTTTCGGTCTGCTGGGTCTTGTTTTAGGAGAATGTCTGCGCCGGAATTTAAATTTTGAACAGACTCTTTTTTTCGGCAGTATCGGAGCGGCGACGGCTTTGGGGCTTAACTTCGCTTTGAGTCTGCTGCTGCTCGGGATCAACCCGATCGAGATGATGTTCACGTCCTTCCATGAGAGTCTGGGGCAGCTGACGGCATACTATCAGGGGCAGGGCATGGCTGAAGCCGAAATCAAAAAGATCGTGGACGAATACAGCGAGCTGCTTCGCATGATGCGGATGATCATGCCGGGAGCTTTTCTGTTGTGCGCTCCTTTGTTGGTATGTCTGAATCATTGGGCGGCACGGAAAATACTGTCCAGATTGGGAGAAACTTTCGCTCCCTGGCCGAAATTTTCCCGCCTGCTCATTCCGGGGTGGATCCTGTGGCCTTACGGAGCGTCTCTTTTGGCGGTGACGTATTTTTATCTGCATCATCAGGACAGCTGGATGTATATCGCTTCCGTCAATGTACAGACTGTGTGCAGTTTTGTTTTGGTACTGCAGGGCATAAGTTTGATCTACTGGTTCGTGGAAACGAAGGACAAACCGTCCTGGTGGGCAAGTTTGGCTGTGGCTGCCGTGCTGCTTCTGCCGTTCATGTCCCAGATAATAGTTTACGCGGGAGCCTGCGACATAGTTTTTGATTTTCGCAAGCTGCGCGGTAATTCCCTGCTTTCAAAGGGGTGAGTATAATGTTTGATTTTTTTGGCAGAAATTTCGACGGTAAGGTCGATGATATTTATTTAGCGGTTATTGTCGTTCTCTCGGTGACGCTCTCTTTGGTCAGCTATCCTTTCGCCATACCGTGTATTCTCATCTGTATCTTTGTATACATGATGCGGCGACGCAGGCTGATCAGCAGCAAGTGTTTCCTCAGCGGCGATGCCGACAATGTGTTGCGTAATTTGGAGAGGATGTACCACTATTCCGTGGAGGAGTTGGGAGTGGGCATGGCAGCCTTTTCCAAAACGGGGCATTTGCAGTATTGCAATAAAAAATTCCGTGAATTTACCGGACAGGAACATCCTGTGGGCAAGCATCTCGACGCTGTTTTCGCCGAAAAAAATCTCAGTTTTGAGAATATGTGTCTTAAGCCCGGCAGCGTGCCTCTGAATATTGACGGAACTTATTATGAGTTGCAGTATGCCGGTATTCTCACCAGGGAGCATCGGCTTTACGGCAAAAAAAATAAAGACGGCATCAACGGGATGATGGTATATCTGTTCGATGTCACCGAAACGGAGCTGTTGAAGCAGAAATACGATAATGAAAAGCTTTGCCTGGCATATGTGCGTTTCGACAATTACGACGACGTGGTGCGGGGAATGTCGGAAAGCAGTATGGCCAATTTGAGCGGCGAAGTCAACGAGATGATCGTCAAATGGGTGGGGAACAACAACGGTTTTGTCTGCCGCATGAACAAGGAGATATGTCTTGTAGGATTTACGAAGGCTGCGGTAATGGACATCATCGAGGGTAAATTTGCCGTGCTGGAGAAGATGAAAGCGATAAAAACCGGCAATAAGCTGGCTCCTACTTTGAGTATCGGCTTGGCAGCGGACGGGGATACTTTGGACGAACTGCTGCAAAACGCCGGCAAGGCAATGGACAATGCATTGAACCGCGGAGGCGATCAGGCTGCGGTGACGATGGACGGTACGACGACGTATTTCGGAGCTACGGGCAATGTATCGGTCAGCCGCAGCCGTGTCAGAGTGCGTATGGTGGCCAGAACTATCCGTGAAAAAATGCTGACCGCCGACAGAGTGTTCGTCATGGGTCATATGCGGGAAGATTTTGATGCTATCGGCGCCGCCGTAGGTGTTGCCAGAATGGGCCTGTCCCTTAAGAAAGAAACGTATATCGTCGTGAGCAGCGATGACGAAAATATGACGCTGCTCAATAGGATTTTGACGGAAAGCGACTTACACACAGGGGATAAGGAAATAAATTATTCCGAAATAACTTTGAGCGAAGAGATGGCGCTGCCTCTGGTGACGTCGAGAAGTCTGTTGATCATGGTGGATCATCACCGCGAAAGTCTTGTGGCCAGCCGATCGATTTTTGAAGCTTTGCCCAACAGGATCGTCATCGACCACCATCGCCGCAGCGACGACATAGTGTCCGGCGGACTGGTTTATCTGGAGCCGTCGTCTTCGTCGACGGCGGAACTGGTAACGGAGCTGGGCATGTATTTTTACGATAAGATGGAGCTGTCGCCTAAAGAAGCGACCATCATGTACGCCGGCATCGTTCTCGATACCAAAAACTTTACGGTGCAGACGGGCGAGCGCACCTTTGAAGCGGCCGCGATTCTGCGGAGTAACGGCGCGGATATAAATCTGGTCAGAGAGCTGTTCAAGGATGAAAGAGACGTCTTTTTGACCAAAGCCAAACTGTTGGGAGATTGCAGGATTCCTATGGAAGGACTGGCTTTCTCGGTGCTTAAAGACGCGGAAAAAGGCACGGCGACCAATGTGGTTTGCGCTTCCGCCGCCGATATGCTGATAACTTTAGACGGAGTTTGCGCCAGCGTCGTAATGGCTGAATACAGCGACGGCTCCCTGGGGATCAGCGCCCGCAGCGACGGTTGCGTCAATGTTCAGCTGATTATGGAAGCTTTGGGCGGAGGCGGACATCGCACCGTGGCCGGAGCGCAGCTTGAGGGAACAAAGGCTGCCGACATAGAGAAAAAAATTATTGAACTGGTGAAAAAACAGTTGGAAGAGAGGGATAACAATGAAAGTAATTCTGTTGCAGGATGTTAAAAGTTTGGGTAAAAAAGGTGATGTTGTGGAAACGGCAGAGGGTTACGGCCGCAATTATTTGCTGCCGCGCAAATTGGCTAAAGAAGCCAATGCCGCCAATTTGAACCAGGCAAAGCAGGATAAGGCTACCGCTGCTCACAGAGCGGCGCAGGCCAGGGATGAAGCCGTTGTTTTAGGCGCGCAGATCGAAAAAGTTGTGCTTGTTTTAAAAGTTCGCGTAGGTGAAAATGGCAAGATGTTCGGCTCCATCACCTCTAAGGACGTAGCGGAAGCTTTGATTGAACAGACAAAAATAGAACTGGATCGTCGCAAGATAGAGTTGAAGGAAGCGGTAAAAGGTTTAGGGGAATATACCGCCGTTGCCAAGCTGCATACAGAAGTTACAGCGCCCTTTAAAGTTATAGTAGAAGCTGAGTGAGATTATGATAGAAGACAGAGTTCCACCGCAGAATATAGAAGCGGAGAAATCGGTTCTGGGGGCAATGCTTCTGGATAAGGACGCTATTACGACCGTTACGGAGATTATTTCCGGCGACGATTTTTACCGCGAAGCTCATAAGGTCATTTTCGAAACCATGTTGGCGCTGCACAATAAGCACGAGGCGGTGGACTATATTACGGTAACGGATTTGCTGCGCCGCGAAGGCAAGCTGGAGGATGTGGGCGGTTTAGCCTACATTACGGCTTTAGGCAATTCTGTGGTCACTGCAGCCAACATTAAATATCATGCGGAAATCGTTGCGGAAAAATCATCGCTGCGTCAGCTCATTCGCGTGTCGACGGAAATCGCCGCCATGGGTTACGAGCCTTCCGACGAGATCAATGTCATGCTCGATCAGGCGGAAAGCAGGATTCTGGGCATCTCCAACCGCAAGAAGAAAGCTTCCTTTACTCATATAGGCGAAATTTTGATGGATTCGGTGAAGAGTATTGCCGATATGGTGGAAAATACCGGCGGCTTGACGGGTATACCCACGGGTTTCATTGACCTGGACAAGCTGACCAGCGGTCTGCATCCGTCGGATTTTATAATCCTGGCGGCACGTCCTTCCATGGGCAAGACGGCTTTAGCTTTAAATATCGTGCAGAATATCGCTTTGCGCGCTCATAAAAAAATAGGCGGCGATATGCGCAGCGTAGCCTTTTTCAGTCTGGAGATGAGCAAGGAGCAGCTCGTCAACCGTATGCTTTGCGCCGAAGCCGGCATCGACAGCCAGCGGCTGCGTCGGGGAGAGATGTTTGAAAAGGACTGGGATTCGCTGTGGGCTGCCTGTGACGCTATGAGCAAGGCGCATATCTATATCGACGACACTCCGGGCATAACCGTGATGGATATGCGAAGCAGGGCAAGAAGGCTGCAGGCGGAGCACGGACTCGATTTGATCGTGGTGGATTATTTGCAGCTGATGCAGGGAAGCGGCAGGAAAAATTTCAGCGGCGACAGGCAGCAGGAAGTTTCCGAAATTTCACGTTCGCTGAAAGCTCTGGCCCGTGAATTGGACGTGCCGGTGATTGCGCTTTCCCAGTTGAGTCGCGGTGTGGAATCCCGCACCGTCAAACGTCCCATGCTCAGCGATCTGCGTGAGTCCGGCTCCTTGGAGCAGGACGCGGATATAGTAGCTTTCCTCTACAGAGAGGATTATTACAACGCTGAAACGGAAAATAAACATACGGAGCTGATTATAGCCAAGCATCGTAACGGTCCCGTAAACACGGTAAATCTTTTCTTCCAGAAGCAGTTTACCAAATTTGTCGACATGGTAAAACGCGACTAGTTTATTTCGGAGGACGGCCGCATTTTAAAAAAACCCGAATATATTCTTGCTAATAATTAAAAATGTTCATAAGTATTGCCATGCTCTGATGAAAATGATATTATTATAAAGGACAATGAAGAGTCCCGTAAAATGCAGTTTAAGCGATAAAACTCTTGGGAGGCCGCATAAAAATGATTGAACGCTATACTCATCCTGAAATGGGTAATATTTGGACACTGGAAAACGAGTTCCGAACAATGCTGAAAGTGGAGATCCTTGCCTGCGAGGCGATGAATAAACTGGGCATCGTTCCCGATGACGCTTTGCAAGATATACAGACCAAGGCCGATTTTCGCCTGGAGCGCATTAAAGAGATCGAAGCCGTGACCAATCACGACGTGATTGCCTTTTTGACCAATGTTGCGGAATATGTGGGAGATGCTTCCAAATATATCCATAAAGGACTTACTTCCAGCGACGTAAAGGATACGGCGCTGTGTTACATGAGCGTACAGGCGGCCGACCTTTTGCTGGAGAATCTGCGTAAATTCAGAGATGTCCTGCATCGCCGCGCCGGCGAATTTAAGTATACGGTCATGATAGGCAGGACTCACGGCATTCACGCCGAACCTATGACCTTCGGCATGAAGTTCGCCCTGTGGCAGGACGAAACGGAAAGAAACATCACTCGTTTGGAGCAGTGTCGCGACCTGATGGCTGTCGGCAAACTGTCCGGCGCTGTAGGTACATATTCCAATATCGATCCTTTCGTGGAGGAGTATGTTTGCGAAAAATTGGGCCTGCAGCCGGTGAAATTGGCGACGCAGGTAATCCAACGCGACAGACACGCTCATTTTCTGACTACTTTGGCAGTTATCGGATCTTCGCTGGATAAAATGGCGACTGAAATAAGAAACTTACAGCGCACGGATATTCGCGAGGCTGAGGAGTATTTCGCTCCGGGACAGAAAGGTTCGTCCGCTATGCCCCACAAACGCAATCCCATAACCTGCGAAAAAGTATCCGGCATGGCCAGACTTTTGCGCGGTTACGCCGTGGCTGCTTTGGAAGACGTTGCCTTATGGCACGAAAGAGATATCTCTCATTCTTCCGTAGAGCGCGTCATTCTTCCGGACGCCACGATCGCTCTCGATCATATGCTGAGGAAGTTTACAAATATAGTTGATAAGCTGCTGGTTTATCCGGAAGCTATGTTGGCCAATCTTAATAAAACCGGCGGCCTGATCTTCAGCCAGAATCTTCTCATTGCCCTTGTAGGCAAAGGCGTGCTGCGTGAAGATGCTTACAAGTGGGTGCAGCGCAACGCTATGGCCAGATGGCTTGAAGGCGCAGATTTTAAAACCAACGTGGCTAACGACCCGGATATAAAAAATTATCTTTCACCTGAGGAAATTGCCGCCTGCTTCGACCCGCAGCCGATGCTGCGCCATGTGGATCTGATTTTCTCAAGATTCGGATTATAAGTAAGGAGTGACGAGCTATGTCATCTGTTATTGTACTCGGTGCCCAATGGGGCGATGAAGGCAAAGGTAAGATCGTTGATTATCTGGCGCAACAGGCTGATGCCGTTGTGCGCTATTCTGGCGGTTCCAACGCCGGGCACACGGTGGTTGTAAATGATGTCAGCTACAAACTGCGATTGTTGCCTTCCGGCGTGCTGTTCCGCGATAAGATCAATGTTCTGGGCAACGGCGTCGTTATTAATCCCGGTGTTGTTCTCTCTGAAATCGCCGGCATGAAGGAAAAAGGCATAAGCTGTGATAATCTCGTGATTTCCGACCGCGCTCATGTAGTGCTTCCCTATCATCAAAGACTGGACGAACTGCAGGAAGAGGCTCTCGGAACTTCCAAGATAGGCACGACCAAAGGCGGTATCGGTCCCTGTTATATGGATAAAGTGGCTCGCGTGGGCATTCGTATCTGTGACTTGATGGAACCGGAAACCTTTGCAGCCAAATTGAAAGTAAATATTGACGCGAAAAATCAGATCATAACCAAAATATACGGCGGCGAACCTTTTGATTACGAAACCGTGCTTAAGGAGTATCTTGCCTATGCCGAAGAACTGCGTCCCTATATTGCCGACACCGGCGTAGTTATGGATGAAGTTTTCGAAGCCGGCAAGAACGTACTTTTTGAAGGAGCGCAGGCTACATTCCTGGATATCGATCACGGCACTTATCCCTATGTGACCAGCTCCAATCCGACGGCAGGCAACGCCTGCACCGGTAGCGGCGTAGGTCCGCGCAGCATCGATCACGTTATCGGCGTTGTGAAGGCTTACACCACCAGAGTTGGCGAGGGCCCGTTTATTACGGAACTTTTGGACACGGACGGACCGGGGACGCAAATCAGGGAAACCGGAAGGGAGTATGGCACGGTAACAGGACGTCCGCGTCGTTGCGGTTGGCTGGACGCTTTTATGCTGCGTTACAGCGCGCGTCTTAACGGCATGGATGCGCTGGCTATCACGCGTCTTGATATTCTTGATCGGATGCCGAAGATCAAAATGTGCGTGGGTTACACCATCGACGGAGTTGCTGTTAAAAGAATTCCTGCCAGCCTGAATGTTTTGGCAAAAGCAGTGCCTGTCTACGAAGAATTTGAAGGCTGGATGACCGACATCAGCGGTATGCGCACTTATGAAGAACTTCCTGAGAACGCCAAAAAATATTTGCGCAGACTCAGCGAAGTGGCCGGCGTGGAACTGGGCATCGTTTCCATCGGGCCCAACCGCGAGCAGACCATTGTGTTGAAGAAATTTTTCTGAGCGTAAATGATAATCTCCGTAAAGATATGCTCTTTACAGGAAAGTGTTGACAAGATATGTGTATATCTGTATAATGTTCTTGTTGCACAAAAAGCAACAGATTTGATCCACTAGCTCAGTCGGTAGAGCACCTGACTTTTAATCAGGGTGTCCCGCGTTCGAGTCGCGGGTGGATCACCAATCGCAAATAACGCCGCAGCTTTGGCTGCGGCGTTTCTTATTTTTGCGGGTCGGTTAGATCCGGTTGAGCGCGTAAGCGGGTTTCTCAACAGAGAAATGAGTACGCGCGAAATATGCGCTATGCTGGCGCGCGACTGTTGTTATGCAAAAATTTTACTTTTCCGTATGCAATAAAGTTGTTCTGGCTATCTTACGGAAAGGAAAGGTAGTTTACAGGCAAAAGCAGTTCCGTTTCATTCTATATTTTTACGAACGCGTAAGCAAGATTGATTTTTAAATTTTTGCGTGCGCCGCTTTATGTTCTTCGCTGTTCTTATATTTGTAATGCTTGTGGTCATGGTCTGCCTCGGATATAAAATGATTATGAACGTGACTGTGCGTAATAGTGTGACAGTGGGCGATCCCGTTGTGCGTGTGAACGACAGTATGGGTATGTCCGTGAGCGTGACGTTTGGACAGCGTGTCATATACTGCGAATACGGTGCCGACTGACATCAGCATAAGACCCGCGAAGTACATTTTTGTAAGTTCTTCTCCATTCACAACGAATGCCAGAAACGTACCGATAAAAGGAGCGACGGCATAGTAAGCGCTTGTTTTTGCCGCTCCCAGATTTCTTTGCGCTCTTATATACATGAAGATACTCAAACCATATGCCACAAATCCGAGGAGCATGGCTGCTGCGGCGTATTTAACTTCCGGGAACATTTCTCCGACAGCGACGGCTATTGCCAAAGAGCAGCTTCCGGAAAATATGCCTTTCAGCATCACTATTTCATAAGTGCTTTTTTCGGATATTTTTCTTGTGCAATTGTTTTCAAGTCCCCAGCAACAAGTTGCCAAGATAACAAACAGGGAGCCTGTCGAAAATTGCAAACTTTCGCTTCCTTCGAATGAAAGAACAACACTGGACAAGGTGATGAAACCGAGAGCAATCCACAATTTTGCGGTAACTTCTTCCTTGAAGATCAACAGAGCGATCAGCGCCGTCGCGACGATTTCAAAATTTCCCAGCAGCGAAGCGTTGGCTGCGGATCCGTTACTTATGCCGAGCATGAGAAATATAGGGGCTGCTATATCGAGCAAAATCATTCCTGCGGTATAGGGCAAATCCGCTTTGGTAAGTTTTTCAGCTTTGTTTTCTTTTTTTATATTGAAAAGATACATCGCGCCCACTCCGACACCCGCGCCCAAATATAGAAAAGCTGCCATGAATGTGGGTGATACGTGGCTCAGCAATATTTTTGAAAAAGGGGTGTTGATTGCGTAAAAGACAGCTGCCGAGATGGCGCAAACAACAGCTATAACGCTTTGGCGTACAGGCATATCCGTTCTCTCCTTTGTGGCATCAGGCATCCCATTCGTAGGCAAGCTTGGGTCCGCCGTCAAAAGTGACCGTTCCGCAGCAGGCAAAACCTTCTCTGAGAAGTATATGTTGCATGACTTTATTCTCTTCCTGCGTATCGACGCGGATGGCTGTTATTCCGTTATTAAGGCAATAATTTTTAATCAACAGAAATGCTTTCGCGGACATGCCTTTGCCGCGACTTTTGTCACTGAAAGCAAGCCGGTGTATGACCGCGTAGGGGCGATCCGTTCGCCACGCTCCGTCGATGACGTTGTAGGCAGGCTCATCGTCACAGATGATGCAGCAATATCCTAAAATTTCATCGTTTTCGGTGATAACAAAACCGACGCCTTTCTCGACATCTTCGCGAAGAGTGTCGACCGAGGGATAAGTCGGGTGCCACTGCACGAATTCGAGAGCGCGATGATATTTTCTTGCGTCCTCGATGCATTGATAAGCCGTATGTACTTCTTCGGCGAGTGCTTTTCTTAGAATCATGACAAGCTCCTTTGCTTTGCGATTATTTTCGTTTGCAAATATTGTATCATTTTCAAAGCGGCTTTTCCATTGCCGCGTTTATGGTTTACTTTGTTTAGGCTTTTGATGTCAGGTGAAATGCAGTTACCTGCTTTTGCGTATTCCTTCGCTTTGCCATTCGTCTTCTTCAAAAATTGCCCGCGAGTTATTCGTTGAAGGGCGGAGCGTCGCGTTCCGATACTGTTGCCGGCATCAGCCGAAGCAGCGCTGCGCTTTTACGGAGGAATTTTCGCGTTAATTACGAACTTATCCCCATTGTGGATAACTGCTGTGTATAAGTAAGGCTCCGCGGTGGATTATTAATGGCGACGGCTTGGCAGGGGCTTTTCCTGTGTGGATATTTTAAACGATGAGCAAAATGTCGGTGTTGTTCCGGAAGCTGCTGTCGAAAATTTCGGTAACGAAAGAAATTATCCCGGTTTTTCAGGCTGCATATGTAAATTTCTGAACACTGAGAGCAGTATTCCACGAAAAAAGATAATTTTTATGTTTGCTTATTTACTTTTAACGCGGAACATACTACAATAATAAAAGTATCGTAGCGCCGACTGTTTGCGCAGACGGCAGGAAGTATGGTCTAAGCAGAAAAATGTAGTTTGGAAGGATGGTAAATTATGATTTCATGGCACAACAAAAAATTCAGACTGATGGCGGCAACTGTCGCCTTGGGCGTGGCGCTCGGTTTAGCGGGCTGCGGCGGAGACAAAAAGGACGGGGGCAGGAAAGCTTCCGTGAAAGTCGGCGTAGTTCAATTGGTTGAACATGCGGCGCTCGACGCGGCAAATAAAGGCTTTACCGCCGGGTTGGCTTCTAAAGGCTTCAAGGAGGGAGAAAATATTTCTTTCGACAGGCAGAACGCCCAGGCCGATCAGTCCAATTTACAGAATATAGCGCACCGTTTTGTGAGCAATAAGGTCGATCTTATTTGCGCTATTGCCACACCGGCAGCGCAAACCGCCGCCAATGTCGCAGGCGATATTCCGATTGTGGCGACAGCGGTTACGGATTACAAAGCTGCTAAACTGGTAAAAGATAACGCCAAACCCGGCACCAATGTTACCGGCACCACGGATATGAACCCCGTAGCGGAACAGTTGGATTTGTTGCTGAAAATAGCTCCGGGCGTAAAAACTGTGGGCACGGTGTACAGCTCCAGCGAAGTCAATTCCCAGCTGCAGGTCGAACTGCTGAAGCAGGCTGCCGCCGCCAAGGGGATAACAGTTAAGGAAGCGACGGTTTCTACCGTCAACGATATTCAGCAGGCGGCAAGAAGTCTGGCAGGAGAAGTGCAGGCGTTTTACATTCCTACGGATAATGTTTTGGCTTCGGCCGTTCCCACTTTGGTCAGCATTACCGAAGAAGCGAAGCTGCCGGTCATCGGCGGGGAAGGCGGCATGGTCAAAGCCGGCTGTTTGGCAACACTGGGTGTGGATTACTTCAAACTGGGATTCCAGGCAGGCGAGATGGCTGCAGATATTCTCAGCGGCAAGTCCAAGCCTGCGGAAATGGCGATTCAATCTCAAAAGGAATTTAAGGTGATCATCAATACCCGAGAAGCGGAAAAAATCGGTATCAAAATTCCGGAAGAACTTCTCAAAGGCGCCGAACTCGTTAAATAATGTATTTGAAGGTCTGCCGTAACGTAGATTATGGCAGGCTTTTTTCTTGAAATACGCAAAGGCGGATACAGCAGTACCGCTGCAAGAGAAAAGAGGATGTTTATGCTGGATTTACTGATTCCGACAGTTGCCCAGGGATTATTGTGGGCCATTATGGCTTTGGGCGTGTATGTTACTTTCAGAGTTTTAGATATCGCCGACCTTACAGTTGAAGGAAGCTTTCCTTTAGGCGGCGCAACAGCTGCGGCGATGCTGGCGGCGGGCTGGAGTTCGGAGGCGGCTTTGGCGGCGGCCTGCGCAGCCGGTATCATGGCAGGGATAGTCACCGGTTTTCTGCATACGAAAATGAAAATACCGGCGCTTCTGGCAGGAATTTTAACGATGATAGCGCTATATTCCGTAAATTTGCGCATCATGGGCAAGGCTAACCTTTCCCTGCTCGGCGTGGACACGGTCTTTAAAATTGTTCGCGACGCTGTGGGGTTAAACAGCGCGGAAACTACTTTGGCGGTCGGCTTTGCGGCGACATTGGTCGTCGGCTGTCTGCTGTACTGGTTTTTCGGTACGGAAATCGGTTCGGCGATCCGCGCCACCGGTTTTAATCAGCAGATGATCAGAGCGCAGGGGGTTGACACGGACAGGACTATTATTTTAGGACTTTTGCTCAGCAACGGACTGGTCGCCGTATCCGGCGCTTTGGTGGCGCAGAGCAACGGTTTTGCCGATGTGGGCATGGGAACGGGGACCATAGTTATCGGCCTTGCTTCCGTTATTATCGGCGAGGTGCTGTTCGGCACCCGCAGCTTTAAAAATTGCCTGATTTCCGTCGTTTTGGGTTCCGTCGCCTACCGCATTGTCATAGCTGCGGTTCTGGCGTTGGGTATGCCTCCCAACGATCTTAAGCTTTTTACTTCCGTACTCGTGGCATTGGCTCTTTCCATGCCTTTGCTTAAAGCAAAGCTGTCGTTCAGGAAGGTGGTAAAATAAATGCTGCGTATAGAAAATATTTTCAAGACTTTTTTCCCCGGGACTATTAATGAAAAACGCGCTTTACAAGGAGTGGAGCTGCATCTTAAGCCGGGAGATTTCGCTACGGTGATCGGCGGCAACGGCGCCGGCAAATCGACCACGCTCAACGCTGTGGCGGGAGTATTTCCTGTTGACAGCGGCAGGATAATCATTGATAACGAGGATATCACAAAACAGCCCGAACATAAACGCGCCAAATATATCGGCCGCGTTTTTCAAGATCCGATGTTGGGAACCGCCGCCGGCATGATGATTGAAGAAAATTTGGCGTTGGCGTCCAGGCGCGGCAGCTCTTTCGGATTGAAATGGATGTTGGCTGAAGAGCAGCACGAATATTTTTATGGATTGCTCAAAGAGCTGGATCTCGGCTTGGAAGACAGAATGAGCGCCAAAGTGGGACTTTTGAGCGGCGGGCAAAGACAGGCGCTGACACTGCTCATGGCCACTTTGAAAAAGCCCAAACTGTTGCTTCTGGACGAACATACGGCGGCCCTCGATCCTAAGACAGCCGCCAAAGTTTTGGAGCTTACGGGAAAAATAGTGGCGCGCGATCAACTTACAACTTTGATGATAACTCATAATATGAGAGACGCGCTTGCTTACGGCAACAGACTTATAATGATGCACAACGGACGCATTGTTGTCGATGTGGAGGGCGAAGAAAAACAGGGACTCGGTATTCCGGATTTGCTGGAGATGTTTGAGAAAGCCAGCGGGGCGGAGATGAACACGGATCGCCTGCTGCTGGGATAAGGAGAAATAATGGACTCATTGGAAAAACTTTCCGGCATCAAATGTTTTCTTTTTGATATGGACGGAACTATAAACCTCGGAGATACACTGATTCCGGGCATGGAGGGATTTTTTGAAAAATTGCGGGCACGGGGCAGAGCTTATTATCTGCTGACCAATAATTCTTCCCGCAACCATGCTCACTATGTTCAGAAAATGCTGCGCCTCGGCGTACCGGTGACTGCTGAGGAAGTACTTATATCTTCCGACGCGCTGACCTGTTGGCTGCAAAAGTCGAAGCCCGGGGCGCGACTTTTTGTGCTGGGCACGTCCCAACTGCAGGAAACTGTTGCCGCAGCCGGGTTTACTCTTGTTGACGGTGTCGACGCTCAAGCGGATTATGTCGTAGTGGGATTCGATCAGACGCTCACTTACGCAAGGCTTGCCGCAGCCTGTCGTTTGATTGACAGGGGAGTTCCGTATATTGCCACTCATCCCGATGTGCGCTGTCCCATCGAGGGAGGAGAATTTATTCCCGACACCGGAGCCATGTTGCAGATGATCCGCGCCGCCACGGGTAAAGAGCCGGAGCTTATTTTAGGCAAACCCTACCGTTATATGGTGGATGTGGTTTTGGCAAGGACGGGCTTGCAAAAGCATGAAATCGCTATGGTGGGAGACCGTTTGGCGACGGATATCGCTTTCGGGATCAACAATGATATTCTTTCCGTTCTGGTGCTGACGGGCGAAGCCTCACTACAGGATGTGGAAAGCGGTTCTATTAAACCGGATATTATTTTGCCGCATGCCAAGGAAATTTTGGACTATTTGGGGTAAAAATGCAAATACGCTGCTGTAGCGTGATTATAAATAAATTTTGCCGGCCGTTTGTTCAAAGAACGGTTTTGCATCGAATTTGCGGAAGAATAAATAAAGGCAGGAAGCATGGTTCGCTTCCTGCCTTTTGCTTTGAGTAAAATTTTATTGAAATTCACGGACACTTTCTACGAACTTAACGCCCGCTTCCTGCATTTCCCGCAGCGCGGAGGCGACTGTTTCGGAGGTTATGCCGGCGCAGGCCGACAGATTGAGGATGACGTCGAAACCGGCTTTTTTCAGCTGCAAAGCTGTGAATTTTACGCAGTAATCCGTGGCCAATCCTCCGCATAAAACGGTGGTGATGCCGCGCTGTTGCAAAAATTCTATGACTCCGGTGGAAAGAGTATCCGCAAAATCGTGATAACAGGCCCCGTAAGGATGCCTGTCGATTTCTACGCCCTTAAAAACCTGAAAAGAGTAGGCTTTCGGGTCAAGTCCGTCGATGAAATCAAAGCCGCGCGTGCCGATAATGGCGTGGGGAGGCCAGTAAAGATCCATGTCCTGCCTATGTGGCAAAGGAGAGCAGGGGGGATGTTCAGGTGAAGCTATCCATAAAGCTTGCAGCGTATGAGCATCGCGGGAAGCGACTCGCAGGGATGCGAACTGCGCCTGGGCGTTCAGCTCAGGTACTATGGCGGCTCCTCCTTTTACGGGCAGCTCTTCGGGACAGTTTTCTGTAAAAGTGTTCTGACAGTCAATGTCAAAGGCGGCAATAAATTTTTTATCCGGTAGTAGCATTGCTGAAACCTCTTTTCTGCAGTGATGATATTTTTATGATTATATCACAATTCGCCCGGAGAGATGCCGCTATTTTTTATCGGATAAAAAAATTCGACAAAATAGTAGTAGTTATTATTTGTGAAATTTGTTATAATATTACTATCTTTAGTTTCCAAAGGAGTAGATACTATGAAAAAACTGTTGATGTTGTTGGTTTTGTGTTTGACAGTTGTAGGTTGCGGCGATAATTCAGCTAAGGACGCCAAGCTTCAGGTGGCGGCAAGCTTTTATCCCATGGCCGAATTTGCGGCGGCTGTCGGTGGAGATAAAGTTCAGGTGACGACTCTTGTTCCGGACGGCGCGGAACCTCACGATTGGGAGCCGTCTCCCAAGGAACTGAAACTGCTGGGTACAGCCAAAGTTTTTGTGTATAACGGCGTGGTGGAGCCGTGGGCGGATAAAGCGCTGGAGGCTCTGAAGGACAATAAGCTGACTGCCGTGGAAGCAGGTAAGGGCCTGTTTACCAGAGACGGCATTGAAGATCCCCATGTTTGGGTAAGCCCAAAGAAAGCCATGGTTGAGGTGGAACGCATTACGGAAGCTTTGTGTAAAGTTGATGCCGCCAATGCGGAATATTACCGCGGCAACAGCAAAAAATATTGCGACAGTTTGCAGGTTTTGGATAAAAAGCTGACGGAAGTTGCCGCCAAAGCGCCGAAAAAGACTTTTGTGACGGCTCACGCCGCTTTCGGACATCTGGCGGCGGACTACGGTTTGAAGCAGTTGGCGGTGGCAGGTATCTCCCCGGAAGCGGAACCTACGCCTGCGGATATGCAGAAGTTGATCAATACCGTCAAAAGCGAAAATATCAAGTACGTTTTCTTTGAGACACTTACCGATCCTAAAATAGCAGCTTTGTTGGCTAAGGAAGCCGGCGCTGAAACGAGCGTCCTTGATCCTATAGAAGGTTTGGACGAAGACGGTAAAAAAGCCAAGCTCAATTATCTGAAAATCATGGAAAAAAATATCGCCAATTTGGAGAAAGCTCTGAGCGAGTAGCAGGATGCTATGAATAACGACGGGAATATTATACGCGCCGCCGGTTTAGGTTTCGATTACGGCGAAGGGTGGGTCTTTCACAAGCTTGATCTGGCTGTAAATAAAGGCGATTTTCTGGCGGTGATCGGCGCCAATGGAGCCGGTAAAAGCACACTGCTCAAGATGCTTGCTCATGTTATGCCGCCTACGGTGGGTACGATAACTTATTACGGTACGCCCGTGGAAAAATTTACTCACTGGGAAAAAGTAGGATATGTGCCGCAGAATCCCGCCGGACAGCAGAAAAACTTCCCCATCAGTGTGGAGGAAGTTGTGGCATTGGGCCTGTTGGACAGCAGTAAGCTGTGCCGCGGGTTCAACAAGTCGGAATGGGCTGCGGTCGACGCCGCGTTGACCGCTTTCCGGCTGCAGGAATTGAAGCATCGTTCTATAGGAGCCTTGAGCGGCGGACAGCAGCAGAGGGTGTTTTTGGCGCGCGCCATGGTGAAAAAGCCGGAGCTGCTGCTTTTGGACGAGCCGGCTACGGGTATAGACACGGCATCTAAAGCGGAACTTTACGACAGTTTGAAAGAACTTAACCGCAGGGACGGTGTGACCATCGTCATGATCTCCCACGATCTGGAGCTGGCCGCAGAGGCTGCCAAAAGCGCTCTTTGCATAAATCACGGTATCTGCTTTCAGGGCGATGTGCATGAGGCGCTGCGTCATCACCACAAGCATGGTTACTTTTACAGGTAGAGGGGCGGAGTATTTTGGAAATGTTTGAAGCGGCTTTCATGCAGAGAGCGTGGGCTGCGGGTTTGATTATGGCGCTGGTTTGCCCTCTTATCGGCTGTTTTCTTGTTCTGCGGCGGCAGTCGCTCATTGGCGACGGCTTGGGGCATATTGCGTTCGCAGGAGTTGCGGGAGGAGCTTTGTGGGGGTACAGTCCGGTGCTGAGCGCGGCAGCAGCGACAATCATCGGCGCGCTGGCCATAGAAAAAGTGCGTATCGGTCTGAGAGATTCCGCCGATATGGTGCTGGCGATTTTTTTCTACAGCGGTATGGGCATGGCGGTAGTTTTTACCGGATTGAATAAAGAGGGCGGCTTCAATCTTAGCAGTATTCTGTTCGGCAGTCTGATGACCGTAAGCCTGCAGGATCTTTATATCGTAGGAGCGTTGGCTCTGTGCGCGGCGGCTTTTGTTTGCGCGTTTTATCGTCCGTTGCAGTATATTACTTTTGACGAAGTATCCGCCGGCGTAGCCGGGCTTCCTGTCAGAAAACTGAACTTGCTGCTGGCGCTGCTGACGGCGTTGACGATAGCTTTGTCGATGCGGATCGTGGGTTTGCTGTTGGTGTCTGCCATGTTGGTGATACCGGTTGCCTCCGCGTTGCAGACGGCAGACAGTTTTGCCGGCGTAATCAGGCAGAGCGTAGTCTACAGTGTTTTAACTTTAAGCGTAGGACTGACGCTTTCCTTTCACGCCAATCTGGCTTCGGGAGGAACTATTGTTTTGACAGGAGCGGGGCTGTTTTTGCTCAGCGTATTGCGGAGTAAGCGCCGGGTTGATGCCGGCAAGGAGCCGCACAGCGAAAAATGCAGGATTTGCGAGGCTGAAGAAGTGGAGAAAAAACAGCATGACGGAAATTAATGCTTTTACAAAAGTTGATCTGCACATTCATACAACGGCTTCGGACGGTTCCTGGACGCCGCAGGAACTTGTCGCGGCGGCGGTACGCGAAAATATCGGCATCATTGCCGTAACGGATCACGACAGCGTAGCCAACGTGGAAGAAACACAACGTCTGGCAAAGGACGCCGGGATAATCTGCCTTGGCGGAGTGGAGGTCAATTCTACTAAGGACGGTAATAATATCCATGTGCTGGCATACGGCGCCGACCTGCGCAATAAAAATCTTCGGGAACTGCTGCGTCATAACGAAGCTCTGATGGAAGCGGATGACGTGAAAATTGTGGCTATGGCTGCCGCCGCCGGGTACGCTGCCGACCCTGCCGAGTTCGTTGATTATACCTACGACAGAAGGCGCGGCGGATGGCGCTCATTGGCGTATCTTATAGACAAGGGCGTTTGCTTCGATGTGAAGGATTTTTTCAAGCGGATCTATCTGCCGGAAAACCAACTAAGTTTTCCGATTTTTCCTGCAGTGGAAGAAGTCATCGCCGCTATTCACGAGGCGGGCGGAGCGGCTGTGTGCGCGCATGCCGCCAGTTCTTTTCACGGACCGGGCCTTGAGGCTCTGCTGGAAACTTTGGCGGAAGAATCCTTTGACGGGTTTGAGTGTTATCACAGCTGTCACACAGCAGAGGGAATGCGGACCTTACTGGAGCTGTGCCGTCGGCGCGGATACTTTATAACAGGCGGCAGCGATTCCCACGGAAGCTTTACGGCGGACAGATATCTGGGGCAGCCTGAAGTGCGTTTGCAGGATATTTATCTTCCCGATATCATTAAATCCTAACAAAATGATAAAAAAACAATTTTTTGTTCGACATAAACGGTTCGATGTGGTATGATAGTAAATACTTAAAAATAACTGCGTAATATGCATTAATAAATTTGTGCGGAGGAATGATTATGCAAAACTATCAGCCGTTTAAATCAGGTAAAGTTCGAGAAATGTATGATGCAGGCGACAGTCTGATCATGGTTGCCAGCGACCGCATCTCAGCTTTTGACGTGATTTTGAAAAATAAGATCCCCAAAAAAGGTATTGTACTCACCCAGTTGTCAAAATTTTGGTTCGATTTCACACAGGACATAGTTCCCAACCATATGTTGACCGTGAACAATGAAGAGATGCCTGAATTTTTCAGACAGCCGGAATTTATGCACAGCAGCATGAAATGCAAAAAGCTGACCATGCTGCCGATTGAGTGCATCGTGCGCGGCTATCTGAGCGGCAGCGGTTGGCAAAGCTATCGGCAGGACGGTACCGTTTGCGGCATCAAACTGCCTGCGGGGTTGCAGGAATCCGAGAAGCTGCCGGAGCCGTTATTCACCCCCAGCACTAAAGCGGAACTGGGAGAGCACGATGAAAACATCAGCGCAGAGGACAGTGCCGTTATTTTGGAGCGACTGTATCCCGGAAAGGGAAGAGCTTATGCCGAGCAGTTGCAGGCGCTCAGCCTGGCAATTTATAAAAAGTGCGCCGATTATGCGCTGAGCCGCGGAATCATCATTGCCGATACCAAATTTGAGTTCGGTCTTGACGAAGAAGGCAAAATCGTTTTAGGCGATGAGGTGCTGACACCGGACAACTCGCGTTTCTGGCCGCTGGCGGAATATGCCGCCGGCAGGGAACAGGCTTCCTATGACAAACAATTTGTACGAGATTGGCTGTCAGCTCATCCGGACAGTTCCTGGGAGCTGCCGGAGGAAATCATCGTCAAAACCATCGGTAAGTACGTCGAAGCGTACGAACTTCTCAGCGGCGGAAAATTCGCTTTTTAATTTATTTTGCGGCGATTGGCGACAGTTCTGCAGGATGGCTGAGCAGATGCGGAAATTCTTTGGTTGCCGCAGACAATGCCTTGAGTATTGTGGGAACTACTTTGTCCATGAGTGTGAAAGATACTGCCGGCAATGAAGTCAAAGGCAGCGTAGATCTGGCGGCTATTGCCGCTGCGGTGGACACCAATACCGCTTACACTTTAAGCGGCACGGAAAACGCTGACAATACTACGACCATCAGTCTTACAGATAATGAAGGCAAAGCTTCTACCGTCACCGTAGCTACTAAGGACACGCGCAATACCATTCGGGCAGGAGAAAATGTGACGTTGAGTACGGTGGACAATGCAGACGGCAGTCACGACTACACCGTAAGCGTTAAAGCTGACGGCAAGGTAGCTGCTTCCGATTCAAAACCTGTCAGCGGTGATACGGTTTTCCGGGAAACAAGGGTTGAGAAAGACGGCAGCTATGTCAAGAAAGATAATACCGCCGGAGCGAATATTATGCTGCTGGACGGTGTGGTTCAAAATCATGCCGACTCTATTGCCGACATGGAAAATAATATCAGCGACTTAGGCCGTCAGGTAAATCATTTGGACGATCGTGTGGATAAAATCGGCGCCGGGGCAGCTGCTTTGGCGGCTTTACATCCCCAGGATTATGATCCTTATGATAAATGGAATGTCGCTGCCGGCTACGGACGTTACAGGGGCGAAAATGCTTTGGCGTTGGGCGCCTTCTACCGTCCCAATGCTACGACCATGTTCTCCATAGGAGGCAGTGTGGGCGGCGGTGAAAATCTGCTTAATGCAGGCCTTAGTCTGAAACTTGGGCGTTCCGCTCCTTATGCGGGATATTCCAAAGCGGCGTTAGTTGCGGTCATCTCTGATCAAAAAGAAGAAATTACGGAGCTGCATACCACTATCGAGCAGCAGAATGATAAAATAAAAAATATGGAAGAGCAGATTGCGGCCATGATGGCGAAAATCGGCATGTGATAAATTAAAAAAGTTCCGACACTTCAATGTGTCGGAACTTTTTTTGAACTTGAATATAGCCGCGTGCATTGTCAGGCGCAGTCCGGCGACGAAAGAATCTCCGATGGTGTTGTTGGATGGTTTAAGGAAGAGCGGAATTTTTTCGACGAATGATTGAAATGCTGTATATCGGCGCTCTAAAACCACGTGCAAAACTCCTCCGCAATATACAATGCGGAGGAGTTTTGCAATAAATTTCCTTTTAAATTATTTTGCCGCCGCCCACAACATATTCTCCGTCGTACATGACTACGGCTTGTCCTTTGGTAATGGCGCGTTGCGGTTCGTCGAAAATGATTTCCAATCTGTCGTCCTCCGGTTGGGTAACCGTGGCCCACTGTTCCTGCTGGTGGTAGCGGATACGCGCTTTGACGCGTCGCGGTTCCGTTATGCGGTCGCAGTCGATAAGATTGATATTATCGGCAATTACCGTGCGACTGAATAGCCCGGAGTTGGTCGTCAGGACGACGGTGTTGCTCGCGGGATCGATTTCTTTGACATACATGGGCTGCGGCAAAGCTAATCCGAGACCTTTGCGCTGTCCGACGGTATAGCGGATGATGCCTTTGTGCCGGCCCAAAACATTACCGTCCTCGTCAACAAAGTTGCCCGGCGGAAATGTGCGACCGGTATATTCTTCAATAAATTTACAGTAGTCACCGTCCGGAATAAAGCAGATATCCTGACTGTCATGCTTAGCCGCATTGGCAAAGCCGTGCGCTTCAGCTATTTTGCGTATTTCCGGCTTGCTGTAAGCTCCCAGCGGGAAAATGACATGCCGCAGCTGCTCCTGGGTAAGAGAAAACAGCACGTAGCTTTGATCCTTGGCAGGATCTGCCGCCTTGCGCAGCAAAAAGCGCTGTTTTGCCGCGCTGTATTCCACGCGGGCGTAATGACCTGTCGCCAAATAGTCGCAACCAAGTTCCGCAGCTTTTTGCAGCAACTGTCCGAATTTCAGCTGACGGTTGCAGTCTACGCACGGATTGGGTGTGGCGCCGTCCATATAGGAATTTATAAAGCAGCCGATAACATCGTCGGCAAAAAATTCGGAAAAATCACAAATATGGAAAGGAATATGCAGACGCTCGGCAATTTGGCGTGCGTCTTCGGCGTCGTCGTGACGCTCAGGATCTTTGGTAAAAAGTTTCATGGTGGCGCCGGTGCACGCGTATCCGGCTTCTTGCAGCAAAAGAGCCGCTACGCTTGAATCAACACCGCCGCTCATGGCTACGAGTGCCGTCTTTTTCATGATTTTCTCCTTGTTTTAGATATGTTTTCTGTCGCCGCGGTCGACGCTTATCTCGTAACCGCACGCGTCCAGCAATTTTTGCAGCGTTTGCAGGTTTTGCGCAGCTTCCGTCCCGGTGCAGGCTTTATTGGCGTAGATGGTATAATTTTTGCGGGCTTCAGGTGGTGAAAGGTTGGGCATCACCACATTGGCTCCGGCTTTGAGGCCCAACTCACGTCCGTGAGGGTGGACAGTGGCCAGCGCCGTGGTTGACGGCAGCAGCACTGTGGGAAAGAACAGACGCAGCAGTGAGATAAGGCAGAGAGTCAGCTCCATGGAACCGTTGGGACTGTCTTTGAAAGGTGTCTGCGGATGATTAAGATAGGGACCGATACCGATCATGTCCGGCTGCAGTTCCTGCAAAAAACGCAGATCGGCCAGCAGATGTTCCGCTGTCTGGAAAGGCGAACCCACCATAAACCCGGAGCCTACCTGAAAACCGATTTCCTTGAGATTATAAAGACAGCGTTTGCGTTCATCCAAGCTCATGCTGTTCGGGTGCAGCAGCGCGTAATGTTCCGGTGCGGCAGTTTCGTGGCGCAGCAGATAACGGTCGGCTCCGGCATCGAAGTACGCTTGATAAACATGCCGCTTTTTTTCCCCTACCGACAGAGTGACGGCGCAGTTCGAGTGAGCTGTCTTGATGGCATGGATAATCTCACAGAAGCGTTTTTCCGTGAAATAAGAGTCTTCGCCGCCCTGCAGCACAAATGTGCGAAAGCCTAATGCGTAGCCGGTTCGGCAGCAGTCCAAAATCTCCTGTTTGCTCAAACGATAGCGTTCCACAAATTTGTTGCCGAAACGCAGACCGCAGTAAAAACAGTTATTTTTGCAGTAATTGGAAATTTCTATAAGACCGCGGATAAAGATTTTGTTTCCGTAGTGCAAGCGGCGTACTTTGTCGGCTGCGGCGGCAAGTTCAAGGCGGTATTTGTCCGGTTCGGTTATGAAGGCGCGCAGTTCTTCCTCCGAGAAAGAAGCTCCGTTTTGGATTTTCTGCCGCGATTCTGCGGCGGAATAAAAATTTTCAGGCACTTTTTACCTCCGAACGGCACCGCCGCATTGGCAGCGGGCAATATAAACCTACTGAGTCAGTATGTTACAATGAGATGACCGTGATGTCAAGGGAAAGCTTTGATAAAGCGGAGAATTTTTCGGAAAAGAGAAGCTCTGCTTGCTTTTCTGTAAAGTTTTTTATATTCTCCGGTAATAAAAATGCCGCACTCCGAGAGTACGGCATTTGACAGTTTATTTTACCAGATTCATGCCAAGCTGCAAAGCTTTGGTGTTTACTTCTTCCGTTCCTTTGGGAACGCGGTTGAGTACAGCTTTGAGCAGGGAGTCATAGGTGACGATGTTGCTTATTTTTTGAATGGCTCCCAGAGCGATTATATTGGCGAACAGAGCCTTGCCCAATTCTTCTTTGGCGGTGATGGTGATGGGGAGCTGATAGATTTCGGCTGCGCCTGCCGGAACTTTGTTGACGAACAGACTGTCCGTAACGACAATGCTGTCCTCCAAGAGATCCTTGCTGTATTTGTCGGCAGCTTCCTGGCTCATGGCCAACAGAAGTTTCGGAGCGGTAACTTTGGGGAAGTGGATTTCATCTTCGCTGATGATAACTTCCGCTTTGGAAGAGCCGCCGCGAGCTTCCGGACCGTACGATTGGGATTGAATGGCTGCTTTGCCGTCTAACAGAGCAGCTTCCGCTAAAATGATACCTGCCAGAATGAGTCCCTGGCCGCCTGTGCCGGATAAGCGTAATTCATATCTCATTATTACTTACCTCCTTGCGCGCGAGCAATCAATTCTTCGTAGGCTTCGGTATATTCCTTGCGGCTTGTGTCCTGGTAGAGCAGACCGATGGGGAATTTGCCTTCGCGTTGTGACGCGTCCATTTTATCCCACGCGGTGATCATTACAGCGTGATCTTTTTGCCATTGCATCATAGCGGCGGGAGAAGGAATTTTATTTTGGCGGCCGAAAGAAGTCGGACAGCCGCAGACAGCTTCAATAAGACTGAAGCCCTTGTGTTGGATGCCTTTGGTGATGAGATCCGTCAGCACGGGAACGTGGAAAGAAGTGGCGCGGGCAACAAAAGTAGCTCCGGCAGCTTTGACCAGTTCCACGATATCGAAGTCCTGCTCGATGGTAGCGTAGGGTGCTGTTGTAGCTTTGCTGCCCATAGGCGTCATCGGAGAATACTGACCGCCGGTCATGCCGTAAATACTGTTGTTGAACAGAATGACCGTCATGTTTATGTTGCGGCGGGCGGCGTGAATAAGGTGGTTGCCGCCGATGGCTGTGGCGTCACCGTCGCCTGTTACCACAATAACATCGAGGGACGGATTGGCCAGCTTGACGCCCGTAGCTACGGGCAATGCTCTGCCGTGAGCGCTGTGTACCGTGTTGAAGTCCAGATAACCTGAAGCACGGCTGCTGCAGCCGATGCCGGAAATAACGGCGACGTTGTTTTTATCAAGTCCCAGCTTATCGACGGCTTTGACAATAGCGCCGGTCACAGTGCCGTTACCGCAGCCGGGACACCAGATGTGGGGAAGACGTCCGGGACGGAAATAATTATCTATTAAAGCTTCCATACTCATAATTTTGCGCACCTCTCTTACAGACCCATGGCTTTTTTAGCTTCAGCCAACAGCTGAGCGGGAGTAGCCGGTTCGTTGTCATATTTGGCATAGCTGATTACAGGCACTTTGCCTTTGACAGCACGTTCCACTTCTAAGACATATTGACCGCAGTTAAGCTCGTGGACGATAATGCAATTTACTTTTTCCGCCAAAGCTTCCATCTGTTTCTGCGCAAAAGGCCAAATGGTTACGGGACGTACAAGGCCGAGTTTGAGGCCTTCCGCTCTTGCCATGTCTACGGCTTCATAGGCTGTGCGCGCTGCGCCGCCGAAGGCGACGATTGCAGCTTGAGCATCTTCCATACGGTAATTTTCCACTTGCACGATATCGTCAAGATTGTCGTACAGTTTACGGTACTGACGGTCCGCCGCGGCAACCGTCGCCGCGCCTGTGCCTTTGGGGAAGCCGGTTTCGTCGTGAACAAGACCGGTCACATGCCAGCGATAACCGCTGCCGAAAGGCGGCATGGCGGGAACAAGGCTTTCATCTGTCGCGTAAGCTTTAAACTCTTCGGGAGAGCAGTCCGGTTGCCGACGTTCCGCTTTAGGTATTTCGTCATAGTTGTCCGGCAGTTCTATTTTTTCGCGCATATGGCCGATAATTTCGTCCATGAGGAGGATTACCGGTGTGCGGTATTTCTCGCTGAGAGCGTAAGCGCGCAGCGTCAGCTCGAAACATTCGGGAACGCTGGCAGGGGTGAGGGCGATGAGCCAATGGTCGCCGTGAGTTCCCCAACGAGCCTGCATAATATCGCCTTGGGACGGAGATGTGGGTTGCCCTGTGGACGGGCCTACACGCTGTACGTTGACGATGACAAGGGGAATCTCCGCAGCGCAGGCATAGCCGAGCAGCTCCTGTTTCAGAGAGAAGCCGGGTCCGCTGGTGGCGGTCATAACTTTTTTACCTGCCAGAGAGGCGCCGATGATAACTCCCATGGAAGCGATCTCGTCTTCCATCTGAATAAATTTGCCGCCGATAGCGGGTAATCTTTGCGCCAGGGATTCAGCCACTTCCGTGGACGGCGTTATGGGGTAACCGCCGAAAAACATGACTCCGGCGGCAATCGCGCCTTCAACTACGGCTTGATTGCCTTGGAGCAACAACGTTCTGGACATATATTTTCACACTCCTTAAGCTTATTTTTCTACAAAAATCGCAAAATCGGGACAGCGCATCTCACATTGTCCGCACTTGATGCAGTCCTTTTCGTTCACAGCTTCAACCTTTTCGATTTCGCTGACCTGCAGGACTTTTTTCGGGCAGAAGGCAACGCAGATACCGCAGCCTTTACAGCGTTTGGTGATGATCTTCAGACTCATACAGTCTCCTCCTTATGCAAACTAAATAAAATCAGCATACATCTGTCTATGCATATTATACGCTGAAAAATCCATAATTAAAAGAGCAAAGCTTTAAAAAGCTGACGCCGGGAATAAATTTTTGTTTTGATGGAGCAGACACATCCGCCATGCGAAATACGGAGCCGATATGCACGCCTGTTTGACTGCGGATGGCGGAACGTAAAGCTTTATGATATAATCTAAATGTTAGAGAATTATTTGCTTGGAGGAAATACAGTGGCAATAGATATGAACCTGTCCAAGCCGCAACGCATACTGCTGGCTGCGGAGCAGGTGTTTTCCGTATACGGTTTCGAAAAAGCTACGTTGGACGAAATCATCGCTTTGGCTGATGTGGGCAAGGGGACGGTATACAGATATTTCGGCAACAAGGAACAGCTTTTTTTCCGGTTGGTAGATGAAAAAAATCGAGGTTTTGTGGAGCGTTTGGAGTGCGCCGTTGCTGCGCAGGCTGGAATAGAGGGCAAGCTGTTGAAGTACTTTGAAGAGCTGGTGGCCTTTTACCGAGCCAACGCTTCACTGTGGCAGATCATTTTTTTTGAGATGCTGTGCAATGGGCGCTATATCCTTAAGGAAGGAATAAACGGAGAGTTGGCGGCCGTGCCGCGTTACGCCGGGATGAAAGCGGATGCGGCGGAGCAGGAGCTGCTTTTGCGTTATTACAGGCTTATCGTCGGAGAATTGGACGTTTTCAAGAATTTGATACGTGAGGGCATCGTCGCGGGCAGCTTGAAAGATTGCAATGTTGATATTTCCTGCCGGTTCTTCTTTTTCGGAGTGGTTATGAGCATTTTCAATCCCACCGGCGACAGCAGGGAAAGTCTGTCAAACAGGGAAGCCTCCGACATTATTGTAGACCGTTATTTGAACGGCGAAAGGCTGTAGCAAAAATTAAATATGAATACCCCGCTGGGCAAGTTCGCTTGCCGGGCGGGGTATTTTTCTTCAATAATATTCGCTTGCAGAACTTGAAAAGTTTTACGCAAGCTTTTTCACGCTTCCGCTTTCCGCTCAGAAACCGGGGGTGATGGTACCTTTAAAGTGATCTTCGATGAACTTTTTGTTCTCTGCCGACTGATAAATTTTTTGCAGCTGCGCTATACGCGGATCGCTGAGGTTGGCTTTATGGGTCACGAAGATATTGAGGAAAGGATTGTCGGGTCGTTCGATCACAAGAGAGTCCTTAGCAGGATTCAGCTTGGCTACAAGGGCATAGTTGGCATTTATGACAGCCAAATCCAAATCGGGAAGAGCTTTGGGGATGGAAGCGGCGTCCAGTTCTCTGATTTTATAGTTCTTAGGATTGGCGGTGATGTCGGCGACAGTCGAGCTAACATTATTTTTATCCTTCAACTGAATGAAGCCTTTGTCGGCCAGCAACAGCAGCGCGCGCGCTCCGTTGGAAGGGTCGTTGGGGATGCCGATGACGGCTCCGTCCGGTATATTTTCAACTTTTTTGATTTTGTCGGAATAAATGGCCATGGGGAAGTTCACCGTTTTAAAAACTTCGACTAATTCAAATTTCGGCTCTTTTTTCAAAGTTGCCGCCAAATAGGGGGCATGTTGCATGCTGTTGGCAAAAAGTTCTTTCTGGCTCAAGGATACATTGGGGGAAACGTAGTCGGAAAATTCCACTACCTCGATCTGCAGACCCTCTTTGGCAGCCAGTTTTTTTACATTGTCGAGAATTTCGGCGTGAGGACCGGCGGTGACGCCGATCTTTACCGGGGTGTCTTTGCCGCCTACGGCAGACTTGTTTTTGTCGTCGCCGCAGCCGGCGGTAAAGGCTGTTAAAGCGCAGAGTGCAGCTACGGAAATTATTTTGGTTATTTTGTTCATGTTGGTATCCTCCTGATTTTTTGATATGCGGATCCTTTCCGATGCTGAAAACTTCGCGCGCTGTTTTTTGCGATGGTACGGATCGTCTTGTGCCTACATTTGCTGCTGTAGGCGGGCAGGCTAACTTTTGAGGTGAGCATTTTCACCTTGACCGTATGAAATTGTCGCGCAGGACGCTTCCGGCAATAAAAAAGCTTTCGCTCCTGCTGTGCAGGGGCGAAAGCTTGAAACTTCGCGGTACCACCCTAATTCACTGCTGTCTCGCGACAGTCAGCCTTCTCGAGTACGCAGGAAAACTCCCTCAATACTCCAGCGCTGTATCGGGCGCTCCCGGACGACTTAAATATTCAGCCTGTCAGCTCCAAGACCATCTTCAGCAATTAGACCGCTCTTCCTTGCACCGTTACGGAAGTTCTCTGGGCCGGTCGCCCTCGCCTACTCTTCTTTTCATTGCCGTTGCTTTGTGAAGTTGAAACAGATTCTACTATACCGGAAAAAAGCTGTCAACAAAAAAATAAAAATAAATTTTTTCGCTTGCAGAGGCCTAAGGATGTGTAAATATAGTTACAGCTAGTTACAGCAAATTTTATAATTTATTTTTATTGAGCTTTTTGGAAAGATGGTCGCCAAGGGATTGCATGGCCTGTACCATGATGATCAAAACCACTACCGTAGCCAACATGACATCCATTTGGAAGCGTTGATAACCGTAACGAATAGCTAGGTCTCCGAGACCGCCGCCGCCCAGGGTACCTGCCATGGCGGAATAACCGATGAGACTGATTACAGCCAGGGTAACGCCAAGAACTATGGAGTGGAGCGCTTCCGGCAGCAGCACTTTGCGAATGATCTGCATGGGACTTGCTCCCATAGCCTGCGCAGCTTCGATGATGCCGGGGTTGATTTCCAACAGTGAAGATTCGATGATACGGGCGATAAAGGGCGCCGCCGAAATCGTCAGCGGCACGATGGCAGCCGTAGTGCCTATGGACGAACCTACGATCATGCGCGTCAGCGGAATTATGGCTACCATGAGAATGATAAAAGGCGTGGAGCGGGTCGCGTTGACCACGGCTCCCAGCACGGAATTAATCGCAGTGTGGGGCATGATATGATCATTGCGTGTTACGGTCAGGATCACTCCAAGCGGGATGCCGATCAGCGCGGACAAAAACGTTGAAGCGAAGACCATGTAGCAGGTCTCCCAAAAAGATTTTATCAGAAGATTGATAAGCTCAGGACTCATAACCAAGCACCTCCGTTTTCAGTTTTTGTTGCTGCAGGTATTCCAACGCGCTGCTGATACCGGCTTTCGTGCCGGAAACTTCAATGATCAGCGTGCCGAAAGGAAGATCTTTCAGCTGGTCTATATTGCCGTACAAAATGCTCACGTCAACGTCGAAGCGCTTGACCATGCCGGAAACAATAGGCTCGCCGGCGCTGCTGCCGATAAAAGTCAGACGCGTGATCAGTTTGCTGCCGTCTTCGTATACAGACGAAAGAGTTTTGCGTTTGATGATTTCAGGTATCTCCGCGTTGATGACGCTTTTGGTAAATTCTTTGGTCGTTTCTTCACGCGGATCGGTAAAGACATCTATCATGCTGCCTTCTTCGATGATCACGCCGTTTTCAATGACGGCCACGCGGTCGCAGATTGTTTTGACCACCTCCATCTGATGGGTGATAAGGACGATGGTCAGCTGCATTTTTTTATTGATGTCCAGAAGCAACTGTAAAATCGACTGGGTCGTTTGCGGATCCAGCGCGGATGTAGCTTCGTCGCAGAGCAGCACCTTGGGATCGCTGGCCAGAGCGCGGGCGATGCCGACGCGTTGCTTTTGTCCTCCGGAAAGTTGGCTCGGATAGTAGTCGGCGCGCTCGGAAAGCTGAACCAGTTCCAGCAGCGGGCGCACACGTTTATCGATGGCCTCTTTGCTCATTCCTTGGATTTCCAGAGGAAAGGCTATATTTTCATAAACCGTGCGTGAGGATAACAGATTAAAGTGTTGAAAAATCATACCTATGCTTTGGCGCGCCTTACGCAGCTGCGCCTCGCTCATCGCGGTCAGTTCCTCGCCGTTTACAAAAACTTTTCCCCCGGTAGGACGCTCCAGCATATTGATGCAGCGTATCAAAGTGGACTTGCCGGCTCCGGAAAGTCCGATGATGCCGAAAATTTCACCGGCTTTGATGTTCAAAGTCGTCGGCCGTAAAGCGTGGATATCGCCGGCTTTACTATAGTAGGTCTTTTCGACGTTAAGCAGCTCGATCATAACAAAAAATCCTTTCTCTATATTGAATGATAACATTGTGTTGTGATAAATAAAAAATCCCTCACCGAAACAGCGAAGGATAGCAAACTTCATCTGTCGGAATACTCCGTTGGAATTAGCACCGTTCACGGACGTGTGGTTGCCGTAGCTTCACAGGGCCAGTCCCTCAGCTACTCTTGATGAAAAGCTCTGTTTAGTTAAAAGTTAGCAAAACTATGATACACTGAAAAAAAATATTTGTCAAATACTTCTTGGCTTACGTCGGAAGCGGAATGTTTTCTTTAGGAGGTGCTGCAAAAACGGTTTATATTAATAAATTTTTATAAAATGTTTGCAAATCGTAGAACAAAGTATTATAATTATTCCTAAATAAAATAGAGTAAAGTATTAATAAGAGTATAAGTGCTAGTTAGAATAATAAATGATATAAATCAAGTAACCTCATATTTGCAGTACTGAGTAAGGATAAGTCTTTCTTCCAAAGGTTTTGTTCTGTTTATATATAAGTATTTTTCTATAGGACTGTTAATAAAATTGCATAATGAGATAGAGCTAGGTACGGCGAAAATAAATCGTAGCCGTTTTACAGGGAAGTCCGGTGCGAATCCGGCGCTGTCGCGCAACTGTATTAGGGAGTTCTGATATCATAATACCTCTCGCAAAGGGATATCAGAGTGTTGATCTTGAGTCAGAGTGCTGACTGGTTCTCGTTCTGAAAAAGGCCTGCGCTGACAGGTTGGAAGAGATTGCGCGGAGACGAGTTTTCGGCTTTGGTTTTGACGTGCCGTTACCGTGCTGTAGGAAGAAATCTGCTTTCGACCTGGGCATCGGTGTGTTTTTGGAATGATAGCCGTATTGTTAGTCTGCACGTAGACTAATAATACGGCTATATTTATTTTAGAGTGCTGTTGGAAGATATTTGTACAAAGACATACTTGAACGGAGGAGTACTTGATGAAAAAAACGAGGGATATTCTGGCTGTAGCACTATTTGCAGCAGCGCCTTTTTGGCAGTATCAGGGAGTAGTTTATGCGGAGGATGCCAGCGAACTGGGTTTCGAATTACCTGAGGTGACGGTAGAAGCCAAAAGACCGGATTGGGAGAGCAAATTATCTCCGGGCACTGTTACGATCATTCGTCCGGAGGATTACCGCGGGGAGCAGAAGGATTTGCCGGAGCTGCTAAAAAAGGTTCCCGGTCTGCATGTGCGTGAGGTCAACGGCAAAGGACAGTACGCTACGGTGTCTGTTAGAGGTTCCACTGCTTCACAGGTAGGAGTGTTTGTAGACGGTGTACTGACTAATTTGGGCGGCGATGCGGCAGCGGATATATCCGTCATTCCGGTGGAAAATGTGGAACGCATCGAAGTTTACCGAGGTTTCATACCAAGTCGTTTTGCCGGGACTTTTATGGGCGGCGTTATCAACGTGGTCACTAAGAAGCCACGCGAGGCCAATATAGCGGCTGAAGTCGGTAAATCAAGTCTTGGCGGTAAAAAGGTCGGCGTAGAAGTGACATCTCCATTGGGCGGAGGAACTCTCATGATAGGGCTTAACTACGATGCCAGCGACGGTGATTTTCGGTACAAAAATTATGCTAGTCCGCGAGCTGCCGGAGATGCCAAAGCTTCGTTGGATGCATATCAGATGGCCTTGGATAATTTCAGTAAAAATATGATAGATATTTTAACTTCCAGCGGTATTATTTCTCTCACAGATGAAGAAAAAAATAGGTTCAAAGCCGATGAAAATGCGTGGCAGAACTACGTGAAACACCCTGACGGACTTGCTCAAGGTATTAAAAACAATGCTTATGACGTTGCCGTAAGTAAGGGATTTGTAGCTGTTTCCGACTATGTTGACGAATACAAGCAGGCTTTTTTGGATAACGGCGCGCCGGAGAACGAGTGGAAAAATTGGGCGCAGAACGACTGGGAATCAGGAACTATAGGTGTCTTTGACGCTGCGGAAAAGGCCAAAGTAATTGACAGGTACGTCAAGGATACAGTGGAAGAGACTATCGCCGAGTGGCAGCATAAAGCGGATCCCTCCGTCAGCGAGGAAGTTGCCGGTTATCGGCAAAAGCTCGCTGCGTTTAAGGAAAGATTCAAAAAGCTCAGCAAATCCGATCGTTGGCGTCGTTATAATGATTATAAAAAATCGGGAGCGATCGTAAAATGGCAGGATGATCGCTGGATGATTAAGTCCGCCTATAACAAAGTTGACCGGCATCTTCCGGATTCTCTTTGGGGTGATGATATAAACACGGTCATCAACTATGCCATGGTGGACTTGGACGATATTTATTATGCTGACAGTCGAAGGCAAGTGATGGAAACCAGCGAGCTTCTGCTGCAGAACCGTATGAATTTGGGCAAATTGGAGATGGGTTGGATGGTGGATTACACTCATCAAAATAAGCGATATCGCGCCGAACACATCGTCGACCCGAATAATTTCCGCTTTTCTCAGACACCGCTGCGCGAATGGAGTCAATACAAATCCAATAAAATAAACGTGCAGGCAGACGGTACCTATAAACTATCCGATAATCAAATGCTTGATTTGCAGATGAACTATTCTCACGAACGTATGAACATCCACGGATCATTGATGGACAAAGTTTTGGATGATACCTTGATAGGCAGTTTACTTGGAACTATGCGCAATCGTTATGATCAGGATATTTTCAATGTACAGATGCAGGACAGCATCACCGTGGATAAGAAAGGCAGTTGGATTGTGACGCCGTCACTGCGCTACAATCAGTCGAAGATAACCGGTTACAGCGACGGGAAACGCTTCGGCGATAATCAGAGTCTAAAATTTCATTGGCTACATGAGAAAGATTCGCAAACAGACGGTAAACTGACGTGGCAGCTTGCCGTAAAGAAAATTCTCAACGACAATTGGACCTTGAGAATGACGGGCGGAACTTATTATCGCTTGTTGAATATGTATGAGATCGCCGGCGACGGCGCAGGGATTTTGCCGTCTACCCACAGGGACGGATCTGCCAGTATTTTCCCGCGTCCAGAACAGGGGAAACAGTTTGATTTCAGTGTTATAGGTTCCGGAAATTTCTTGGGAGCCCGTACTGATTCCGCTTTGACATATTTTTGGCGCGATTCCATTGATATGCTTCAGCTGGAACGTACCGGACTGGATTACAGCTCTTATTATAATGACAATAAAGGCAAAGCCAGAGGCATGGAGCTGAAGCATACCATGATTTGGCCTAAATTCGAGCTTGATCTCAGAGGAACGTACACCAAGCTCAATATGCAGCGCCGTGACAGCGCTGTCGGGTATATGGGCTTCCACGAGGTGTGGCCCACTTATCAGCCTAAATGGGAGGCCAACGCAAGGTTTACTTACAAACCTTCCGACAAATTCAGTATGTTTACAGAAATGCATTACACCGACGAGTATTTCACTTTTTACAGCCGGGGATCCGGCGGAGCCGATGCCTATCTGGCAGGAAAACCTATTTCAGAGCTTACCGTTGTTAATGCGGGATTAAAATGGCAGCCTGATAAAAAGTGGCAAATAAATTTAGGGTGCAATGACATCTTTAATAAAGGACCGCAGCAGAAAATTTACAGCGGTACCTATGGTTACGGTTATGGTTATATCAACGGGGAATATCCCTTACAGGGAAGAACTTATTACGCTTCCGTGCGTTGTGCCTTCTAAAGGAGGATGGGAAATAATGAAAAAAACGACTAAAAGTGCCATTTTGGCAGCGATATTTGCTACGTGCTTCGGAACTTCAGTAAATGCTGCGAATTTGCTGGGGGTCGTTGTTACCGATGCAGGTTATCAGGCTGGCAAGCTGGCTGTTATAACAGGTTCGCGAGTGACTACTCATGTTGATAGGGATGCTGCAAAGGACTATGTCACTGATCTGAACAGAGATGCGTCGTTATATCCTTTCGTGTATGACGGCAACGGCATGATAGCTTTGCGTCAATATACTTACAGTACAACTGATCTGGCTCCGACCCGTATTCTGGACGGCAATGGTGACTGGAATATACCGGTATATGAGGGGGTTTTCAATTCCGTAGCCAATATGCATGCAGCCGCAGCACACAACGGATATATTTACGGAACAGGTTATGATTTAGGTAAAATCGGCGTAGAAAAAATTCAGGAAAACGGCACGACTACGGAAACGTTTTCTGTCGACTTGAAAAATATCATCAACACCCATTGTGGAGGCTCATACGATGCCACAGTATCAGGCGTACACGGAGAATCCCTCATGGTTAGGGACGGGAAGCTCTACGCGGTTGCTTCCGTGAATCCTAACGGAGGATATACGCCGTATGATGACAGTTATCTCATACAGTTTGAAATTAAACCGGACGGCAGTCTTAAATATGTTTCTCATGTACGTACCGCCAAAAATCCCGATAACGTACGCACGAATTATTACAACGGCAGGATTTTCGTAACCGGCATCGGCGGCAGCCAGGGATACGGCTCCAATAATCCGGACAGCGGACTTAGTGTAGCGGAGATGAGCGGAGGTAAACTGAGCAGCAGCCGCAAAATAAAAGTTCCCCGATCCGTCAGACGCAATGGCTGCGATTTTCGCAATCTGAAGATCCTACCGAACGGCACGGCATATGTTTTGATGTACGTTCTGTCCAACGCCGGCCAAGGGAGCGATACCAAGGTATATAAGACAACAGTGTCCAATCTGCTGGCAGAAAATCCCCAGGATTGGGAATTAGTTGTGGATGAGGTGACCAAGGGCTGGTTTAACAACCTTGATGCCGAGTACTACACCAAGCGTCTTTACATGGAGTGCGGCAATAATGTCTGGATCTATACGGACGGTGAAAAATCGCCTTTGATTTGGACGCCGCGGGAGTTGACAAATGATGATTCTTTCGTCAACTTCAACGGTTGGGCAGTGGCTCCTGCGGACAATGTAGCGGGATTACAGGCTGTTCGCAACGATCTTCATGTCAGCTCCATCACGCAGAAGGCGCTTGCACAGGCTGATTTTCGTTGTAAAATAACCGGAACGTCCGCCGACAACGGCAACGCACAAAATAAATATAACTATGTCGGATTTACCGATGACTTTAAAAATTATACCTTCAATACCGATAAAACTGTCTACGTTTATTCCGACTTGTCGGGCGATCTTACTACAAATGTTTTGGCAGCTGTCGATGCTCATGCAGGTAATGACGTGAAGATCAATTCCAACAGCAATACTCTGCAGCTGCAAGCTATGAATGTTGTGGGAAATCCTGCCGGTATTTACGCCGGCAATGGCAAGAATGTCGTTATCGATGCCGGAAAAGTGGATATTAAAACGATGGGTATCGTTAAAGGTAACAGCTTGACCAACGCTGTTTGGTTGGACGCCCCTAAAACAGGAACCTCGAATATCATCATCAACGCGCCGGTAAATATCACTATGGAAGGCGGACTGGGAGGCAACGGTATTGCCGTGCAAAAAACGGACCGCTGGGGTGAAAGCAGTATGGAAGCTGAGGAAGGTTCTTCAATAACCATCAACGGCGATGTGACTATTTTGGGTAACGATAACAAAACCTGGGGTATACCCCTCAATATGGAAAATGTCTTTTCCCGTTTCAATAACGCTGGTGTTCTTACGTCCGTGGATAAAAGCAAGGTAACAATCAACGGTAATGTTGATTTTTCCATATACGGAAACGGTATTACCGCTAATGCAGCAGGTAGCTCAATTTCCGTAGGCGGCGGTAAAATTGTCGTGCCGTCCGGAACGGGCTACAGTTATTATGCATTGGGAGCATATCAGGGTAACATCGACATGAACAGTAACGGATCGGCTGCAGGCACTCGCAGTGTCCAGCTGGACGGTGATATTTTCGCTTTGAAGACAGGCATCATCAACCTTGGTCTGACCACGGCTGATTCCTATCTTAAGGGTGTTGTGGATAACGGTGGCGCCGTAAACATGTGGCTTACCGACGGAGCTGTTTGGACTGATAAAGCAAACAACAAACGTTATATTGACGATAACGAGGACATCGGTTCAGGAGCAATCAGCCGTGTGACCAATCTGTACGGCGGAAGCTCCAAAGATAAACGGGGGGTAATCAATGCCTCCGACAGTGCAGGTATTTCCGTTGACAATTATAACGGCAATGCTGTGGTGCTTTACGCTCATGAAGCTGCCAATCCTAAAAATATTAAGGGCGGCGATATAAATATCCGCAACGCGGCTGCGGGTTCCGAAATAACCCTGCGGACGGATAATACCGGTATAGACACTTCGGACAAAACTTTGGTGGTCGGAGTACTCTCCGGTCTTGCAAATAAGCTCTATTACGAGGGATATGTTTCCGGGGAAAGAAATCTGAAAGGTTCTGTAGATATAGCCGAAGGGCTGACCGGTTCCGCCGTTCAGTTAAAGTTGGGGCATATCGCCTACGATAAGGCAACAGGACAGGGCAGCTATGTTTCCGATGAGCATCCGCCTCAAGATAAGAAGCTTTTCACAACTACAATCACCGGTACAGCGGCTGATACGGAGTATATTAAGCATCATGTGCTTATAGACGGAGCATATAAATTTACCTTGGGAGGAAGCGAGGTTGACGTTGATGGCAACGCTGTGGACGCTCTGGCGGATACTGTTATTTCCAACAGCAGCACTTCGCCGCTTACACTCGATGGCAGCGAGAACGCAGTCAAGGCCAACGGATATAAGGTAAGTGTTTCCGGTCAAACTGCTCTTGTCGGAGATCTGGCTACAGGGAAGCATGGAGAGATAAATATTCAGGATGTTACATCATGGATCGGCAATTATAACAGCGCTGAAGGCAAAGCTGCGGTAACGCTCAAAAAAGGTGCTGTTTGGACGGGTGCGTCTAATGCCGGTGAGTTTACTCTTAATATGCAGGAAGGGGCGACCTGGAATAACAACGGTGTTTCCGTGATCAAAAATGTAATCAAAGGGACGCTGAACAACAACGGTACTTTGAATGTTTCTGCGAATGATCTTAGAACAATCACCAACAATATAGGTGAGCTCAATCTGGGATCAGGCGAATTGCTCAAAGGTATCTCCGGCAGCGGCACGACCGTAATTGACGGTGAAGTGACAGCTAAAGAAAAAATCGCTAACGCCATTACCGTGAACAGCGGCAAGCAGCTGAAGATAGGCGCGGACAGCGTAGGCGGAGCAGTAGCTAACAGCGGCACGCTGACTCTTACGGACGGAACTCTCGCTAAGGCAGTTTCCGGCAGCGGCACAACGGTGATCAACGGAAACGTGACTGCCGATGGAAAGATTGCCAACAACATTAAGATTGACAACGGTAAGCAGCTGAGGATCGGCGTTGCCGACGTAGGCGGAGCAGTAGCCAACAGCGGCACATTGACACTGAATACGGACGGCGCTTTGACCGAAGCGGTGAGCGGCAGCGGCACGACGGTAATTGCCGGCAATGTGACTGCCGATGAGAAGATTGCCAACAACATTAAGATAAATAGCGGCAAGACCCTGCGCATCAACACGGAAAATTTAGGCGGTAATATTACTAATGACGGCACTTTGAGCTTGAATAACGGCGGGACTATCTCTAAGGCTATTGACGGCGGCGGTACCACAGTGATCGCCTCCGGAACGGAAGTAGCTCTTGACGAGGGAGCTTCTGTAGGAGCGGCAAGCTCCCTTAATATAAAGGGTAAACTTACAGCCAACGGCAAATTGCAAAATGCCGGAAATTTGTCTATTGGCTCTACAGGCAGTCTTGATCTCCGAAATAAAAAGACGGAGCAGCTTTCTGTCAGCAATTTTACTTCCGCAGGCGGTAAGCTGAGCTTTGATGCTGCGTTGGACAGCGGTGCAGGCGACAGCATTTCCGTCAGCGGAAAAGCGGAAGGCACTCTGAATCTTGAGTCCGTCAACGTGACATCGGAAACGGCGGGAGGAGTAGGAGAAACCACGACTATCACGCTGATTTCCGGAGACAATAACTCTATGACAGTCAACGGGACCGAAACCGTTCTGGGAGCTTATAAGTATATCTTTACTCAGGATGCCTCGGATAAGGGCAAGCTGAAAGTAACAAAAGAAAACGGTTATACTTTGCAGGAGGTTATCAATGACTCCGTTCCCGAACATAAGGCAGGTAAGGTGGCGACCTACTCTTATGTGGGCGGCTATACTTCTGCCGGAGATTTAGGAACACTTACCAGGCCGGATGCAGCCGTGCGTATTCTTACGATCAACGGCAACAACAGCGTTTTTGACGGCGGCGGACATAAGGGTGTTACCGTCAACAACGGCGACACTTTGAAACTGACAGGTATCAGCGAGCTGAAAAATTTCAGCGGCGCAGCAGTGAAGAATGCGGGTAATTTGAACTTTACGGCAGGGGATGCTTTGCTCAATGCCGATGTCGAAGGAACGGGAGCGACAATCATCAGCGGCGCATCGGTGAACTTGGGCAGCGGTAGAAATTTGGAACAGCAGTCCCTGAATATTTCCGCCGGCAGTCTGCGCAGTGGAGCTGAACAGTTGCATATTGCGGACGGAGTTATCCGTAACGACGGCACCTTGGAACTTACGGGCGGAACGCTTGGACAGGAGATAAAAGGTGACGGTACCACAGTTATCGACGGTGAAGTGATCGCTAATCAAAAAATTGGTAATACTGTCACGATAAACGTATCTAAACAGCTGAACGCGGACGCAGCGAATGTGGGCGGAGCGGTAGACAATAGCGGCATACTGCGCCTTACTGACGGAGCATTGGCCGCAGTAGTCAGCGGCAGCGGCACAACAGTAATTGACGGTGAAGTGACAGATAAAGAAAAAATCGCCAACGCCATTACCGTTAACAACGGCAAGCAGCTGAAGATAGGCGCGGGAAACATAGGCGGAGCAGTAGCCAACAGCGGCACGATGCGTCTTGCGGACGGAACATTGGCTGCAGCAGTCAGCGGCAGCGGCGTGACCGTAATTGACGGTGAAGTGACAGCTAAAGAAAAAATCGCCAACGCCATTGCCGTTAACAGCGGCAAGCAGCTGAAGATAGGCGCGGACAACGTAGGCGGAGCAGTAACTAACAGCGGCACGCTGACTCTTACGGACGGAATTCTCGCTAAGGCAGTTTCCGGAACTGGCGGTACTGTCGGTATCGCGGGACATGTAACTTTGGCTGCAAATATTACAGGACAGACCGTCGATGTAAAGAGTGGTACTCTTGTGGTCAATGCAGCGACTGATTATTTGGGCGTTACCAATAATTTACTCTTGAGAAGCGGAGCAGTTTTGGATATGCAGGATGAGCATAAGAGCATAAACAGTATTACTGCAGGAAACTTTACCGCGGAAAACGGCAGCAGCCTGAAAATGGATATGCAGCTGAGCAACAGTACCAACGACATGATTAATACTGGTACTGCCAGCGGCAAGCTGACCGTATCCTCCATAAATCTGAAGGACGGCTTTGAGGGAGAGGCCGGTACGGAGAAGAGAATAACCCTGGTCAGCGGTGATGCGTCGGGATTGCAGCTGAACGGCACGTCGACCAATCTCGGTCAATATAAGTATGTTTTCACCGACGACGGCAACGGCGTTTACAAGGTGACAAAGGAATACGGCTATACCCTGCAGCAGGTAGTGCAAAACAGCGCTGAAGGTGCAGGAACAATCGACACCTATTCATTTAACAATGATCTGATTTCAGATTCGGATATCGGGATTCTGACGAGACAAGATGCTTCTGTAGCGCGAACACTTTCAGTTAACGGCAACGGAAATACTCTGAATGGCGGCGGTCACGGTGGATTTATAGTCAATGACAAGGATACGCTAAATCTGTCAAACATGACGCTCTGGAACTTCAACGGAGCAGCAGTCAAGAACGTCAGCACGGATACCGTGAATTTGGACGGAGTTGTTTTCGAAGGCAACACTATGGATCTGAGCAATGACGGAGTAGTTAATATCTCCGGCGTTTCGGCTTTGGACAAAGGCATCACCGGAAGCGGTACGGTGAACATTACGGCGGCGGTGGCGACCGGCGAAGCGACCAAACTGGAACAAAAACGTGTAAATATCGGCAGTTCCGGCTCTATCGGACTGAACGCCGATAATCTGAAAGCGTCTGATGGAATACTGAATGACGGCAGCCTGACTCTTACAGGCGGTATGAATAAAAACAGCATCAGGGGAAACGGAACTGTGAATATCAGCGGCGCAGTCACCAATGATGCGGCTCTGAAGAATGATCTGAACATTGCGTCGGAAGGAACTTATATCGGCAACGCTTCCGTGAAAGGTGACGTGACAAATAACGGCATCCTGCATCTTAACCTGACCAGGGGGAAAATATTCAGCGGCGCTCTGTTTAATAATGGCACGGCGGAGATGAATCTGTCCGGAGGCCTGTGGGAAAGAAAGGGCGAGGAAACTGCCGTACTCAACGCTCTGACCGGAGGTGTAAGCAGGTTCGCTCCCGGGTTCATAAGACAGCAAAAGGGCGCGGGAGGATTGGATATAGGAACGCTGAACGGTTACGTTAACGTTGCCGTAGATTATGAAAAAGGTGCGGTGCAGAGCGGCGACGTTACCGTTCACCGTGCCGGAAGCGGCGCCAATATCAGAATGCAGACTTTAAGTAGCAATGTGGATATGAGCAGCGGAGAAAGTATTAAGAAGGCTCTTGATGATATGGCTCGCAAGCTGCTTTATACCAATGAGGACGGGAAAAAAACTCTGGAGGCTACAACAGCGATAGCAGAGGGCATCACTTCATCCTTCGCCATGAAGGCCGGGAAGGTGTTCTTTGACGCCAATAACAGGGGTTATTACGGCGCGGAACATGTGGACAGCGATATTATTTACGGCGATGAAGAAACGAAGATGATGAAAGGTGTCAAATCATCGGTTATCGGCATCAATATGCTGTGGCGTAATCTCAACAACGATGTGCAAAAGCGTATGGGTGATATCCGGCTGGCAGAAGAAGAGGACGGCATCTGGGCCAACTATAATGGAGGACGTCTGAGTTATGCAAAAGGCGGTACCGATACGAAGCACAGCTATAACGGAGCGCAGGTTGGTTACGATAAAGCTTTGGGAAGTAACTGGCACGCAGGCGTAGCTCTTTCACGCATGAAAGGCAGTGGCGCCGGTGTCAGCGGCGGTACGGATGAAAAGCTCAGTGCACTCAGTCTTTACGGAACTTGGCAGGGAACTGGGGGACATTACGCAGATTTCATCCTTAAAGGAAGCCATGCCGAGAGCGATTTTCGAGTCTACAATGATATGGGAGTGAAGTTGGCGGGCGATGCTTCCCGCAGCGGTTTAAGCTTCAGCGCGGAATACGGCATAAGGATGAAGCGGGCTGACGGTTTTTATATCGAACCCCAAGCGGAAATGAGCTTAGGCAGACTCAAAGGAGAAAATTTTGTAGGTAAGACCGAGACCATGGGGAACATGTACGTTCAAACGGAAGATTTTAATTCGGTACTGGGAAGATTGGGTCTCTCCTTCGGAGTGGAGAGGGAAAGATACAGTTTCTATGGGAAAATCAGTCTGCTGCACGAGTTTGCCGGAGAATTTACAACGGTTTACGGAGCAGACAGCGGACCGACGAAAAATAATAAGGTTGATTTGAGCGGCAGCTGGGCTTCCTTCCAGCTAGGAGCGACAGCGAAGTTGAGAGAGAATTCCTACTTGTACGCTAATTTCGAAAAGACGGCGGGCGGAGCCTGTCGAACAGATTGGCGTGCGGATATAGGAGCAAGATTCAGTTTCTGATGAAGAATAAAAGATGCAGCAGCTGCTTGCAGGAAAATATTCCCGTGCAGCTGTTGCATCCCGGATTAACGGATAGTAAGTGGCATGGCATTTATGGAGTGTATGTTTTGGATGGAGGGAAATTATGAAAACTAAGCGCAGTATTTTAGCGCAAAGCATCACTTTGGGACTGTTGCTTACAAGCCTTGCCGGCAGCGCCTATGCGGATAAGGCTCCGGATGTGGTGACCACCGACGTGAATGAATTTTTGAATTTTGATGAGACCAAAGGGACGGGACTTGCCAAAGGCAAGGGTGTGGTCGTAGTAGACGGGGACGTGCCTATAATTCATTTTAAAAATGAAGTCGGTGAAATAAATGTGGAATGCGAAGACATCCCTAATTTCATAAGCTTTAAAACGGGGGACGCAGTGACCAATGTCGGTTCTTACGGCATGGTGGCAGTTGCAAAGACCGGTGCTGCCGATTTGAAAATTGATTTTGAGGGTAAGGTGCTGAACATCAATCCGGCTCTCGCCAGCCCTTACACCAAAAGTTGGGACATCGTAACCGGGAACGGTATTTATGTCGGCGGTGTTCGCGGAGGGAAGTCGGTCGTCAATATCAAGGCAACGGAACTGAATATAGCACCCGGAGTTGCTGAAGAGGCAGATCCCTTTGATAGAGGAGGTATGGGTTCACAAATTTTAATAGCCAATGCCGGAATCGAAACCAACGTAGGCTATGATACAAATTGTACGAATGCCGAAGTCAACATAGACCTGCAGGGAGGGGATTTGAATATTAAAAATATGCAAGCCGGCATCGGCGCTCATGGTGAGTACTCCACAATAAACATAAAAAATACAAAAGATATAAATATAACCAGCGACACGCCTAAAACAGGAAAACAGATGCTGAAAAATGATATGTCCGAAGGTATTTATAATGCGGTGGGAATAGGAGCTACGGGAGGAAGCGTGAATATAAAAGCTTCTGACAGCGTAAACATCAGCAATTATTCCTGGGGTATTGCGCAGACTAATTACTTCAAGGGAAGCACGATTAAAATTTGCGCCGACGGAGACATAAATCTTAAGGGGACGCAAGAAGAAAAAGCAGCAGGCCTGTATGTGTGTGGAGGATCTGCACCAGTACCGAATGAAAGATCGTGGCAGGTGGATATCACTTCCGGCGGAAAAGTAACAGTCGAGGATTTTGATACGGCATTAGTATCACAAAATGAAGGGGCTGGTGTACGTATCACGGCAGAGGGAGATATTTCGCTGAAAAGCTTGGGGAAGTACGGCATCTCACATGATTTTGTTCAAAAGTATGTTATGAGTTCGAATAAAGGTAGCGGAGATATTGAACTGACAAGTAAAAAAGGAACAGTTTATATTGAAGGTACTAACTATGGTATCCTAAACATGGTAAGTCGAGGAGCTTCGGGTAAAATTACAATCAACGGCAATAGTGAAATTAGGGCAACAGGCTCCGGTGATTTCCCTAATGACGTGGTGGGATTACGTTTGGCATCAAGCAATGATATGATCTTCGCTCTTAATGGAGAGGCAAAAATAATCGCTGAAAATGGTACTGGCATTTATATTAGTCGTATGGATAAATTTACGGCCAGCGGTAATCTGTTTGTGAAGGCCGGAGATGCGGGATTGGATTTAACAATGTCCAGTGGCATCGGATCGCTCGGAATAGGAGGAGACATGACCATCATCAGCGGAAACTACGGGATATGGTCTGTTTTGCAGAGCGAGGGTAAGGATATGATTGCTATTAACGGCAAAACTACCATTGACGCTGGAACAATCGGTATAAAAACTTATCGCTTAACGGGAAATAATAAGGGGAAAAATGCCGGAAAAATCAGCACCATATGCAGTGGTGCAGCTAACCCGGCGCCGATAGAACTGAAAGGCGGAGTGGATATAAAGGCCGCTGTGACGGGCATAGATGCTCTGGGCGGCATAGTGGATATTTCCGGAGCCGTAACAGTCGATGCGCCTGCTGCCATTATTGCGCGGGACGGATTCCAAAAAAAATTTAAAGTAGATCCGGAAATATCGCAGGGATCTGTGACTATCGATATGCAGAACCAGGAAATAAAAAGTAGCATAACAGGTTCCATTGTAGCTGATGATGGAGGAACAGTAACAATTAGAAATGCCCGAAATTTGACCATTAACAGCGCGATTTTAGCTGCAAACAAATTCAGCGGAACTACGAATTTTTCCACTTTAGAAGCTATGCCGAATAATGTGTACACGGGAGACATGTCCAATCCGGATACCAGCACTATCAACATAGAGTTGGGAGAGGGCAGTATTATAAACGGTGCTGTGGATGATTTTGCAGTGGTGGATGATAATCCTAATCGTACGTTATTTGATCAAGCTGTTTGCAAGGTAGTTTTCGACGGGAATGATGCCGGAGGTAAAGAAAAGCAAACCAAAGAGATTACCAATGCCGGCATCATCAATCTGTTCCTCTCTGACGGCGCAAAATGGAATATGACCGGGGACAGCAGTGTGACTAAACTTACTATGGATAATGGCATCACCGAATTGCAAAAAGGCGCCGTCAAGATCGGCTCCTACAGTGGAGCCGGTGAACTCAGCTTCGGCGCGGAAGCAGGCGAAGCAGAGATAGCCAAAGCCGAAGCCGATGCGAAAGTTCATGTATTCGGCAACGGTGCGGATCTCTCCAACCGTGAAGCAGTCAAAGCGGCCATCGGCAGCGCCGCTCAAAAGCTCATTTACAGCGGCTATGTGGCAGGTGTCGATCCCACCGGGGCGCCTGTTGCCGGAGAAAGAAATCTCAGCGGCACTGCGGGAGTGAAAGAGGAAGGCATCAGCTTCTCCGGCAGACTGGGCTTTGAAGAAGTGACGGGATGGGGCAAGTTAGCCGGGAACGATCCCCTGAACATAGAGATCCGCGGCAGCTGGCGGGGGGCTTTAAGCGACTACGCTCAGGACAATCTTACGCTTACCAGGAGCGGCATGTGGAACAATACGGGTGTCAGCAAAGTCAGAAGTCTTCGCGGAGAAGGTGGAGCGATCAACATGAGCGAAGGTTCCTTGAATGTAGCAAACTACAGCGGCAAGAGCTCAGTATTCTATACGCATGAGGGTAAGGAAGTCAAAGGAGGCGACCTTACGGTAGGTAAGGCAACTGCAGGATCCGAGGTGAAATTGATCACCGACAACACCGGCATCAACATGAAAAATTCCGGAGAAGTAGGCGGAGTGCTTTGCAATCTGGCAAGGAAGATCGTCTACGGCGATTCCAAACAGGCCTCAGGCAATCTGAAAGCCACGGCGGAGATTGCCGAGGGACTGACTACAGCATCGGCTGCTTTGAAACTGGCGGACGTGAGTTATGATGAGAACGGCAGGGGCTTTATCGATCCTCTGGCAATTTACAATCCGGAAATAATCTACGGCAGTACTGAAACAGCCATGATGCGAGGAGCTAAAAGCGCTATGCTGTCCACGGTGAATATGTGGCGTGCGACCAATAACGACGTCATGAAACGTCTGGGAGATTTGCGCTTTGCAGGAGAAGCAAGCGGAATCTGGGCGAAATACTACGGAGGCAAGTCCACCATGGATGAAGCGGAAGCATACTACAGCAGCCGTTACAATGCCGTGCAGGCGGGTTACGATCAGAAAGTCGGAGACTGGACCGTGGGAGCGGCTTTTGAACATGCCAAGGGTAAGTCTGCTTATACACGTGGTGGCAAAGGTGACGAAAGAGTCAGCGGCATAGCTTTGTACGGCAGTAAAAATTTTGATGACGGACAGTATTTCGATATCATAGCCAAGGCGGGCAGGATCAGGAACGATTACAAGGTCTATAACGATGCGGGAGATAAACTGCGGGGAGATTACAGCACTAACGGAATGAGCATAGGCTTGGAATACGGCAAACGCTTTAAGGCGAAGGCAAAAGGTTTTTATTTTGAGCCGAGCGTGGAATTGATCTACGGTATGGCGGGAAGCAAAAATTATCAGGCCGAGAGCGATTACAACGGCGGCAAGGTAATGGATGTGGAGCAGGAGAAGTTCGAGAGTTTGCTCGGGAAAGTAGGCGTGCGCTTCGGACAGGAGAGCGAAAGGTCAAGCTATTTCGGCAAATTAGTGTGGGCTCATGAATTCAAGGGAGATTTCAACAGTAAGTTCCGAGGAGAGGGTGAACCTGCAGGCAGGACGAGCGTAGACCTAGGAGGTTCGTGGTGCGAACTGCAGCTGGGTATGACTACTAAGCTGAGCGAAGCTTCAAATCTGTATGCCACGGTTGAGAAGAGCTTCGGCGGTAAATTGAAGGACGACTGGAGAGTGGATGCGGGGCTGCGATTCACTTTCTGAAGATCTCCTTGATAACAAAATCATCTCAGCTCTGATCGGTTGCCGCCATGACGGGCGAAAGCGATAAGAGGTATAATAATAACAGAATATTAGAAACAGTCGGGAATTTTTATAATTTGAAAAATAAACGCAAAGGAGTAATTTCAAATGGAAGAAAAAGAAAGCAAAAAAATGGAAGAAATTCCGGAGGGGGAAGTAATTTCCCCACAAGTTAATAAAAAAGCCGAACTGATGAAGAAATTTCTTGCAGATCGCAAAATTGAATGCTTTGAAACCGAGGAGTTGAACAATGAGTATAAGACGACCGTCTTTCGCAGTCGGATGGTTATTAGAGGGCAGGAGCTTCCTTTTGCTATCCTGATAGACGAAAGCGTGTACACGCTACTGCAGATCAGATTGGCGGCTCCTGTTGTTAAGCAGGAACGCTCTGCGGAGCTGGCACTTTTTGTCAACGAGTTGAATAATGAGTACCGTATGTTCAAGTTCAATGTTTCTCAAGAAGGCTCAGTACTGATGTCAACTATTTTTACAGCTCAAGATCATTTGTTTGCGCCTGAGTTGCTTGGCGCGGTGCTGGATGAAACTATGAAGTTTCTTGAGGCCGATTACGGCAAAATAATGGGTAAAATTTGGAATATGGCGTAAGTGTTGATTTAAAAAAGGTGCCGCGCGGATAATTTGTTATTTGCCGCGGCACCTTTTTCTTGTCTGCATGTTACGGAAAATTTTTTGTGTTATGTCAGGATTTTACAGACAAAAATATTCGGTATGATTTTACGGTATCGGTACTGTTGTTGACAAATATAAATGAAAGATATTTTTTGTCGGTATTTTTCAAACTGAACAGTTTTTTTACGGAAAAAGCAAAGAATTTGTTTTCTGTAAATTTTACTTGACTTTCACACGCTGAAAAGTTAAATTATTTGTCATAAATAAATTTACGCAGGGGCGCAAGCTGTCCTTGTAAAAAGATGTGAATTGCAAGGAGGAAATATGGCGGCAAATCTTCACGATTCTTTGATGGATCAGTTGTTTGAAGCGATTTTACATTTGAAGACGCAGGAGGACTGCTACAAATTTTTTGAGGATGTTTGTACGGTGAGCGAGCTGAAAGCCATGGCTCAACGTTTGGAAGTGGCGCGAATGCTTTATGAAGGCACTATTTACGAAGATATAGTTGAGAAAACCGGAGCCAGTACGGCAACTATTTCCCGCGTAAAGCGTTGTTTGGTTTACGGAGCGGACGGTTACAATCTGGTGCTGCCTTTGCTGCCCAAAAAGTAAAAATGCCGGGCGCGTTGCACGGCATGATGCGCAGTTATTTGCTGATTAATTTGAGAGAGGGGAAAAACAATCATGGAGGATAAGGAAACGGCGGTGCCGGCGCTGACAGAGGTGGAACCGCGGCAGGACGGCTATCGCTGGGTGGCCATTACGGCTATGCTGCTGGCCATAGGTATTATTTTACATACCGTCAGTCCCAACATAGGCGGCGTAACGCCTAATTGGACCATTGCCATGTATTCCATCGTCATTAATCTTACAGTTCCCAAGTTGACGCAGGCTGCTGGTATAGGTTTTATAGCCGGCCTTACTTTGGTGCCGTCCTCAAAATCGGCGTTTCCTCTGGGAAATATCGCCAGCGAGCTGGTGGGCGCTATCGTCTGCTGTCTTTTGGTAAAGGCCGTGCTGCAGTCGGGATTGAAGAATTTTAAATTCCGTCCGTTCTTAACGGGCTTTTTGGCCACGATTGCCAGCGGCGGAACCTTTACTTTTATTTTAAAGCTTGTTTTGAATCTGCCGCTGCATGTATGGATTTATGCCATGATGCCTGTGGTGGCTGCCGTCGGACTTTTAAACGGACTGATCACGCATTTTTTGTTCGCTCCCGTACGCAAACTTTTCTTTATGCAGGGGGATGACGAATAATGGAATATGTATTGGAGCTGAATAATTTTTACTTCGCTTATAAACGCTCGGACCTTGTGCTGCGCAATATAGACCTGAAAATAAAAAAGGGTAGCTTTACGATGATAGCCGGACCGAGCGGGGCCGGTAAGACCACTCTGTGCAAGGCCATGGCCGGGATAATACCGTATTACGCCGGCGGACGTTTCAGCGGCGATGTGCTGGTGAAAGGCGAATCGACTAAAGACAAGCGCGTTTCGGAAATTGCCATGGATGTAGGCTTTATCATGGAGGATTATGAGAGTCAGCTGGTTTCTCTCACAGCCGGAGAAGAGATTACCTTCGGTTTGTTGAATCACGGTTTTGCTCCCGCCGATGCCGAGAAGATAACTGCCAAAGTTCTTGCAGATGTAGGTTTGCCCGGCAGGGAAAGTTATCAGCTGGATGAACTTTCCGGAGGGCAGCGTCAACGTCTGCTTTTGGCGGCCACGTTGGCTGTGCGGCCGGAGATCATTGTTCTGGACGAACCTGTTTCCGCTATGGATCCTGACGGAGCCATGAGTTTGTATGAATTGGTTTACGATATTCATAAGCGTTACGGCACGACCATAGTCGCGGTGGAGCATCGTATGGATTATCTGCTGCCTTACGCTACGGAGCTGGTCGTACTTAAAAATGGCTGTCTTGCTGCGGCGGGAGAGTGCGAAACTGCCGCTAAGGTGATGTATGATGATGAGGAGCTGCGGCCTTTGCTGCCTGCTTTGTGGCAGGTAAAATTCGGTTTGGCAGCCAAAACCGGTCTTACTTTCGGAGAGTGGCGTTCTCAGGAGGAAGCTTTGTCGGAGCTTAAGGCTCTGGGAATAACCGCTGCTGAAAGGAGTGAGAACTGATGCTGGAAGCTAAAAATGTCAATTATGCCTACACCAAGGGCGTACCTGTGATAACGGATATAGACTGCCGCATCGAAGACGGAGAGTTTGTGGCTCTTCTGGGTCAGAACGGCAGCGGCAAGACGACGCTCAGCAGACTTTTCATGGCGCTGTGTCATCCGCGCAGCGGCAAAATCCTTGTTGACGGTGAAGATATAGTAAATTTGGAGCCGGCCGACTTGGCGGATAAAATCGGTTATGTTTTTCAAAATCCAGATTTGCAGATTTTGGAGGATACGGTTTTTGACGAGGTTGCTTACGGACCGCGCGCTAAAAAGTTGACGGAAGAAACTGTTAAAGAGCAGGTTGACGCGGCGTTGGCCGCTATGGGCCTGACTTCTCTTGCCGGCGCTTATCCGCGTTTGCTTTCTTTCGGGCAGAAGCGTCGATTGGGTGTGGCGGCTGCTTTGGCTCTCAACCCCAGGACGCTGATTTTGGACGAGATAACCAACGGACAGGATGCTTTGGAAAAAGAACATATGCTGCAATATCTGCGGGACGTCAATAAACAGCGCGGCATAACCGTGGTGCTGATCTCTCACGATATGGACGCCGTGTACCGTTATTCAGACAGAGCCGTTGTCCTGCATCGGGGCGGAATAGTTTTCGACGGCACTCCCGCCACCTTGTTCAGCGGAGCTGAACCTTTGGAAAAGTGGGGGCTGCGCAGTCCGGCTGTCGCATCTTTGGCGGCAGCGCTGGGAATCAAGGCTGCCACGGCGGAAGAGTTCTGCGCCGCCGTGACGGTGAAAGGCGGTGAGCGTCCGTGAGGCTGTCCGCTTTTACGAAGATAATTTTAACTTTGGCTATTACCGCGTGGGTGTTCATTCTTCCGGTTGAAGCGGTGGCTACGATTTTGGTGTTGGAGCTGGCGCTTTTGCTTTATACCAATCACGATAGGATGACTATGGCCGCCATCGGCGGCTTGGCGGTTTTTACCGGCATGATGATCCTGTTGCAGCTGCTGCTCGGAGGAAAACTGGACGTGGCGCTGATCGGCGGTTTGCGGATGCTGGTCATGACCATGGCTTTTCTGTGCCTTTTGGCGGCGACGAGGATTCAGGATATCGCCAAAGCTTTGGTGGAGAGATTTCACCTGCCGTACGAGTATGCCTTTATGCTGACGACGGCTCTGCGCTTTGTGCCGAATTTTTTGAACGACAGTGCTATCACGCTGGACGCTCAAAGCTGCCGCGGCTATTCCAATCAGGGAAATATCGTTAAAAGATTTTTAGCCTATCTGGTTGTCATAAGACCGTTGGTGATGCGCGCCGTAGCTAAATCGGAAACGCTGGCTCTTTCCATGGAACTGAAAGGCTTCGGCCCCAACACGTACAAAAATATGCAGCCGGAGCGGCTGGGATTCGGCGATTATGCCGCCTTACTGGTGACTGTGGTTTTAAGCGCGTACCATTTATGGAAAAAGCTTCTATAAACGTAAAAATAACAGCCTCTGCAGGAACATTTTTTCTGCAGAGGCTGTCTTGCTTTCAGTTATAAAATTTTTCAGACTTATTTGTCGGCGTTTTGCTGCGGCATATTGCTGCGGTCTTTTTCGCCGCGGAAATGTTTGTGCCCGTGAGAAGCTTTTTTACTGTAACGCAACGCTTCTTTCTGTTCGGGAGACATTTTTTCGTATCTTTCTTTCATGCTTTTGCGGTGAGCCTGGCCGTCTTCAATAAATTTTTCGACTTCTTTGCGCTGTTCGGGAGTTAATTTCGCCATGCTTTTCTCGCGCATTTCCAGACGCTCGGCTTTCATTTTTTCCATGGCTTTCTGACGTTCTTCAGGTGTCATCTTGGCAAGTTCCGCGTGTTTTTTCTGCATGGATTCTTTGTCTTTAACATGATGTTTTCCGTGTTGACCGCAACCTTCCCGATCCATGCGTTCGACGCATTCCGGACGAATCTGTTCCGGCGCGGGCGTCGTTTTATCGGCCGCGTAAACGCTTGAGCAGATGAGCGTTAAGAGGGAAGCTGCCAGAAAAATATTTTTAGTTTTTAACATATGAGTCACTCCTTCGTTATGTTTTGAGAAAACATCGTCACAGTAAGCGGATATTTTCTTCTCGGCAGGTATTACCGACCTGTTGAGATAAATTTTACAACATGATTATGACTTTTGTGTGGCGGAACAAAAATTTTTAGAACTTGTTGACGCGCAGCTGTAGTATAATTATAGAAGGGTCTTAAGCAAGAGACGGGGTGAAGAAATGGCAAAGATTCTTATCGCTGACGATAATAAACAGATAACGACTATTTTGGCAAGCTACTGTCAAAAAGAGGGATATGAAACGATTCTTGCCTGCGACGGCAAAGAGGCTCTGCAAAAATACAGGAGCTTTAAGGACGAATTGACAATGCTGCTCCTGGACGTGATGATGCCGGAAGTTGACGGCTTCGAGGTGTGCCGCATCATTCGTCGTGAATCCATGGTGCCGATCATCATGATAACGGCGCGGGGTGAGGATTACGACAGGATTATGGGACTTGATACGGGCGCGGACGATTATATTGTCAAACCGTTTTCCGGCAACGAAGTCATGGCTAGGATACGGGCGGTGCTGCGGCGTATTCCGGGAGAAGCGCAGAACAACAGGCGGCATTTTTCCTTTGATAATTTGTTTATCGATCTGGATAAATATATTGTTTCCATTGACGGACAGGAGGTTCCTCTCACCAAAAAGGAACTGGAATTGCTGTGGACTTTGGCAAAAAACGACACGAAGGTTTTCAGCCGCGACAATCTGTTGGACAGTATTTGGGGCTGCGACTATTTTGGGGACAGCAGAACTGTTGATTCTCACATAAAAAGGCTGCGCGCCAAGCTGGAAAAATATCCTCATGAAAATTGGGAGATCAAAACTATCTGGGGCGTAGGCTATCGTTTTGAGGGTAAAGCTTATGAAAAATAAGATAGCCGTCAGGCTCACGCTGTATTTTGCCGGAGTGCTGGTCGTTTTTGCGCTGCTGTTGGGCGCGGTGTTCCATCAGGTTTCCAAAAAGGATATCGTTGCCACCAAGGAGCGGGAAATGTTGCTGCGCGCGCATAAGATAGCCGAGTTGCTCGGCGATAATACGGATATGACGGAAAAACACTTCGGCGGGTCCGGCGCGTCCGGAAAATTCATCCGCTATTTGGATAAAGTATCGCAGGAAACTGTGTGGGTGGTAGACGGCAGCCGCAGTTTGAACATGGATGTTAAGGAACGTCATAAGCACAAGCGCGGCGAGCGCGCGGAGAACGCCGGGCATATCGTGCCGAAAGATCCGAAAGAAGCTTACGCCAAGCTGCCGCCTCATGTCAAAGAAAAGGTGGAGGAAGGTTTTAAGGGCAAAGAGTTTGCCGTTGAGGAATATAACTCTTTTTTGGAAGGCATCATGCTTACGGTGGGCGTGCCTGTCAGCGATGACAAAGGTCAGGTGAAAGCTGTCGTCCTGCTCCATTCCCCTGTGGCGGGGCTGCAGGAAGCGGCTCGGTCGGCGCTGCGGATTTTGGGCATAAGTCTGGTGGCCGGCCTGCTGTTGGCTTTTGCTTTAAGCGTCATTTTATCGTGGCGTTTCACGGAACCGCTCGGAAAAATGAAAAAGATTGCGGAACGTCTTGCGGAGAGAGATTACTCGGCGCGCAATAATATTGTGCAGGAGGACGAGATCGGTGAGCTGGCGCAAACTTTAGACGTGCTGGCGGAAAGATTGGAAGTGGCCGACAAAGAAAGCCGCCAGCTGGAGAGCATGCGCAAGGAATTTATCGCCAACATTTCTCATGAGCTGAGGACGCCTGTCACCGTTATCCGCGGCAGCCTGGAAGCTTTAAAGGACGGTGTAGTTGCGGACAAAGCGCAGGTGGAAGAATTTTATGAGCAGATGCATCGGGAAAGCCTTTTTTTACAGCGTCTGATCAACGATCTTTTGGAGTTGTCCCGTCTGCAGAATGCGGACTTCCCCATGGATAAAGAATTGCTTAATTTTTACGACGTGCTGCAAAATGCGATCAGAAGCGGCAGGCAGCTGGCAGCTGCTAAAAATATCGGTATTACGACCGACTACAGCGGTATAGAGTATATGCTCCGGGGAGATTATGTGCGGCTCAGACAGATGCTGCTGATCTTTTTGGATAATGCGGTGAAATTTTCCGCCGACGGAGCAGAGATAGAGATTTCTTTCGACGGAGATAAACTTGTCATTAAAGATCACGGCTGCGGCATGGAGCCGGAAGAGGCGCTGCACGCCTGCGATCGTTTTTATAAGACGCGCAACGAACAGAATAAAAACGGCAGCGGTTTAGGTCTGGCGATAGCGAAACAGATTGCCGAAAGGCACGGAATCGCGTTGGCGATAAGCAGCGCTCCGGGAGTCGGGACGAGTGTGGAGCTGACTTTGCCGGCTGCGGTGAAGGAGGAAGCGGAATGAACAGCGTGATAAATTACGGCTGCGGAAAGATGACGGCGGTCATCAGCGGCGGAACATCGGGAATAGGTTTAGCCGCGGCGGCCAAGCTTCTTCATGACGGAGCGACGGTTTACCTTTTAGGACGTTCCTTGGAGCGAGGGCAGGCGGCGGTGACAGCTTTGCAAAAAAATTCCGGCGCCGCCGTGACTTACATTTGTTGCGATGTTCGCAGCTCAGCCTCTTGCGAAGAAGCTGCGGCGCGGATTGCCGCCGCGTCCGGAACGATAGATATTTTGATCAACAGCGCGGGAGTTTACGAAGAACAGCGTTTGGAAAATATTACGGAAGCCGTTTACGATGAGCTGATGGATACAAACGTGCGAGGAACGGTCTTGCTGACAAAGGCTGTGAAGCGTTACATGGAACGAGGTTGCATCGTCAACGTAGCTTCGGACGCGGCTGTGAGCGGCAATTACGGCTGTCCCGTGTACTGCGCCGCCAAAGGAGCAGTGGTGGCGTGGACGAAAGCTTTGGCGCTGGATCTGGCTCCGCACATAAGAGTTAACTGCGTTTGTCCGGCAGACGTTGATACGCCTTTGGTCCGCAGGCAGCTGACCGCCGCGGACGGAGGTTATACTTTGGCTGATATGGCTGCCGTTTATCCTCTGGGACGTATAGGGGAGGCGGAGGAAATTGCGCATATGATCTGTTCCGCAGTTTCTCCGGCCAACAGCTTTATGACCGGCAGTATCATAACCGTTGACGGCGGTCTTACGGCATGATGAGCGGCATTTTTTCGCGAGCCTGCAAAGAGGCTTTTTGTTGGCTTGCGCCGCCGAAAGTGCTATAATTGTTCATAAGTTGAAAAATATTGATACACTATCTGAATATGAGGTGAAATTTTGCAAGCGGGTAATAGCGCACCGATAGGAGTAATAGATTCAGGCGTCGGAGGATTGTCCGTTCTCAAATGCCTGAGGGAACGGCTGCCCCGGGAGAATTTTCTTTATTTGGGCGATACGGCGCGGACGCCTTACGGCTCGCGCAGTGAGGCAGAGATCAGAGCCTTTGTGGAAGAGATGCTGCTGTGGCTGGAACGGCAAAATGTCAAGCTGGCGGTTATCGCCTGCAATACTTTAACCATGCTGGGCATAGAATCTCTGCAAAGAGAGCATCCGTTTCCTCTTGTGGGCATGTCCAAGGGGGCGAAGCTTCTGCTGGCGGAAGGCAAGCGTAAAAGGGTAGCCGTTTTTGCCACCGCTTTTACTGTGGGGACGGGTGCTCACGAGCAGGCCGTTTTGGCTGAGGATCCCGCGGCGAAGTTTTTGGCAGTAGCTTGTCCGAAGTATGTGCCGTTGATAGAAGGGGAGCGCTTCGCGTCTCCGGAAATGCGCGCGGCCGTAGCGGAATATGCGGAGCAAATCAAAGCCTTCGGAGCTGAAGCGCTGCTTCTGGGCTGCACCCATTATCCGTTCATCAGGGCGGAGATAGAAGCTGCGCTTGAAGGCGTTGCCGTTATAGATCCGGCGGAAGAAACTGCGGACAAGGCGGCAGCTGTCCTGGCGGTGAAAGATTTGGCGACGGACGCTTGCGCCGGCAGTGTTACCGTATGCTGTACGGCCGATGTGGAGCGAGTAAAACGTTTGACATCCGCAATGATGCCGGGTATTGCTTGTGATTTTCGGGAGATTTCTTTGCAGCGCTGACCGCGGTCGGTAACGAGCGCGGCAAGTTGATGCGGATAAACAGTTTAACTTTAAGCAGGATTTTGAGATACTTTTGTCAAAATTCTCAAAGATAGGTTAATTTGAAAGGACTCGCCGTTGTAATGCGAATTTTCGACAGTGGTTTTGAGAAGGGTGGTAAATGTGGCTAAACCAGGAGTATTGCGGGATGAAAGAATTGTCGGTTCGTCAGTAGTGCATTTAGCCGGCATGTTTATTCTCCTTTTTGTATTTTGGCTGATTCTCTCCGGCAGGACGGACGCGAAATTTATTATTTACGGTTTGCTTACCAGTATGGCTGCCGCATGGATAACTTATCCGTTACTGCTCGTGCGCGGCAGGTCGGGAGCGAAAAAATATTTTGTTTTCGGCGTGTGGCCGCATAAATTGTTGCGGTATTTTGCGTGGCTTATGTGGCAGCTGGTGCTGGCCAATCTGGATGTCATGCTGGCAACTGCAAGCGAAAGGCTGGACATAGATCCCAAAGTGGTACGCTTTCGGTTTCGCACGGACAATCCGATGGCGGAAGTGGCGTTGGCAAATTCAATCACGCTGACGCCGGGAACCGTGACGATAAACGTTACGGACGAGGGGCTTTTTGAAATTCACGCCCTTACGGTAGGCGCGGCCGCAGGCGTTTTGGACGGCGGCATGCAGAAAAAAGTGGCTGAGCTTTTCGGAGAAACGTATGAGTTTTCTGTGGTGGAAGGAGCAGCGGAATGAATATTGTTTTCATGATTCTGATGGTTGCCATTCTTCTTGTAATAGGAATGATGCTGCAAAGAGTATTTTTGGGTCCCACGGTTTATGACAGAATGAACGGCTTGGGAGTTATAGGAGCGGATACGATTCTTTTGCTCGTGCTGTTCGGATATTTGGACAAGCGACCGGATATGTACGTCGATATTGCCATTTCTTATGCTTTCTTAGGTTTTGTCGGTTCCGTGGTTATAGCCAAATACTTGGGAGGGAAAAATTTATGATTTTCGATATCACTCTCCGCGAGTTGGCAGCAGCTCTGTTCATGCTTGGCGGAGCGGTATTTTTTCTTGCTTCCGCCATCGGTATGCTGCGTCTGCCGGATTTTTACTGCCGCATCCACGCTTCCGGCAACAGTGAAACGCTGGGTTGCATGCTTTCTTTTATCGGGCTTATGATTTATGAGGGATGGACGCTGACGTCTGCCAAGATGGCTTTCGTTTTTCTGTTCGTTTTTTTGGCCAATCCTATCGGTTCGCATATTTTAAGCAAGGCGGCGTATAAATCCGGACACAAGGTCTGGACGCGTCAAGATTTGGAAGAGGAGGAAGCAAAAGATGCAGATTTACACGATTGAAGCGGTGCTGCTGGTTTTTCTGATTCTGATAACCTGCGCTGTCATTTTTTGCAAAGATATCCTCAGCGCCGCCGTTATATATAGCGCGTTCAGTTTTTGTGCCGTGCTGCTTTATTTGATGATGGGCGCTCCTGACGTAGCTTTTACGGAGGCTGTTATAGGAACGATATCCACCGTATTTTTTGTTGCTTCTCTTAAAAAGATTGACAGGTGGTGTAAGTAATGCGCGGATTGGTGGCAGTTCTGCTGGCTGTTATAACGGGTATGTTTTGTTCTTTCGTGACTTATTTGCCGGAGATTGGCGATGTCGGCGCGGCGCCGCATCGTCATGTGACGCCTACATATATTTCCCGCAGCGTCGAGGACACGGGTTCGCCCAACATTGTTACGGGAGTGATCATCGACTACAGGGGCTTTGATACCATGTGGGAAACAACAGTGATGTTTTTAGCCGGAGTTACCACCATGCTGGTGCTTTCGGGAAATCCGGTAGGCAGACGCCCCGAGGAAGAAGCGGAAGATGCTGAGGAAGGGGAGGTAATCAAATGAAGGAACCCTTCGGCGGTGTTATTTTAAATGTTGCCTTCAGAATTTTAGTTCCCTTTACCATAGTTTACGGCATATATGTGCTTTGCCTGGGAGAATTTTCTCCGGGAGGAGGGTTCCAGGCCGGAGCGTTGTTGTCGGTGGGGATTCTTTTGGCGCGTCTTATTCTGGGATTTGAAACAAAATTCAATATCCTGGGAGAGCACGCTTTGATTTTGGCCGGAGTGGGAACATTCATCTATGCTTTCACGGGCTGGCTGACGCTTTTCGGCGGAGCCAAATTCTTTTTGGACTACAATTTTCTGCCGTTTAAAATGGAACCGGCGCATGAGATGCACGCTTTGGCGATCTTCATGATAGAAATCGGTATCACCATGTGTGTAATGATGACCATTATCAATTTGTTGGACGCAATCGTTAAAAGGGGGGAAGATGGTGGAAGTATTCAATGATTTTTTACGGACCAAAGGCATCTATTCCCTGGTGATGATACTTTTCTTCCTGGGTGTCTACGGCATGGTTCTCAGCAAAAATTACATGAAAAAATTGATGGCTATGAACGTGATGCAGGTGGCGGTCATCTTTTTCTATCTGTGCCTGGCGCAAAAGGAAGGCGGCATGATACCCATTCTTGACGGTATTACCGCCGACCCCGACGCATATATTAATCCTTTGCCTCACGGTCTCATGCTGACTGCCATCGTTGTAAGTTTGGGCACGACGGGAGTCGCTATTGCTCTGCTGATGCGTATAAAGGAAATTTTCGGTTCCGTTGAAGAGGTCGAAGTACTGAGGAGGGCCAGCAAATGAGCCAGCATGCTCCCGTACTCATCGTCCTTTTGCCGCTGACGGCGGCGCTGTTATGTTTGCTGTTCAGCCGTATCAGCAAAAATCTCGGCTCGTGGATGGTGATAGCTTCTATTTTCGGATCTTTCACCTGCGCCGTGCATATGCTTCAAAGAGTGCTGGCTGCCAAAGGCGAAGCTGTTCATTATTGGTTTGGCGGCTGGGCGCCTCCTATAGGCATCGAGTTTTCTCTTGACCCCATCAACAGCATTTTGCTGGTGGTGGTGACTTTTATCTCGCTTATGGTTTCCATATACAGCAGACCTTTCGTCAAAGAAGAGGATTGGCTGCATATAGGCGGTTATTATACTCTGTTCGGACTTCTTACTGTCGGCTTGTGCGGTATGATTGCCACGGGAGACGTTTTCAATCTGTACGTTTTTCTTGAGATCATGTCGCTTGCAGGTTACGGACTGATTGCTATGGGCGGCAAAAAATCGATGCTGGCCGCTTTTCGTTATCTGCTCATAGGAACGATCGGCGCGTCGCTTTATCTGCTCGGTGTCGCTTATCTTTACGCTTTGACTGGAACTTTGAACATGGCGGATATGGCCATGCGCATCGGCGGTCATTTAAATTCTCCGCTGTTCGCGTTGGCAGTGGCCTGCTTTATTATAGGTCTCGGCATAAAAATGGCGCTGTTTCCGCTGCACGGCTGGCAGCCCGATGCATATACTTTCGCGCACCCGGGCGCCGCGGCATTTATCGCCGGCGTTATGAGTAAAGCGCCGTCCTACGCTTTGATCAGATTTTTGTACTACGTGTTCAAAGTGGACAACCTGGTGGTGGAAAGCGCTCTGAATATTCTTGGCATTATGGGTATAGCCGGCATCCTGATCGGTTCGATCATGGCGCTGGCCCAATATGATTTTCGGCGTATGCTAGCGTACTCCAGCGTGGCGCAGATTGGTTATATCGCCATCGGGCTGGCTATGGGCAATATGTATGGCTTCATCGGAGCCGTTTTGCACATCGTCAATCACGCGTTCATGAAGAGCGCGCTGTTCCTCGTCATCGGCGGCATAGAGTACCGTTTCGGTGAAGTTAATCTGTACAGGCTCGGCGGTATGAATAAAAAATTGACTATCAGCACGATCACCGTGACGTTGGCAGCTCTCTCCATGATCGGTTTGCCGCCGACAGCCGGCTTTTTCAGCAAATGGTATCTGCTGCTGGGAGCTTATACCGGCGCGCAGTATTTTTATATCGCCGTGCTGGTTGTCAGCAGTTTGCTAAACGCCATATATTTTTTCCGCATCATAGAGCAGATGTTTATTCAGCGTGAGGCTTCGCTCAGCGAAGTGCATCCGCACAAAGGCAAGCTCGGCTTGCCGCTTGAGATGGTGCTGCCGATCATGGTGGGAGGTATCGCCGTGGTAGCTCTCGGCTTTTACAGCGTCGATATAGTTGCCGAAATTATTAAAATGGGGCTGCCGGAGGTGTTTCTAAGATGACTGTCGTAGATTGCAGACCATTTTTGGCGGTGGGAATATCTTTTTTCGCAGCCGTGTTGATAGCTTTTTGCCGCAGATGGCCGAACCTGCGCGAAACGTGGAGCGTTTTGGCTTCAGTTGCCAAATTCGGCATAATCCTGTCCATGCTTCCTGCCGTATTGCGGGGTGACCAGTATGTGTACACGCTCTGCAATATTACGGACACCGTCGGCCTGACTTTGCGAACCGATCCGGCAGGTATGGTTTTCGCCGTCTTGGCTTCGATGCTCTGGGTACCTATAAATTTTTACTCCATAGGATATATGCGCTGTCATAACGAGAGCGAGCAAACAGGATATTTTTCAGCTTTTGCGATTTGCATGAGCGCCGTCATGGGAATTGCCATGGCAGAGAATCTGCTGACTTTCTTTATCTTCTACGAAATCCTGACCATGGCAAGTTATCCGTTGGTGCTGCACAAGCGCAACAAAGAAGCCTTGCTGGCAAGTCGTAAATATTTGATCTATACCTTGATTTCCGGTCAGCTTTTCCTGGCCGGAGTCGTTGCGGTCTATTGCATCTCCGGAACGATGAGTTTCAACGCCGGCGGATTTTTGAGCATGGATATGGCGCCGCGTTGGGTTTTGCAGGCCATATTCGTGTTGATGATTCTCGCGGGTTCCGTAAAGGCGGCGGTGATGCCTCTGCACGGTTGGCTTCCGGCAGCGATGATCGCGCCTACGCCTGTCAGCGCTCTGCTGCATGCCGTAGCTGTCGTTAAGACCGGCGTGTTCAGCGTTCTGCGGATCATCGGTTTTGTTTTCGGCCCCAAGCTTTTGTCGGAACTGGGGATTGTGGACGTGCTGGCGTGGGCCGCGGCGGCAAGCATAATCGTTTCTTCCATGATCGCGCTGCGCCAGGATCACTTGAAACGGCGACTGGCTTTCTCCACGATCGGTCAGCTTTCCTACATAGTTTTGGGAGCGGCGCTGCTTTCGCCGCTGAGTATTAAAGGAGCGTATCTGCACCTTGTGGCGCACGCCGTGATGAAAATAACGCTCTTTATGTGCGCCGGTCTGATCATAGCCAGAACGCACAGAAACAATATCAGCCAACTGCACGGCATTGCCGGAAAGTTGCCCATAACCATGGCTTGTTTTACAATTTCTTCGTTGGGAATCGCGGGGATGCCTTTCATCGTAGGTTTTGTCAGCAAGTGGAATCTGGCGCTGGGAGCTTTGCAGTCCGGCAAGCCTTTGTACGTGGTAGTGTGGGTAGCCAGCGCGCTTTTGGCCGCCGCTTATCTCCTGCCTATCGTGAAGATGGCGTATTTCGGCAAAGATCCTCATGAAATTGCCGAGTTCGGCGCTCTCAGTTATTGCATGGTGATACCCATCTGTATAACAACTGTCGCCGCCGTTGTTTTAGGCGTGGCGCCGGACATATATCCTCATTTTTATGAGTTGGCTACGATGGCTTCCGATGCAATTTGCGCCGGCTGGAACGGAGGTTGGATGTGATGGATAAAAAGAAAGTTTCCTTGCTGTGCGCAGCCATCCTGTTGACTTCCGCAGTTGCCGAATTGTTGGGCGTACATATGCATAGCCCGTCATGGTGGCCGCTGCCTTTCGGTTACAGTATATTTTTCGGTTTTGTCGGCTGCTGGACGCTGATTTTTATCTCCAAAGCGGTTATGGCGCGTCTGCTGCAGCGTGATGAAGACTATTATGATGACGGAGGTGAGGAAAATGAGTGATATCTTCCACCCCGGAATTATTCTTATTTTGGCAGGATTGGCGGCCTTGACGGCTCCGCGTAAACTGCGGGGACTGCTTTTGGTTGCCGGTCCGCTGCTTGCGCTTTACAAAGCTTATACGCTGCCGTTGGGATTTGCATACAGCTTCGATTTTGTCGGGCAACAGATGACGCCGATTTACGTTGATAAATTGAGCTGGATTTTCACGTTCATTTTTTCTGTTCTGGCATGCGTCTGCGGACTTTATGCAGCGCATAATGAAAGCAGGATGGAAGCGCTGTGCGCGTTGGCGTATGCCGGAGGAGCGATCAGCGTCTGTCTGGCGAAAGATTGGCTGTCGTTTATCTTTTTTTGGGAATCGATCGCCTTGTCTTCGCTTTTTCTTGTGTGGTGCAGGCGAACGCCCGAGTCGAGAAGAGCGGGTCTGCGGTATATTTTGGTCCACATGCTGGGCGGCAATATTCTGCTTTTCGGAATCTTCCTGAAGCTGCACGAAGGCAGCTCCACTATCACAGCTTTGACCGGCGGCGCTCATGATCTTGCTTTTTGGGCGATCCTTGTGGGAGTATGCGTCAATGTGGCGATGCCTCCGGTAAACGGTTGGCTGGTCGATGCCTATTCGAATTCCACCATAACGGGCGGCGTTTTTATGAGCTGCCTGACGACCAAGGTGGCGGTTTACGCGTTGCTGCGAATTTTTCCGGGTTACGACCTGATGATGTGGGGCGGAGTGCTGATGGCTCTGTACGGAGCGTGCTACGCCATCATGGAAAATGATATGCGCAGACTTTTGGCGCATCACATCATAAGCCAAACCGGCTTCATGGTCGCCGGCGTAGGCATCGGTACGGGACTGTCCATGAACGGAGCGACGGCCCATGCTTTTTGCGACATTCTTTTTAAATCTTTGCTCTTTATGTGCGCCGGAGCGGTTATTTACGTCACCGGAATAAGAGAGATCAATAAGCTCGGCAATCTGGCGAAACGTATGCCTTTAGTGTGTATTTGCTTCTTCGCTGCGGCGTTTTCCATTTCCGGCATTCCGCTGTTCAACGGTTTCGTAAGCAAGGCCATAACGGTCAATGCGGCTGCGGCGGCAGGACACGGTGTAGTTTATACGCTGCTTGAGCTGGCAAGTATCGGTACTTTTTTGTCGATTCCTCTGAAGATGGGCTACTTCATTTTCCTGCGCGGCGAGGATAAAGGATCGGAGCTGAAGACTCCGCTGCCGTGGAATATGGAGGCGGCCATGTGCGTGAGCGCGTTCCTCTGCTTTTTGTACGGCGTGCAGCCGGGGCTTCTGTATCAGTATCTGCCTTTTGCGGCTCCGGAATATAAACCGTTTCTGCCGGAACATGTATTGACTTATGTGCAGATGTTGGGCGCAGCCATGCTTCCTTTCATGATGTATCTGAAAAAGATGGAGCCGCACACGGCCATCAGTTTGGATACCGATTGGTTATATCGTAAACCTTTGGCTCTTGTCATCAGAGAGTGCAGTTTTGTCTTCTGCGCCTTGTGCAGCGCTTTGGGCAGCGTTTGGGGCGGCATTTATGAAAGCTTTACCTCGCTTACTTCTAATCCGATGGATTTTCTTGATGCCAAGCCTTTTCGGAAACGCACCCATTACAATCCTGACAATTATCGCACGTCCATAGCTGATCCGATGATGATTATGCTCACCGTTCTGGTGAGCACCATAGGTTATTTTTTGGCTCGTTTGTAGCGCGCCTCGGCGGATGTCTCAAGACATCCGCTTAATTTATCGCTTGCCGGAGGTTGAAAGATGCACATCGACATTATCAAAGGAACGGTCCTGATTCTCATCGCCGCTTCGGCATGGGGACTCGGCGGCGTTGCCGGCCAGTATCTGTTCAACAATTACGGTACGGACGCGGTATGGCTGGTGATGGTGCGGCAGATTATGGCCGGAGTTATTTTTCTTTTTTACAGCGCGGCGGTGAAAAAAGAAAATATTTTTCGCCTGCCGCAGATATGTCCGTCGGATATTTTGAAATTTTCTTTCATAGGTATTTTAGGAGCGCAGCTGGGATTTTATTACACCATAGCTTTGTGCAACGCGGCTACGGCTACAGTTTTGCAGTATACGGCGCCGATTTATATTATGCTGTGGATGGCGTGGCGCAAGAAAAAAATGCCGGAACTCAGAGAAATTATAGGAATCTGCGGCGCGATGACAGGGGTGTTTCTCATCTCCACTCACGGCAGGAGCGACAGTCTGGCTATTTCTCCTGCCGCTTTGGTTGTAGGTATTATTTCCGCTTTGACTTACGCATACTATACGGTGATGCCGGTGGAAATGCTGCAGCGCTTTTCCACGACGACGGTTATCGGTTGGGGGCAGCTACTTTCAGGAGTTTTTTTGATTTTGTGGCGTAATCCTTTTACAATTTACGGAACGTGGGATATTTACGCTGCCGCAGCACTGACATATTTGCTTTTCGGAGCTACTATTCTCAGCTACGCCATGTATTTGAGCGGTTTGCAGATTATAGGACCGACTAAGGCAAGTTTGATTTCCTGCGCGGAACCGCTGGCTTCGATCATCTTCATGGTATTGCTTTTGGGAACGGAGCTTACTTGGCCGGATCTTTTCGGTATGGGAGCGATAATTTTAACGGTAGCGTTGCTGTCCCTGCCGAAAAAATGAGTTGAAAAATATTTTGTTGTGGTACAATGTAGTCGTGGAGAATTTTATGTGATTTTTATCGACGCGGAGGTGGCTTATGAATATGTTGCAATGTTCTTATAAATACGGTCATGGGTACAAAAATTTTTCCGTACCTGCGGATAAAGTTATCGGCGAAGTGAAAGTTGCCGAATTTCCTACGCTGCCGGATCTCAGGCAAGCCGTGTTGGACGCTTTGTATCATCCTGTGGGAGAAGAGCCCCTAGACAGATTGGTACAGCCCGGCTGCAAGGTGGCGTTTATTTGCAATGATCCCACGCGCGTAGCCAACAGTCATGAATTTATGCCGCTTTTAGTGGACGAAATGAATAAGCTTGGCGTTAAAGATGAAGACATGCGCATAGTTTTTGCTTTAGGAACTCACCGCGACATGACGGAAGAAGAAATGCGCGTCGCCGTGGGCGAAGACGTCGCGGCGCGCTTACCCATGTATAACAGCAACTGCAATAAGGCGGAAGACTTTGAATATTTCGGAGAAACGTCTTTCGGTACACCGGTGATGCTAAACAAACTGATTTGTGACGTCGATCTGGTCATTCTGACAGGCTCTATCGTGCACCATTTTTTCAGCGGATTTGGCGGCGGACGCAAAGCGATTTTGCCGGGTGTGGCCGCAATGGAAACAGTACGCAAAAATCACAGCCTGATGATGCATCCGGAAGCGAAACTCGGAAAACTGGCAGGCAATCCCGTTTACGAAGATCAGATGGAGGGCGTGAGTTTATTCGCCGCGGAACATCGACTGTTTTTGTTCAATGTTGTCTTGGACGCCAAGAAGAATTTTCTCAGGATTTTCGCCGGCGATTGGCGACAGGCTCATTTGGAAGCGTGTAAGTTTGTGGATCAGGTTTACGGCGCGGAGATAGAAGCTCCCGCCGATGTCGTCATCGCAAGCTGCGGCGGCTATCCCAAAGACATCAATATCTACCAGCTGCAAAAGACGATGGACAACGCCTGGTGCGCCGTAAAAGAGGGCGGCGTCGTGATTATCATCGGCGAGTGCGAAGAAGGAAGCGGCAGCGCCAATCTTGAGAAAGCTTTGCGGGAAAACCCGTCGCCGGACGCGATCAAAGCGAAGCTGGAGGAAAATTTTGTCATAGGAGCGCACAAGGCTTTCGCCGTGACCAGGCTGATGAAGAAAGCCCGGTTCATTTTGGTGTCCGCTTTGGATAAAAAACTGGCGAAAGATTTGTTGTTCGAGGCCGCCGTCGATTCTGTCGAGGAAGCCTTAAAATTGGCGGAGCGTTACGTCCCTGAAGATTACAAGATTGTTCTGATGCCTCAGGGCAGCCTTACCGTTCCGCTGCTCAAGAGCGGCAGCTTGTAAAATAAAAATGAATTTTGCGGACTTTCAGCGGATTGCATTTTTTTAGTATTGCATTTTAAGTAATTTTAATTTATAATCTATGAATAGTTGATTTGAAAGGAAGTTTGTGGCGTTGGATATAAATTATAAAGCTATCGGGCTGAGAATAAAAGCGGCCAGAACGCGCAACGGTATGACGCAAGGCAAAATTGCCCAGCTCACCGGTCTATCCACACCGCATATCAGCAACATCGAAACCGGCAACACCAAACTCGGCTTGCCGACTATAATACACCTTGCCAATGTTTTGGACGTGTCCGTGGACGAGCTGCTGTGCGATAACATTCAGCGCAGCGAGCAGATCTATTGCAACGAGATGTCGGAACTGTTGAAGGATTGTTCGGCCGATGAACTGCATATCATATCGGAGCTGATCAAGGTTATCAAGAAAGCCGGTATCAACAGCATAAAAAAGGTGAGAAAGCGCAGAACCAAAGCCGAAATCGCCGCTGCGCGCGCGGAAGCCGCCAAGGAGACGCAGGTGTAAGCGGAGAAAAGAATTTTTTCGCAAAATTTCAAATTGCTGCTGTAGCTCAGTTGGTAGAGCAGCTGATTCGTAATCAGCAGGTCGCAGGTTCAAGTCCCGTCAGCAGCTCCAGTAAAAAACAACCCCGGACATCAGTCCGGGGTTTTTAATTTTCCTAACCTGCTGTTTTGTAATCAGCAGGTTGTGGGCAGCAGCGCTGCGACTCCCGTTCACTGCCGTCCATGGGGCAGGGAGATTTCTCGGTCAGTTTCACTTTACGCGCTTCCGCCGATTATTTACGAGGGCAAAAGCTGTTTGCCGCCCGCGCTGCGGGTGCGCGACGATTGTTATGTAAAAAATTACTTTTCCGCACACAATAAAGTTGTTCAGGCAATATTGTGACAAGGAAAGGTAATTTATGGCGACAAAAAAAGCGGAGGACTTCAGCAACAACCGGGCGGCAGCGTTGCTATAAGCTGAAAGCATGGCGTAGAGACAACTTTTTAAGACGGCTCTGTTTTGACGAAAGGCGCGATGTGTTTTATAATTAGGGCGTGGAAGTGTTTCAGGTTATAATGCTGAGGATTAAGCATAAAAAGAATTTTGCAGTTATAAAATTCTTAGAGTGTGCATTAAAAAATTATAATAGGAGCTTGTAAGGCGATGGGACGTTATAAAAAGCTGGTATTGCTGCATTCCAACGATATGCACGGGGATTTTTTAGCGGAAAAGATCGATGAGGAACTCATAGGCGGAGTAAGTATGCTGTCAGGTTATGTGAGCAAAGTTCGTCAGGAAGAGCCGCATACTTTGTATTGCATAGCCGGGGATATGTTCAGAGGTTCCGTGATAGATTCCGAATTCCAAGGCTTGAGTACGATAGAGATTATGAACGCGTTGGCGCCGGATGTTGTGAGTATCGGCAATCACGAAACGGACTACGGTATAGCGCATCTGCTTTTTTTGGAAAAATGCGCTAAATTTCCCGTTATCAACGCTAATTTTTATATTCGCACCAATCACGCGCGCTTGTTCGAGCCGTATGTGATCATGGAAGTGGACGGCATGAAGATACTGTTTATCGGTATCATTACGGAAGAAGTGTTGTCACAGACGAAGAAAGATAATTTAATCGGATCTTTTGTGGACGTAAGAGAGGCCGCCGAAGAGGTCGGAAGAATTTGCAGCGTTTACAATACGGTGGATATAGATTTTACGGTGCTGCTTACGCACATCGGCTTTGAAGAGGACAAGAAGCTGGCGGAGAAACTGGATCCCGCCTGGGGCGTGGACGTCATAATCGGAGGACATTCTCATACGGTGCCGGACGCGCCCGCCGTGGTGAATAATATCCAAATTGTACAGGCCGGTATGGGAACGAATCAAATAGGACGGTTCGATTTGCTTGTGGACACACACAACAACTGCGTTGCGGACTGCAAATGGAAAATCGTGCCGATAAGCGATGAAACGTGCGCCCGGGACGCTGCGATAGAAGAACTTATCGACAATTATAAGGCGCAGACCGATAAAAAATATCAGCGGACAGTGACTCGTTTGCGCCGACAGCTTACACATCCGGAGCGCAATCGGGAAACAGAGTTGGGGAATTTGTTCGCGGATATTCTTCAGAAAAGCCTCCGGCTGGATATCATGCTGATGGCTTCGGGCAGTATCCGTACTCCTGCTATGGGCCCTCTGGTACTTTACAGCAGCCTTGTGGAATGTTTTCCTTTTGAAGAAGCGGTGCACATGATCACCGTAACCGGCGAACAGCTGCGCAGGATGCTGCTTTATATGGTGCGCGACGAAGTGTGGCAGGGAGCGCACAGCGAGTTTTATCAATTTTCTAAAGGACTGCGGATGTGCTACGACAGAAGCGGCAAAAATTTGTTGGAGCTGACTTTTAACGAAAAATCCGTAAAGGACAAAGATATTTTTACCGTAGGTTTGCAGGAATACCACTACTTGAATATGGCTAAAAATCTGGGCATTACTCCGGAGGAAACGGAAAAGAATGGACCTCAAAGAATCGTTTCCACTTCTGGGCGCAATGTTTTGGAGGAATATCTTTTGCGTAATCAGCGTTTGGACAGCGCCGTCGAGGGCAGGATAACCATTTTGTAGCCGGACTTTTCCGCGGAACAAATGCTAAGTATTTTTCTTGACAATATAACAGCTATATAGTTTAAAATCTGACGACAGGCGGAGATGCGAACACAACGATTACACATTAAAACTTGAGGAGTCGTAAGCTATGTCGGAATGTATTTTTAAATTTTCAACGGGGGACGAAGCTTTTCTTTATGATAAGAGTATAGTCATTTTTTTCAAAGGAAAACGCAAGATACTGAGCACTTCGGTTTATAACGGCGGTTATCATGAAGATTATACTGCCGTATATAATCATGACGGTAAACAGGGAGAGGGAATGCCCTGTGAGATGCTGGCGGATACTTACGTCGAACATATGCGGCTGATTTCGGAGAGGTTGTCTTTGGATCCTGAAAAAGTAAGCGGCATGGGGACAGCCGCCAGCATGGAGAACGCCGTGGTGGAAACAGCTTCCTACAAGGAGCTTACCGTTTCGGCGATCGTGACCGGCGGAATAGAAACCAATGGAGGACGAGTGGGAGATCCGGCAAATTATTACAGATCCGTTGAGAAACCGGATAAGCCGGGGACAATAAATATCATGCTGCTTTTGGACTGCGATATGCCTGAGGGAACTGTCGCACGCGCTTTAGTGACGTGCACGGAGGCTAAGACGGCCGCCATCCAAGAATTAATGGCGGGCAGCAATTATTCCAGCGGGCTGGCCACAGGATCGGGAACGGATCAGACGATTATCATCGCCAACAGTGAAAGCCCCTTGTATTTTGAGGGCGCCGGCAAGCATTCCAAACTCGGAGAACTTATAGGGAAAGTGGTCGTCAAGGCTGTGAAGCGCGCTTTGGAGAAACAATCCGGACTGAATCCTAAGTTGCAGCACGATGTTTTCCGTAGATGGAAACGTTTCGGCGTGACACCGGAAGTTGTTTGGCAACTTTATCAGGAACAGGATCCGAAGATAACTAAACCGCTTTATCTTATAGAAGCCGAAAGAGCGGCCAAGGATCCCCTTCTCCTGACGTACACTTCTCTGTATATCCATTTGTTGGATCAAAAGCTTTGGCAACTGATCGATACGGAGGAAACTGGTGGCGCCGGAAAAGAACTTTTAAACATACTGGCTGCGTCTTTCGGCGTGGAGCCTGAAAAAGAAACGCCGAAAAATCAGGAGGAAATGCTGAGGAGTTGGCAGCTGCTTTTCAACAGGATTATTTTTCAAAAGCTGCATTGACTATCGGTGATTAAGGACAGTACGGAAGCGTTCGGCAGATACGGACTTTGCGCGCATAACGCTCTCGTTACTGAAGTGGTTCCGGATTTTCAAAAGATAATTCGGAGCGACTGTGATACGGATGCTTGACAATGTTCCAGGAATATGGTTTATAATTGCAGGAACCAAGGTAAAGGAGGAGATACTTATGACTTGCACACACGCCAAATTTGAAGTGCCGACGGATCCGCACGGCAAGAAACGCTACGAGAGCGCGATGAAACATGTTGAGGCTGCTAAAAAAGCTGGTAAAACATCGGAGGAGATTCACGCTTTATTCAAACGCATTATGGAACATGATCCGCTGGATATCGCGTCCATTCCCAAGGATGAAGCTCACGCCAAGTACCGCACTGCTATGGTTCATGTAAAAAGCGCTTTGGAAAAGGGCAGCAGCAGTAAGGAAGTGCACGAAATATATCGCAGGATAATGAGCGGCGAAACAAAGGGACATTGCGCTGCCGGTAAATAAAAAAATACCTCGGAGAAATTTCTCCGGGGTATTTTTATTTTTGTCGCAGCGAGGTTGCCGCTCGGAAGTTAAAACTTGACTATAAAGCAGGTATATAGTTTAAAATTTATCCGTATATATTCTATATAAGTTATTATATGTATTTGCTTTTGTGTTCAGGAAGACTTGCAGAGGTTAAGGATTATGAAAAAAATAGCTGTTTACGGTAAAGGCGGCATAGGGAAATCTACTACTACGGCCAACGTTTCCGCGGCGCTGAGCGAGCAGGGCTACAAAATATGTCAGATCGGCTGTGATCCGAAAAACGATTCCACGCGTTTGTTATTAGGCAAGATTTGCGGACAGACGGTATTGGACTGCGTGCGTGATAAGGAAGATGTCAGCGCGGAAGATATCGTGCATTTCGGTTACAACGGGATCAAATGCGTTGAGGCCGGAGGACCGGAACCGGGTGTCGGCTGCGCGGGACGCGGCATAATTGTGGCTTTGGAAAAGCTTAACTCTTTGGGTGTCATAGAAGATGAAGATGTGATTTTGTATGACGTTCTGGGCGACGTGGTTTGTGGCGGGTTTGCCGTGCCGATCCGCGAAGGATATGCGACAGATATTTATATAGTTTCGTCCGGTGAACTGATGAGCCTTTATGCAGCCAATAATATCGCTAAGGGTGTCAAACGTTTTGCTTTGCGCGGCGGTGTGAAATTGGGCGGCATTATCGGCAACAGCAGAAATACTCCGGGGGAAAAAGATTTGCTGGAGGAATTCGCCGAACGTCTTAACACAAAGTTGGTTGCTTTCGTTCCGCGGGACGTTGTCGTCAATAAAGCGGAAAACAACAGACAGACAGTTCTGCAATACGCTCCGGAAAGTGTTCAGGCGGACGTTTACCGCGCGCTTGCGACGACTGTCATGGAAAACGACGAGTTATCGGTGCCGATGCCGATGGCTTTTGAAGAGTTGGAAGCCTTGGTGGCAAAATATGGGAATTAAAACGAAAAGATTTATCGCGGCAAGAAAGAGCTGCAGCTGCAGTATGCCCGGAGTATGGCGCGCCGTAGCGTATTGTGAGGGAACTGTTGTCATTTTTCACAGTCCGAAGGCTTGCAGTCACGTTGCTCGAAGCATGGACATAAATTCTCATTACAGTACGCTCGCTGAAAGCAAGGCGGAAAGCAAACGAACCGTGCCGCTGCTGTCCAGTTGTTTACAGGAGAAGCACTCTATTTTCGGCGGTGCTGACGAACTGAGCAGATGTATTGATTTTGCCGTGGAAAAATACCAACCGGAGTGTATTGTTATTGCAAATTCCTGCGTGGCCGGAGTCATCGGCGACGATGTGGAGTCCGTTGCCGTAGAAGCGGAGCAGCGTCATGCCGTTCCCGTTCTGACGGTGGATTGCTACGGTTTTTTGGACGGCGAATATTATCAGGGATATTTTGAAATGGCTACGGCTGTTTTAAAAAGATTTGCGGAGCCTCAGCCTAAGGAAGCGCGTACGGCAGTTTTGCTGGGCGATAACGGCGGGCCATGGGGTCACTACGCCGTCGAGGTGACTCGACTGCTTGGGTACATGGGCGTCAAAGTCATTGGTCAATTTCCCGGTTATATGTCCTTGAAGGAAATTCGTGAACTGCCGCGGGCGGAGTTTGCCATAGTTTTAGGCGGCAGAGGATTGACCGGAGCGGGATTGGAAAAATTGGCCGCTTTTTTGCAGGAGAGCTATGACGTTAAATATATTAAGGGCGTTTATCCTGTCGGGACGGCTGATACGGAAAAATGGTTGCTTGAAGTGGGCAAGCTTTTGCGCTGCGAAGAAAAAGTAGCCGCTGTCAGGGACGGCGAACTGCGGAGACTGCGGGAGTGCGTCGGCAGGTTTTTGGCGGTGACCGAAAATAAAAGAACGGTTTTGTGCATCGGGCGCTGGCTGATGTATTTTAACCCGGCGGTGATTTTGGAGATAATAGAATTTTTGAAACTTGATCTTGCAGGTGTGGTTTTACTGGACGCCTATGACGAAAAAACACGCGCCGAAATGCACGACGCGATAAAACAGTGCAGCAGCGCGCCTGTTTACGACAGTGTGGACGGAGAAAAAATCATAAGTGAGGCCGAACTTATTCTGACGACGCATGAATTGCAGGACAGAACGGCGAAACAAATTTTTCTTCCCATGCTTCCCAAGGTGGGCGTCGCGGGAGAAATCGAGATTATGGAAGTCATTTACCGCGCTTTGTGCAGCAGGATGACCGGTGGAGGGATAATCTATGCCTAGAGTCGGATGGAGTGATGTTTGCGAAAGCACGGATACATGTGCGCTTACGGGAGCGGCAGCTTTTTGCGCCGGGATTCCTGACGCCGATATTTTAGCCAACGGGCCTATGTGGTGTTATTTTTACGCTATGCGGCATCTTGAACACACAGATTTTAATATTGCCGGGAGATTTTCCGGATCTCAGCCAGACAACAACGCTGTCGTTTACGGAACGGAACCGTATCTTACCAAAGCTTTGCAGCGGTTGGCGGATGAGGGACGCAGGCCGGGACTTTTATTCATAGAAAACAGTTGTTCCTTAAGTCTTATCGGTGATGATGTCGCCGGCATAGTCAAAAAAATGAATTTGCCGTTTCCGTGCGTCACCATGGACTGCGGCGGTCTTATAGGCGGTTTTGCCGAAGGTTATGGGCGCGCCTGCATCAGTGTTTTGGAAAAAATTGCCGACGCTGCGCCGGAAATAAAAAAGGGCAGCGTAAATCTTTTAGGATTGAGCGATTTTTATTACAACGGCGTTGAGGACAGAAAAGAATTATGCCGGATTTTGACGAAAGCCGGTTACACGGTAAACTGTACGGCGGGAAGCGGCAGCGATATTGAAAGTTTGAAGCGGATAGGGTCGGCTCAGCTCAATATAGTTTGTCATGAAGAGTTGGGACTGAGCGCGGCAACATATTTGAAGAAGCGGTACGGCAATGATTTTGTGACGGCGGGAGTGCCTTACGGCATCGAAGGCACCCGAAGATGGCTGGAGAAGATTAATGCCGCGCTGCCGGCAGCAAAGCTCGATGATGTGCTGGCGGAATGCGAGCAGGAACGGAGAGCTTTGGAACAACGCAACGGCGATATTCGCTGCGTTTGGGGAAGCCTGTGGTTTGACCGTACCGTTGTTGCGGCAACGGGAACAGCGGCGCTGTGCTTTGCGGAAGCGCTGCGGAGCGAGTGGATGGATACGGGGAAGCTCACGGTAATTTGTCATCAGAAAATTTCCGCCGAATATTGTTCGTTGGCGGATGAGATTTTCACGGCGGAAGAGAATAGAGTCGGAATAAGCGAGTTACTTGCGGAGGCTGCGGATTTGCTTCTGGTTGGCAGCAGCAGTGAAGCTTCTCTGCTGCGCCGTCGCGGCAACGAAAATTGTTCCGTGCTGACGTTGGCGTTTCCAGCCAAGGAAGACGTGCTGCTCATAAGCTATCCCTTCATGGGGATCAGGGGTAGCGCGCATATCCAACAGCTGCTTTGGAAGCTTTTTATTCAAAAAACTCTCGCCGAAGTAAAATCTGTCGGAGTTTAAGTAAATTTTCTTTGAGGTGAGCGCAATGCTGTGTCATAAAAATAAAGGGACAGCGCTGTCGGCGTTGCTGTGTTTACTTGTTTGCGTCGCGGCTCTTTCTCTTACTTTCGGACAAATAAATATTCCCGTGAAAAATGTGTTGGCAGTGTTGGCGGACAATTTGGGGCTGCCGTGGGGCATGGGGAGCTGCAGCGCGGAGCAGAACGCAGTCATCTGGTATATCAGGATGCCGCGGATGCTTGTAGGAATTTTAGTGGGCGCATCTTTGGGGATTTCCGGAGCGGTTATGCAGGGTGTGTTCAGCAATCCTTTGGCAGATCCCGGGCTTTTGGGAATCTCTTCCGGCGCCGCGACCGGCGCGGTTCTGTCCATAGCTTTAGGGTTTTCTGTGACCGGCATGTTTTCCATGTCGGCTTTTGCTTTTGCCGGCAGTGTTTTGGCAGTGAGCTTAACGGTTTTCTTGGCTATGCGCAACGGCAAGATTCCGGTGATGACGCTGCTTTTGGCAGGTGTGGCAGTGAGCATGCTTTTAGGCGCGATAACCTCCGGGATTCTGACTTTCATGAATGAGCAAAAATTGCAGCAGTATTTGTTTTGGATGGTAGGCGGTTTGGATTATCGTCGCTGGGAACATGTGGAACTGGCGGTCGGGCCGATAATCGCGGGAATAGCCGCGCTGATGCTGTTGGCTCGCCATCTCAATATTTTGGCTTTGGGAGAAACGGAAGCCAGAGCTGTGGGGATGCCGGTTACTAAATATCGGATGGTGTTGTTGTTCATAGCCGCCGTCATCACGGCCACCTCCGTGTGTGTAAGCGGAAATATCGGGTTTGTCGGTTTGGTGATTCCGCATATGATGCGTATACTCTTAGGCCCCGATCATAGAGTTTTGCTGCCGGCCAGTGCTATGGGCGGAGCCGTATTTTTGGTTTTTTGCGATTCTTTGGGCAGGGTCATCATACCTCCGGCAGAGATAAGAGTGGGAGTCATGACTGCTTTGCTGGGAACGCCCTATTTTCTCTATTTACTCCGCAGGATGCAAAAGCATTTCTTCTGAAGCTGTAGGAATACATTGAGCGAGGTGTCGACGTGAGTTTGGACGGTGTAAAAATAAAATTTCTCGTACTGAGTCTTACCGGAAAATGTAACTTTGCATGCAAATATTGTTATGCGTCCGAGCATGATCAAAGGCAAATGAGCGCGGAAACTGCTTTGCGTTCGGTGAAGCTTGCCGCTGAGAGCGGCGAGCGTTTTATTATTCAGTTCAGCGGCGGCGAACCGCTGTTGAATTTTGAATGTTTGCAGACGGTTACCGATTGGGTGCGTGAGCATAATATCAACGCGGATCTGAGGATTCAAACCAACGCTTCTTTGCTTACCGATGCGATAGCCGCTTATCTTTATAAAAACAAAATAGCCATAGGCGTAAGCCTGGACGGAAGACCTGCCGTCAACGACAAGCTGAGGCTGACAAGCGGCGGCGACGGCGCTACCGGAAGCACCGTCAGGGGAATCAACGTGCTGCGCCAAAATAATATTCTTTGCGGCATTACTTGCGTGGTGACGGAAGAGAACGTTGACGAACTGCCGGGTGTGGTGGAATTCGCCTATTTCCTGGGCAATGTGCGCAGGCTGGGTTTCGATCTCTTGCGCGGGCAGGGGCGCGGAGCCGGGTTGGCGCCGCCGACGGAAGCGCAGATGAACAGCGCCATGGAAAAAGTTTTTGCACGCAACGATGCGTTGAGCGTTCAGGCAGGATATAAGATTGGCATTTCGCAGCAGGAGAGAGCGGAAGTTTTAAGACATAATTCCTCTTATGAATTCGGACACTGCTACGCCATGAACGGAGAAGCCGCTTTCGTCGATGCCAAGGGAGATATTTATTCCTGTTCGTCCCTGATAGGAAACGAAGATTTTTACATAGGCAATGTGACTGAGGGAATCGCCGCGGAAAAAGTTCAGTCGGTGCGTCGCAGGATACGCGAAGCGATGCTCTTCTGTAGACATTGCCGCGATTTCTCTTTGTGCGGCGGAGGCTGTTTTGCAAGATGGTACGGCAGCGGCCGCAAGCAGGCTTATGAAAGTGAATGCGCTCTTAAGCGCAGCGCGATTCGACAGATTTTGAAGTGTAAATGAGGGCACACAGGCATGAAAGAACTCATAAATTTTTGTCCGATACACGGCTACGATAAGGAAATTAAAGCCTATCCCGGAGGGATAGAGGGATATTTCAAAGACAGCTGCTTTGACGGAATGGAACTGTATGTATATTCTGCGGAGGCTCCGGACGCGGAGTATAAGAACAGAACGGTGGGCGTGCATCTGAAATATTGGCCCTACTGGCTGGATTTTTGGCGGAATGATACGGCAGAACTCGCAGTCAATCACAAGAATTCTGCCGCAAGAAGGGAATATTTCGGCGGAGCATCCGGCAAGGAAGAGTGGCTTGAAGTTATAAGGAAAAATATCGGCGCAGCTTTGACTGCAGAGCCGGAATATTTGGTGTGGCACGTGAGCCACGCCGGCCTGGCGGAGATTTTTTCCTACGAATTCAAATATACCGATCAGGATGTTGTGAATGCGACGGCAGAAGTTATTGAGGAAGTTAAAGATTGCATTCCGCGTCATGTGAAATTACTTTTTGAAAATTTGTGGTGGCCCGGTCTGAGGTTGACGGATCCCGCTTTAGCGGAAAAATTTTTCAGGAGAGTGGATATGCCGAATGCCGGCATAATGCTCGATACCGGACACTTGATGAACACGGAGATAAATCTGAGCAGCGAACAGGAAGGCGTTGCCTACATCCTGCGCAGGCTGGACGCTCTGGGAGATTTACGCAGTCTTATCAAGGGCATACATCTGAATTGTTCTCTTTCCGGTAAATACCGGGCGGCGTACGCAGGAAGATTGCCGGATAACGTGGACTTCAAAGAAATTATGGAGCATATCGTCAGAATAGACCAGCACAGGAATTTTTCCGCTTGCGGCCTGTCGGAGCTGATTGCCTGCGCGGCGCCCGAATATATAGTTCACGAATTGTATTATGACGATTTGCGGGAGTTGTTGCGGCGCGCAAAACAACAGAGCGTTCTGCTGAAAAAGTAGCGCGTATCGGATGGAGCTGGTGAGGTGATGTCAGTGATGACGGCGAACGTGAAAAAAATCGCGGTGAGTTTGTACTGTTTATGGCTGCTGCATGTTTGCTGTACAGCTGCCGCTGCGGATATATTTTGGCTTCAAGCTGAGGAGAGGACGCGTTACGCGTTTGACGGCAGCGCTGAGCGGGAAGTTGTCCTGATGCGCGGCAAGGAATCTCTGCCGAGCGCTTTGCAGCATTCTCTTCGTGTCGGTATGTGGCTTAAAGAGCGCAGAGGTGAAGAAAAATATTTTCCGCTGGTTGTGGAGAAGAAGCTTGACGATAAGCGGAGGGAAATTCTTTATGTACGCGCCGAATCTCCGGTCAGCGCTGTCTGTACTGTTGTAGCGGAGCTGGCTGCTGCCGAAGGGTCTGCATTCGCGCAGAGCGACTTTACTCTTTACGGCGATGCATGGAACAAGGAGGGATTCAGGAGCGGCGGAACTTACGGCGCTGCTGTTCCCCGAAGATTTTTTCTGCAGCGTGACAGGATGAATCCGGAAATTGGGTTGGAATATGCAGGCGATATTGCTCCGGAAACTGTCTGCGACGTTTTTGACGCTGTCGGGCAAGCGGAAGAAGCGACAATTTCCGTGGAGAAGAACGGCGCATTTATTTACAGGTTTTCACCGGCGGCAAAGTTCGCGTTGACTGACGACAATCGTTCGACGCGCAAAACATTTGCTTTGCGCAGCAAACTCTCCGCCGGGGAATTTTATACGGCTACGTTTACTGCGGATGTGGAGCAGCCGCGTTATATGTACAGCAGCAGAACGCAGGGAACAGCTTTGTTCTTGGCGGCTGTCGCGCTTACGGCGGCGGGAGTTGTTTTGTATAGGAGGAAAACTGCGGATGACGGCAGATAAACTTAGACTATGGGTGCAGGCAGTCAGTTTTGTATTGCTTACTTACGGAGGCAGGATCGGCATTCATTTAGGTTACGCCCTGCCGTGCTTTTCCTGTCCCTTTGTCGGCGGCTGCGGCGGCTACTGCTTTTTAATGTTGCTGCAGCGTGTCGGCATTTTCGGTATCGGAGCTTTTGACAAAGTATTTACCTATATCGGGTTGAAGAATATGCTTTGGAGTGTGGCTTTTATCGTCGCGGCTCTTGCTTTATCAAAATTGTGGTGCGGATGGATCTGTCCGTTCGGAACGGTTCAGGATATGCTGGCAGGGTTGCGTCGTGGGTTGGGAGTGCGTGAGTCGGAGCTGTCGCCGCGTGTGCTGGATTTGCTTAAACCGGTAAAATATATTTTCTTGGCGGGGATTTTGCTGCTGCCGTTTCTTTTGACGGCAAAAATTTTGGGCGGAGATTTTTCTTATTTCTTCTGCCGCATCTGTCCTGCCAGGATCATCATGCCGTTTTTCACGCTGGATAACAGAACTGTTTGGCTGGATTTCAGTAATTATGTGAATTTTTTAGTTTCAGTGACGGGAATTTTGGCTGCCGCTGTAACCGTTACAGGCAGTTTTTTCAAGGACAGATTTTTTTGCTTGGTATGTCCTATGCTTCCGCTGATTCAAATCTGCAGGAAGTTGAGTCCTTGGAAATTTGAAAAGAATGCCGCGTATTGCAGCGGATGCGGTAATTGCAGCCGCGTGTGCCCTATGGATATCAGGAAAGTGAGCGATGCTGTGGAGAGCGGCAACGTGATGACGGACGAGTGCCTTCTTTGTACAAGATGCGTGTGCTCGTGCCCTGAGAACGAAGTGCTGGCGCTGAAATTCTTTTCAAGGAAGCTGTTGGTTTCCTCAAAGGCAGGCCTGATAAAAAGACTTCTGAAGAAGGACGGTAGAAAAAATGTCGGTGAAAGAGATAAGTGACGAACGGCGCGAAAAAAGATACGCCAAGATAAAGGAAAAAGTTGCCGCGGAGTACGGAGAAGAGGCGGAACTCTTACGGAAGCGCAGCGATTATCTTCCGGAATACGAATATTTTTTGGGGCTGCTCGGCACTCCCTGCACTTCCGCCGCGCTGCGGGAAAGAGTGGGCAAACCTTTAGCGGGGTTATTCTGCATACACGCGCCGTTGGAGCTGGTGGACGCTTTTGATTTGCATCCGGTGAAACTGTGCAGCGGTTCTCAATCCGTACAGCGTGTGGCTGCCGCATATTTGCCCGTGCTTATGTGTCCCATGCTGAAAGCTTTTATAGGTAGCTTCGACCTTCAGGAAGAAAGTTTCGCCGCTTATAAGACAGTGCTGCTGCCCACTACCTGCGACTGGGTGGTGAAGCTTCCGGAAATCATGGGGCGGTCGGAAGAAAATATCCACTATTTGGAACTGCCGCACATTAAAAACGGAGAAAGAGCGCAGGGGCGTTGGTTGGAAGAAATTACAGCTTTACAGAGGCATTTGGAGAAAATAACCGGGAAAAAACCGGACAGGAAAAAGCTGGCGGCATCGATCGACAAATTCACGGAACTGTGGGCGGCTTTGACGCAACTCAACGAAATGAAGCGCACGGGTAAAATTGCCGGCGTTTGGTATACGGTTATAACCAACAGCTTTTTTCTTGACAGCTTCACGCGGTGGAGAAGCAATCTGCTCAATGTTTTGGACAAGTTGGCTGACGCGGACTGCCCATTGCGGCAGGGAAAAGTTTTTGTCGCCGGCTCGCCCATAGTTTTTCCCAATCTGAAATTGCTGCATCTCATCGAACAGGCGGGGATGACGGTGGCGGCGGATGATATCTGCTCGTCGGAAAGAATACTGCCGGGGGGCGTGGCTTTAAACGAGCATTCTGAATACGGAATGTTGCGCGCGTTGGGTGAACGCTATCATAAGGCGTGCGTATGCCCGACTTTTGCCGACAATGACAGGAGAGTCAACAATATCATTCGCGTAACGGAGACCTATGGCATCAAAGGCGTGATTTTCAATTTGCTCAAAGGCTGCCATCCGTATGACATTGAAGCTGTAACAATCGAAAAAAAGCTCAAGCAGCGAGGCTTGAAGTTTTTAAAAATAGAGACAGATTACGGCAAGGAAGACAGTCAAAATATTTTAACCAGGCTGGAAGCGTTCAGCAAAACATTATAGGAGGATTTTTCGGTGGGATATTATGTGGGAATCGATCTGGGAAGCACGGCTATTAAAGTTGTGCTGGTGCGTGACGGTAACCTGGTGTGGCATAAGGCCGTGCCTACCGCTCCGGGACAGGAGCTGATCGCCAAGAAGGTCATCGGTGAAGCGTTGTCCGAGTTGCAGCTTACACGGGATGAAATAGCAGGCGTTGCTGCTACGGGTTACGGTAAAAATCTTGTAAAGGATGCCGACAAGCTGATAGACGAAGTGTCGGCTAACGCTTTCGGTATGTATAAATTAAGCGGCGGCGAAGCGGATACGATCATCAATATAGGCGGACAGGATATCAAGATTATCAAGGTGAACGACAGCGGCGGGTTGGCGGAATTTAAAATGAACGATAAATGCGCTGCCGGAACGGGAAGATTTTTTGAGATGGCGGCGCGTATTCTTGACACGTCCATTTACGAGTTTGCGGATTTGTCCGACAAGGCGGAAGCTGCCGCTTCCATCAACAGCACCTGCGTCGTGTTTGCGGAAAGCGAAATAGTGTCCCTGCTCGCCAAAGGTACGCCTAAAGAATCGGTTATCAAAGGACTGCATGAATCCATAGCCAGGCGTATAGCCGGAATGGTCGGCGGCGAAGATCCGGGCAATGTTTATTTGGACGGAGGTTCTGCCAATAACAGCGCCTTGGCGGAAGCTATCGGCGATGAACTGTTCACCGACGTGAATGTTCTGGAATATCCGCAATTTACTGTAGCTTACGGCGCGGCCTGCGCTTTGGCGGAAGGTTTATAAAGCGAAAAAGTTTTCCTCTTTCGTCAGCGTTGCCGCGGAGACGACAAGGCGGTTGTTGCAGGAAAAAGAAATAAAGATTGGGAGTGGTGTCGTATGAAGAAAGTTTCAAAAAATAATGTGGCGGCAATTGCGGTTGCGGGGAGTATTATATTCAGTGCAGCGCCCGTACTTGCTTCCGCGCCGGGAGAATACGTTTTGGACGAGTTTATCGTTACAGCTACCAGAACATCGAAGAATGCAGTCGATGTGCCGGCCAATGTCAGACTGATTTCCAAAGAAGAAATCAAAGAAGGCGGTTATGCAAATGTTTTTGAAGCGGTAAAAAATATCGGACAGATGAACGTGCACACATACCAGGAAGATGGCGGCGACTACGGCGGAATGATGTCGAGAGTGAGGATGAGAGGCATTGATAACGGAACGCTGGTTTTGGTGAACGGCAATCCCTGTACTTTTATGAATAACGCCACTCTGAGCAGCGTCCCTGTTGAGCAAATTGAGCGTATTGAAATAGTCAAGGGTGCAGGTTCGGTGCTCTACGGACCGCAAGCCATGGGCGGTGTGGTCAATATTATTACTAAAAAACCTTCCGGAGAAAACACAGCGCACGGAAATGTTTATGCCGGATTCGGCAGCAGAGGACATGAAGCAGGAGTAAATGTGTCGGCCGGAGCGGCTAATCTGGGCTTCAGCAAGACTTGGAGCAAAGATTTTTACAATGCGGTAATGCCGGGTATTACGGGAAAAGGCACAGCGATCAATATAAAAAATAAAAGAAACTATCAGTTGTACGCCGACTTCAATATAGGCAAGGATCTGCTGTTCAGTTACGGACGCACCGACAGCAAGGTTCAATACGAATCCGGCAATTATAAAAATTTTCAGCCGAAAATGACAAAGCTGGGAAGTTTCGACACGGTGTTTAATAATTATTCTCTTACATACAACGCTGCGGATACCGGTTTAAAAATTTTTGCCGGATATAATACCATTTCCAAGGATAACGTTTATGACAAAAGTTATCCGGCAAGCAGCAATCCCAGCAGTTATAAGGGTTATAATCTGAATTTTGATGTGCAGAAGACAATAGCTTTAAACAAACGCAACGATTCTCTTGTGTTGGGGACAACTTTATCCAGAGAAGATTTGGAAAATTACAGCGGTGATAAATATAATTACAACGGTCGTAACAGTTTTTCTCTCTACCAATCATATGATTTTCATCCTACGGAGAATTTGGAGTTCATAGTCGGTCTGCGCGAGTATTATTTGAGTAAATCTAACGCGCAGGACAAGGATTTTGAACTTCTGCCGCAGGTACAGGGAGTTTATAAGGTCAACGATAAGTCCAATTATTACTTTAATGTAGGTAAATCGTTCCAGATGCCGGCTGTGTCCTCAAATTTTTATTACAGCAATAATTACACGATAAACACAGATCTTAAACCGCAGTCGGGCTGGTCATATGAGGCCGGTTATAAATATGAAGACGACGGAAAAAGCGTCAGCGCGGATATTTTTTACATGACGGTCAAAGACAAATTCTATTGGGATAAAACTCCTTCCGGAGAAAATATTATGCGCAATCGTGACAGTTGGACGAATTTGGGGTTGGAAATAAACTGGAAGCAAAAACTGAACGAGAGCTTTACTTGGGGGGCAGGTCTTACTTTGCAGGATCCGGTAGCAAAATCCGACGGCAAGCGTGTGCAGGATACGTCTAAGTATATAGTGAATCTTTCGGCGGATTATCGTCACGGTAAATTCAATGCCGAAGCCAGAGCGTTTTCTTATCTGTCCAGGGAAGATGCGTATTACAATTTGGAGCATACCTCCAACAAGATCAAAGACCATAAGCTTAAAGACAGCTTCGATCTCACCCTGGCTCTTTGCTACAGACCGACGGCGAGCGATACGTTCAGACTTGTAGGCAGAAATTTGCTCAACAGGGAAGACGCGCTCAATAATTACGAATACAGAAATTTACCGCTTCGTTATTCTTTCACCTATGAGAAAAGTTTTTAAAAGAAGCGGAACTGAACGAAAGTAATTATTTACCCGGAATCGAGCGGTTCAAATTATGATTCACGGAAAGGAGCGGCGAAGTGAAGCTTAATATGTTTTGGTGGAAACGAATCGTAATCGCTTCAGCGCTGCTGACAGCTCTTTTCCTCTGCGGCTGCGGCGGTTTACCGGTGATGACGCAGGATAGGGTTGCTTATACGGTTAAGGATTATACCGGCGCCGAAGTTTCCTTTGCGGAAAAACCGACGAGGATAATTTCCGCGTCGGTCAGTACGGATGAAATACTGATGGATCTAGTTTCGCAGGAGAGGATCGCCGCTTTGACATATTTGGCGGACGATCCGGGAATATCCTGTGTAGCCGAGCGCGCTAAGAGCATTAAAGGCAGAATTCGCGGAGACAATGCCGAGGGGATAATGGCCTTTCAACCCGATCTTGTTATCGTGCCGGATTTCGTTAAAGCAGAGGCTGTGCAAAGTTTGCGTGACTTGGGACTGAAAGTGTATGTTTACAAAACTGCTAAAAATTTTTCTGAAATCAGGCAGTCCATCATAGAAATAGGAGCGGTGGTAAAAGAAGAACGGCGAGCAGCCGAACTTGTACATCAAATGGACGCTAAACTCAAGGAAATCAGAGATAAAATAGGCGATATTCCAGACGATGAACAAAAGAGAGTTGTTCTGATCAGAACAAACGGAGTGTATTACAGTCCCAAAAGTTCTTTCAGCAGTATCTGTCGCGGAGCTATGGTCACAGACGCAATTTCCGTTTTGCATCGCGCAACCGGTTTTTTGTTGTCGGAGGAGGAAATTGTCAAGCTCGATCCTGATGTTTTTGTTGTCATGGATTGGAATTATGACGGCAAGCATGATGCGCGGGAGCAGGTAAAAATGTTGCTGGAAAATCCGTCTTATCGGACGACAAAGGCTGTCAGGAACAACAGCGTGGTCATGCTTCCGTCGGCGCACATCCTCGCGCTCTCCCATTATGTGACTTTAGGCGTGGAAGAACTTGCGCGCGCAGTATATCCGGAAAAATTTTGATCGATTTTTTGTCTGCAACTATTGAGGGTATATCTGCTATATGGTTTATCATTGCTAGTGTATTATTAAAACGCAAAATATGCGCGGAGGTTTAGTATGAAGAGAAATTCGGTTTATCCCTTTACCGCTATTGTGGGGCAGGAGGACATGAAGCTGGCATTGATTCTGAACGTTATCAATCCGGCTTTGGGAGGAGTTTTAATAAAAGGAGAAAAAGGTACGGCCAAGTCCACCGCTGTCAGAGCTTTAGCGGAACTGCTTCCTGCGCTGCCGACAGTACAAGGCTGCAAATTCGGCTGCGATCCGGGCGATAGAAGCATGTACTGTGACGAGTGCGCCGTCAGGGAAAGCCGTGGAGAAACTTTGCCCGTCATATCGGCGGGAATGAAAGTTGTGGAACTGCCTGTCAGCGCAACGGAAGATCGAGTAGTAGGTACTTTGGACATAGAACATGCCATTAAGCACGGCGAGAAAAAATTTGAGCCGGGTATCCTCGCTCAGGCTAATCGAAATATACTGTACGTGGACGAAATAAATCTGCTTGATGACCATGTGGTGGACGTGCTTTTGGATGCCGCGGCCATGGGTATAAATACTGTCGAACGCGAAGGCGTTTCGTATTCCCATCCTGCGCGTTTTGTGCTCGTAGGTACAATGAATCCGGAAGAGGGCGATATCAGACCGCAGCTTTTGGACAGATTCGGTTTATCCGTCACCGTCACCGGTGAACATGAACCGGAACAGCGCGTAGAGGTTATTAAACGCCGACTTGCTTACGAGCAGGATCCCGATGCTTTCATCAGTGAGTGGCGCGAAGAACAAATGCTGCTGGCGGAGAAGATTATGCGCGCCAGGGAATTGGTGCACGAAGTTAAGATCAAAGACGCAACGCTTGCCACTGTTGCCAAACTTGCGGTAGAGTTGGGCGTGGACGGTCATCGCGCCGATATTACGGTCATCAAGACGGCTTTGACATGCGCGGCGTTCAACGGACGCAGCGAGGTCGCAGCCGACGATGTGCGTTCGGCGGCCAAGCTGGTGCTGCCTCATCGTATGCGCCGTCGACCCTTTGAAGAAGGCGTCCTTGACTGGGAGAAAGTGGAAAGCTTTTTGGAACAGGAAACGAACGGGGAGTGAGTCTGATGTTGAACCGCGTCGTATATCCGTTAGCTGCTGTCGCGGGACAGGAGTCAGCCAAGAAAGCTTTGTTGACAGCTTTGGTAAATCCGAAAGCCGGAGGGTTGCTGCTCGGCGGCGCCAAGGGTACGGCTAAAAGCGTTATGGCACGCGGTGCGGCGGAGTTGATTGCTCCGCGCAAGCTGGTTGAAATTCCTTTGAACATTACGGAAGATATGCTTTTCGGAAGCATAGATATCGAGTATGCGGTTAATTTCGGCGAACGCAGACTGCTGCCGGGAATTCTGGGGCGTGCTGACGGAAATGTAATTTATGTTGACGAGATAAATCTGCTGCGGCAAGATCTTTTGACAGCCGTACTTGACGCCAACGCCGCCGGCTTCAATCAGATAGAACGGGACGGTATTTCCTGCCGCCATGATGTGGCCTGCACCGTTATCGGCACGATGAATCCGGAAGAGGGAACTCTGCCCGCGCACATATTGGATCGCTTCGGCATGTATGTCGACGTTCAGTGCGAAAAAGATACGGAAGTTCGCAAGGAAATTATCACCAGAGCAATCAGCTACGGTCGCAATCCGTCAGCTTTTGCAGCCGCTTACGAGAGAGCTACGGAGTCGCTGCGGGAAAATTTAGCTGCGGCGGTCAAGCTGTTGCCGCAAGTGAAAGTTTCCGAAGCCATGATTCATTTGGCGGCGCAGATGTGCGCGCAGGCTTTTTGCGCCGGTCATCGGGCGGAGATATATCTTTTGGAAGCGTCCCGAGCGTTGGCGGCGCTTGACGGAAGGGATTACGTCCTGCCGGGTGATATGGAGGCTGCGGCTGTGTATGTGCTGCCTCACCGAATGCGCAAACCTCCCGAACGGCAGGAAATGCCAAACGATGATGATGCGCGGCAGGATGAGGAAAATAACAGCGATGAGAATGATAACGAGGATGATGCAGACGAATCGTTATCGGATGAAATAACCTTGCCGCCGGAACTGAACGACGACGGCTCCTCGGACGGCAACAACGAAAATGACGAGCAGAACAGTGAAAGCGATGCGGAGCGGGATCGACAAAACGAGAATAATCTTGCGCCTGAAGAACGTCACGCGGAAATAGATAAAAGTTTCCGCCTGCCCAAACTTTTGCTCGATTTAGGCAAGAGCAGCGTCGCGCGCCGCGGTAGCGGCAAACGCAGCAGGACGAGAACCGATTTGAAGCAGGGCAGATATGTCAGAGCGGAAATGTCCAAACATAAAGTGGAGGACTTAGCTTTCGACGCCACCATCAGAGCGGCGGCGCCGTACCAAAGGTTAAGAGAGGACAACGGTTGCGCCCTGCATATCAAAAAAGAAGACCTGCGACAGAAAGTCAGAGAAAAAAGAATCGGAAGCACGTTCCTGTTTGCGGTTGACGCCAGCGGATCCATGGGCGCGCGTGAGCGCATGGGAGCAGTTAAAGGAGCTGTTTTTTACATGCTTCAGGATGCTTACCAAAAGCGTGATCGCGTCGGCATGATCGGTTTCAGAAGAGATAAAGCGGAAGTTTTGCTGCCGATTACGCGCAGCGTGGATTTGGCGCAGAAATGTTTGGCGGATATGCCGACCGGCGGTAAAACTCCTTTGACCGAAGGGTTGGCGACAGCTTTACTTACTTTGTCAAAACTCGGCAAGACGGATAAGCACATGGAACCGGTGCTGGTTTTGGTGACCGACGGCAGAGCCAACATGGCGGACGGCGACAGCGGCGATCCTGTGGAAAGCGCCGTTCGGATGGCGGAAAAAATCAGCAAGGCGAAGATAACCTCCGTGGTAATCGATACGGAAAGCGATTTTATCAAATTGGGGTTGGCGAAGAAGATCGCCGCCGCCATGGGGGCGTCATATTATCGTCTGGATCGTTTGTCCCAAGAGAGTATTTTACGGATTATCAGAAATTTAGGTGAACGATAAGGAGTTCGGTATGAAAAAGATTTTATTGGCAATATTTTTATGCGGTCTGCTGCCCCTGGTAAACAATGCCGCTGCGGCGGAATCGGGTGAACAAAAGCAGCCGCTTGCATGGGAGATAAGTGTGCAGCCCAAGCCTTCGGCCGAGGAGCGGGAAGCTGCCGGATGGTCTTTGATAGTGGAGAACGATATCGGAGTCTACGCGTATGATATGAACTCTCTGGCGTATGAACAAAGCAACGGTTCCGACGATAAAAACATCGTCAACGTAAAAGCCAAGACTGTCTTTACAGGTAAGGATGTACTGAAAAAACTGCAGGAACAGTATGGCGATAAACTGCAAAAAAAAGAAAAAGTTCAGTACTGCCTGCTCGATATGCAGTATAAAATGGCGGAAAAACTCTATACGGTCAAAAGGATGGAAGTTTATACAAATAAAAACAGACTCATAGATACAAAGAAAAACAAAACTTTTGCTTCCGTTCCGGAAAAAAGTTTTGCGGAAGCTTTGTACGAAATTTGTGAGAAATTCAGAAACACGGAAGCCGCAGGCTGATGTTTCAAAGGAAGAGGTATGTCCGGATAAAGTTTCGCATTCCGAGAAAATCAGGACGTTAGGAGAGTTCGTCAAGATGCTTAAAACTGTTGACGAAGGCGGGATCATGAAGAGTGACTGCATTCGGCGCGGTTTAAATAAAAAATAGAGGTGAGTTATTTTGAAAAGAAGTATTTCCCAAAAAGTTTTCTCGCTGAGTATTGCTGCCGGAGCAGCGCTACTTTTAGGAAACGGCGCATCGGTATTTGCCGCGGAGGAACTGCAGGAATTTACACTGGATCAGCTGATTGTCACGGCCACAAGAACGGAAAAAAGGGACGTGCATGTTCCTGCCAGCACTGCCGTTCTGACAAACCGTGATTTACAGGCAACGGGAGCTAATAATTTGCAGGTCGCTTTGGGAAGAGTGCCGGGACTGGTTTACAAAACTTTCTCTCCGGGCGGCGGAGCTATGGGCACCATGTCCAATGAAATTGCCATCAGAGGAGTAAGCAACGGAACTTTAGTTATGTTGAACGGTGTTCCTATGAATTTAAGAGGCAAATATTATTTGGACGCTATACCTTTGGAATCCGTAGAAAGAGTGGAAATTATCAAAGGCGGCGCTTCAGTGCTTTACGGCAGTGAGGCTATGGGCGGCGTCGTTAATATTATCACCAAAAAAGAATTGCGTAATTCCGTAAATGCCGGAGTAGGAAATTACGGTCAGCAAAAGTACGGCATCGTAGTAGGGAACGATAAGATAGCGGCAGGCTACAGCCTGGAAAAATGGGGCGCTGTCGATACGATATCACGCTCTCATGATAAGGGAGATAAACATACCGATATGAAGAGCTCCCACAAAAATAACATGTTCCTTAACTATAATATTAACGATAATTTACAGTTCTTATACAATTACTACGAGACCAACGTCAAATATGATACATGGTTTGACGGCGCCTACAAGGAAGTTCCTGCGGGAGGAGCGCTTCAACAGAACCGTGAGTATGTGTCCAAACAGAATTTGGTGCAACTGCTTTATAAGGATGAAACCGTTAAAGCGAATATTTTTTACAACCAAAACAAACTGATGGCCGACGGTTATACTAACTACACGACTGCCGGCAAGTTTTCGGGTAAAATGTATGACACGGATGAAAAGAATCGTTCCTACGGAGCGGATATTCAAAAACGCTTCGACTTCGGAAAAAATAATTTCGTGGCAGGAGCCAGCTACCAGAACGAATTCTATGATGATTTCGGCGGCAACGGGCACAAGCCGAAAGACAGAAAGATAACGGATCGCCACATTTACGCCGTTTACGGTCAGTACGATCATAGCTTTGACGATAAGAACGAGTTTATTGTCGGCGCCAGAGAAACGTGGACTACTGCAGGCTACAATAAACAGAATTACGATAAATTCTGTATGTCCGGACAGTTCGTTCATAAAATTGACGACGATCAGTCTTGGTATGTGAGCGCTGTAGAATCGTTCATTATGCCAACCTTCAGTCAGATGTACGGAGCAAGTGAAACCGCTGTGGCCAATCCGGATCTTAAACCTCAAAGCGGCAGAAACTATGAGTTGGGCTGGAAAAAAGTAAACGACACCCACAGCTGGAAAGCCGCGTTGTATCACATTGATATCAAGGACAACATCACCGCTAAATGGAACGGCGCGAAGTCGGAGTATCAGTATCGTAACGAAGATTTTAAAAATACGGGAGTTGAATTGACCTGTAACATTTCCGGAGCCAACGGTTTCTCCTACAATTACGGCATTAATTACGGCAATCCTAAAGTTAAGGAATCCGGAGAAAATGCCAAGAAACCGTACTGGGACAGAAAGTACGGCAGATGGCAGCTGACGGGCGGGGTCGATTTCGTCAAAGATAAATGGAGAGCCAGCTTACAGGGAACTTACATGGCGAAACGCGTTGCCGCTCCCAGCAGCAGTGATTCCTTCAGAATAAAGCCGTACTTCCTGACAAGTCTTACAGCGACATACAGTGCGGACAAACAAAATTCGCTGACTTTGACTTTGGACAACCTGCTGAATCGCGAAGATAATTTGAGTCACTCCGGTTCGGAATACTATTCCACTCCGTTTAATTTCATGATGTCTTACAATTATAAATTTTAAGTAAGATTCGTAAATGTTTTGCGGAGTTACTGGCAGAAGCGGAGAAGATGTATGTCCGAAACAATTATCGAATTAAAAAATCTTTCTGCCGGTTACGGTACAAAGACCGTTCTGAATGATGTGAATACTGTCATAAACAACGGCGATGTAGTCGGCATTGTAGGCAGCAACGGGGCGGGTAAAAGTACCTTGCTGAAGACTGTACGCGGACTTTTGCCGCATCGGCGGGGCGAGATTCTTTTCTGCGGCAAACCTTTGGAAACTTTTTCAGAGAAAGAACTGGCTTGCAGGATAGCGTATCTGCAGCAGCATGTAGAGGTCGGTTTCGGCTACACCGGTAAAGATATTGTGCTGGCCGGAAGATATCCGTATCTGCGTTGGTGGGAGAAAGAAAGAACGGAGGATGAACGCATAGCGGAGAACTGTATGGAATATACAGGAACGCTGGATTTGGCGGATGTTCCCGTTACGGAGGTCTCCGGAGGCCAGAAGCAGCGCATACTGCTGGCGAAGATTTTAGCGCAGCAAACTTCCGTATTGTTTTTAGACGAGCCTACGACCGGTTTGGATGTGGTTTACCGCGAAGAGATTTTTCGCTTCGTCAAGGAATTGGCAACGATGGGTAAAACAGTGCTAATGGTGGTTCACGAACTTGACTTGGCGGCGAAGTACTGCAACAGAGTGTTGCTTCTCGGCGAAGGCAAAGTTTTGGCTGACGCATTTCCTGCGGAAGTTTTTACGGAGGAACTTTTAAGTCGCGCTTATAACACGCCCATAAAAGTCTGCCATCATCCTACAGGCGGTTTGGAGATAACAGTAAAGAGTGATGTTGGCGGCGATCTGAAAAATGCCGCGCTGCTCAAAAAGATTTGCAGCTGTAAAAAGCGGTCGGTGTAGAACGGCTGCTCTTAAAAAAATAAAACCGGACGCAAACAAAAGGTTTGCGTCCGGTTTTATTTTTGCATTAAAAAGCTTCGTTCTTCAAAATTTCTTCCAAGTCGCAGACTTGCTGCGAGTTTCTTGTCTTGGCATAAAATCTTAAAAAACTTTGGGCAGCTATGGATAGAGGTCTGTCTTTGACTTTGACGACAGTTTTATAAACAGGAGCGTCGAAATCGATAATTTTTTTAGCGATAAATTCATTGCCGAGATTTTCGTGAGGCTCCCTGGGAATGACGGATACTGCGGCCTGCTCCGCCGCCCATTGAAGAGCGGTACCTCTCGTTGTGCTTATGCAGATGATTTTCGGCAGCAGCGAGCGCTCTTCGCAAGATTTTTTAAAGAAACTGCAGCAGCCTTCGGAAATACTGACGGGAATATTCTCCAACTCCTGCAAAGTTACAGTGTCTTTGCCGTTGTTGAGCCAGACGGAATCTTTGTGGATGACAGCAGCTACCTCTTCTTCGCGTTTAAAAAGCACTTCGAAGTTGTCCTGATGATAGACAGGTGTGCTGAAAATACCCAGCTCGGTGATACCGTTAAGAAGTTGCTGCGTTTGTTCGTTGACGCTGGCTTCGTACAGTTCACATGTTATGTCGGGATAAAGAGTGCAGAAATTTTTTAAAGACGAGCTTATAAAAAGGGCGGAGCGCGAGTTGGCGATACTGAAGCGCAGCGTTCCGACAACTCCGCCCATGACGCTTTCGATTTCGCTCTTGGCCAGATCTTCCAAAGAACAGATATACTTAGCTTTTTGGTACAGGATGCGTCCTGCTTCCGTGAGAAGGAGCTGACGACTGCCGCGAGTGGTGATAATGAGCTTGGCTCCGAAGAAGTTTTCCAAGGCGCGCAGCTGTTTGCTCAGAGCAGGTTGGGCTATGTGTACATACTCTGCCGCTCCCGTAAGACTTCCGGCTTCGACGATGGCTAAAAAATTTCTGTAGTTATCAAGTTCCATATATCCTCCTTGAAAGCATAGGACTTTTATGTTTTTGCGCTTTATCCAAAGCTGGCGGTGGTTACCCTGAAAGTTGTTATCTGTGACACGTATACGAACAGTTTAACATATAAAAGAAAATGGTTCAATATTTTAATAACAAATAAAAATAATAAGAATTTAATTCGTTTAAGTTATATATTTAATGCTAATCGGATATTTTTATTGCGAGAATAAATGTTATATACTGTAGTTGCTTAAATAAGATGCGTGATGTGAGTGAAATAATTTATTTGACAAGTTAAGGAGGATGATTTATATGTCAGCTACAACAGTTTTGAAGAATCAACCGGCTATGGAACAGGAAAGTTTGTACACACATCTTTGTCGTCAGCGCAGTGAAGCCGCTAAAATTTTTCCGCACTGCGGAGAGAACGGCCATTCCTTTTCAAGATTTGTGCAGGGCATAAAGCTGTCCGCAGATTCTCTGAAGGCTCTCAAACGGGTGTGACGGCTATGAAATGTGCGGACTATTGCCTGAAGCTTTGGGAAAATCTTTTCTGTATGTTTTCAATTAAAAATATTCTCTTCTAGAGATGCAGAGTGAAAATATAAACTTAGCTCATCCTTTCAAAAAATTACCATTGAATGGATGAGCTTTTTTATAATTCTATTTGTGAGCAAATTGATATAACTTATCAACATAACTTTAATTCCAAATATATATTTTTAATGTTTTGGAATATATTATATAATCATGGACGAGGTCGAAAGAATATTTTGCGAAAGAGGTGGTGCTTGTGACAGTAGATTTTATTATTGATGAAGTGAGGGAAAATTTCAGAATCAAAGAATTTCTCAAAAAAGTGGATACTAAATTCTACTATCGCGCTATAGAAAACAAGAAAAAGGAAGGAAAAGTTTTTCCGCACAGAGGCGAAGACGGAAGATTGTTCATGAATACTTATCAGTATGTCAATCTTTTTCCAAAGAAAAAAGAGGAGGAATAATATGGAACCTGCTATTAAGTGTTTAATCCTTTTGGCAATAGTGGCGCTTTTGTTTGTAACGGAGATAATTCCGCTTGCAATGACTGCTGTTTTGGCGGCTATTGCCTGCAATGTTTTAGGTCTTGTACCTAAGGAGCAGATTTTTTTAGGTTTGGCTGACTCGACTGTAGTCCTGTTCGGCGGTATGTTTGTCGTCGGAGCGGCTATGTTTTATACAGGGTTGGCGCAGAGGATCGGCGGCTGCGTTGTAAGACTTTTTGGCAAAGGCGAAAACAGTTTGATGTTCGGTATTATGATTATTGCTGCAATTATGAGCGCCTTTTTGTCGAATACGGGTACTACGGCATGTTTGATACCTGTAGTAATGGGTATTTGCAGTAACGCGAAAATATCTTCATCCAGAGAGCTGATGCCGTTGGCTTTTGCTGCAGGCCTCGGCGGTACGATAACGCTGATCGGCACGCCTCCCAATATCCTGGCAAACGTTGCTCTGAAAGCTGCCGGTATGGAGAATTTACAGTTCGGATTTTTTGAGTACGCTTATATCGGCATACCTATAACGGTGGCCGGTATCATATACATGATTTTTGTAGGCAAATATTTGCTGCCTGACAATTCGCTCAACCTGGAAACGGATGTTGAACAGGAGATTGTCGCCGAGAGTGTAAGTACGCGCAAACAGATGATATGCGGCGTTATTATGCTCGGCGTTATAGGTTCCATGGCTACGGGTGTTGTTTCGCTCGAGTTGGCAGCCGTGGTGGGCGCGGTGCTGTGTGTGCTGACCGGTTGCATCACGGAAAAACAGGCTTATAATTCCATCGATTGGATAACTATTTTCCTGTTCGCAGGGATGATTCCCGTGGCTACCGCTATGAATACCAGCGGCGCGGGCAAACTGATAGCGCAGGCTACGGTTAATATGCTCGGCGGCAGCCCGTCTCCGTATTTGGTGACGGCAGTCCTCTTCATGTTGGCCGTGGTGTTGACTCAATTCATGTCTAATACAGCTTCCAAAGCTTTGCTCTGCCCTGTAGGCATAGCGCTTTCCACTCAGATAGGCGCATCTCCCAAAGCGGTTCTCATGGCAGTGCTTATAGCTTCCAGCTGTGCCTTTGCCAGTCCTGTGGGTACGCCGCCTAATACTTTGGTGCTGGGACCTGGAGGATACAAGTTCATGGATTATATTAAATGCGGTACAGGTTTGGTTTTTGTGTGTCTTGTAGTATCCGTAGTCGTTATACCTGTCGTGTGGCCTTTCTTCCCCAGCGCCGTGTAGGGACGGTAAAAAGGAAGAAGCTCCGCAAGGCGGATATAATATATTTTCCTCCTTCATCGATAATGCCGGGGACATGCATACTTTGAAGGCTAAAAAATAACAGCGTCGGACGTCAGCAGTTCGGCGCTGTTATTTTCATGTTGCGGAAGAATTGACCTCGACACGGCGCGGGGATATAATAAAAGCGGCGGCCGTGGGGCGCCGGAACGGAGGAGAGAAGATGTCCAAACTTGTTGTGATTGTTCAGTGTGATAACGTTACCAAGCGCTGCAGCGGAATCTGGTGTATGACGGATTTTTATGATAAGATAGGAGCGTTTGAGGTCTACGAAGATGATACGCGTTATATGTCGATGACATGCGGAGGCTGTTGCGGCAATCTGGTGGCGGCAAAATTTGAGAATTTGAAGCAGAAGATGGCAAAAAAGAATATTCGTAAGGAAGATATAGTTGTCCATCTTGCTTCCTGTATCGTTTCCGATAACAGTCACAGAACTCCCTGCCCTTTCCGCATGGATATGAAGAAAATATTGGAACGCAAAGGATTCACAGTTAAATTCGGCACGCATATTTCCAAAACGGCTCAGTCCAGACGCGATGCCGGCATATATGCTTCCTGGTGATTTGCGGAGAACGGTGACAATGTTACGGAAGCACTGGAATTTTTATGCTAGAATCAAAGCATAAGAAATAAAGGAGGGCATATTATGTCAGCTATACATATCACAAATAATAATTTTGAGCAGGAAGTTTTACAGAGCGACAAACCTGTTTTAATCGATTTTTGGGCAAGTTGGTGCGGACCTTGTCGCATGGTCGGACCGATTATTGATGAAATTGCCGCTGAAAGACAGGACATCAAGGTCGTGAAAATAAATGTCGATGAAGAGCAGGAACTTGCCGCCTCGTTCCAAATCATGAGCATACCGACTTTGGTAGTGATGAAGGACGGTAAGGTGATCAGTCAATCGGCGGGAGCAAAATCCAAAGCGCAGATTCTGAATATGCTGTGAGAATGTTTTCATGGGTATATTTGACTTTTTAAAACGCAACGATATAAATCAGGGATTCGAAGAATTTCGGCGTACTGAAGGAGCAATGCTTTTAGATGTGCGCAGCGCGGAAGAATTTGCCGAAGGGCATCTGCCCGGCAGCGTAAATTTACCTCTTCCGGCATTGGCTGACGGGGTAAAGACAATTGCGCCGTCAACACCTGTATTCGTGTATTGTCGCAGCGGAGCCAGAAGCGGCAGAGCGGCGGACGAACTTATGCGCATGGGGTACGGCAGCGTAAAAAATATAGGCGGTATCCTTGACTATAAAGGCGATTTGTCCTTGTAAAATCGTAAAAAAATTAAACGCTCATCGTCAGCATTTTGCAACGATGAGCGTTTTTCTTTATTTACGAGCACTCAGTTTTTCCAGCGCTGACGGAGTGATGACTTCTACTGCTCCGCGCGACAGTTTTACCATTCCTTCGCTTTGGAAATACCTCAGCATACGCGTAACGACTTCTCTTGCCGTACCCAAATGATTGGCGATGGTTTCGTGGGTGATGTTCAGCACGGTGTTTTTTTCCAAGGACGTTTCCTCCAGCAGAAAGTTTGCCAGACGTTTGTCAAAGCTTTTCCACATCACCTGCTCTATAAGCCACATAGCTTCCGACAGGCGCGCAGCCATGATTTGATTGGTATAATTGGCCAAAGGAGCGGATTCTTCTATCAGTTCTTTATATATTCCCGGCGGGATAACCAGAAATTCCGAATCTTTTTCCGCCTGAATAATGATTTCGAACTGTATGTTCTGCATTATGCAGGAGGCCGTAAAAAGACAGATATCCGTTTCAAATAATCTGTAGACGGTTATCTCTCTGCCTTCGTCGGAGATGAGGCAGGCGCGCAGTTGACCTGCTTGAAGCAGCAGCAGACCGAGGCAGTCCATGGAGCCGTTGTGGACTACAGTTCCTTTAGTCGCTTTGCGCAGCGTTGCCGCTGCAGACAATTTTTGGCGTTGTTGCGGGGTAAGTTTTTCCCAGACAGGAAAATAATCAGCAAGATTCATAAACTTCCTCCTTGTACTGAGAACAAGTATAACATAATTTTCTTTGAAAAATAAAAAGGATTTTGTGAAACATAAAACTTCTTTGTAAAAGAGTGTGATAAAATCACGGAAGCTTTTTTGTAGCAGGTATATAATAAGGCATGTAGAAAGGAGTTGATTTGAATGAGCATCAAACAAATTAACAAAGAAGAGTTTCAGAAAATAGTTGTTGAAGGAACGGAACCGGTGTTGGTAGGATATACGGCGCCCTGGTGTGTATATTGCAAGCGTATGGCTCCCGCCATGGAAAAATTGGCGGAACAGTATGCAGGCAAGTTCAATTTCTATAAAGTGGATATCGACGAAGAACCGGGTCTGGCTGAGGACGAGAAGATAGAAGTTATTCCCACAATGGTGATTTACAAAGACGGCAAAGCTCTCAGTTCCATTGTGGCTCCGGAGTCAAAAGCTCAGGTTGAGACGTTCATTGCCGAAAAATTGGGACTGTAATCGAATAGAAGGCGGATATTTATCATGGAACATTGTTATGATATGATAGTTATCGGCGGCGGACCGGGAGGTTATACGGCCGCGCTTTATGCGACCAGGGCCGGATTGGATACGCTGGTGCTGGAGATGCTTTCAGCCGGCGGACAGATGGCTCTTACGGATACGATAGACAATTACCCCGGCTTTGAAAGCGGTGTGGACGGATTCACTTTGGGCGAAAAGATGCAGCAAGGAGCGGAGCGTTTCGGCGCCAAGACGGAGTTGGCTCAGGTGTATTCTGTCGCTTTAGAGACAAAAATTAAAAAGGTTGACACAAGCGAAGGCGTTTTCTACGGCAAAACGGTGGTCATAGCTACCGGAGCAACACCCAGAGAATTGGGCTTGCCGGGAGAGAAGGAGCTTATCGGCAAAGGCGTGAATTATTGCGCAGCTTGTGACGGTATGTTTTTTAAAGGTAAAGCCGTAGCCGTTATCGGCGGCGGCAATACGGCAGCTGAGGATGCTTTGCTGCTGTCCAGGATCTGCAGTAAGGTTTTTGTTGTTCATCGCAGAGATACGCTGCGCGCTACAAAGGTTTATCATGAGCAGCTTATGAAGGCGGCTAATGTGGAATTTAAGTGGAACAGCGTGACGGAAGAATTGCTCCGTGGAGATAAGCTGACCGGGTTGAAGCTGCGCGATGTGAAAACGGGCGCTGTCAGCAATGTGGAATGCGACGGCGTATTCGTAAGCATCGGCAGGAATCCAGCGACAAAATTTCTGCAGGGGCAGCTGGAGTTGGATGCCGGCGGCTATATCGTGGCCGGCGAATCCACTAAGACGAATATTCCGGGAGTTTTCGCAGTAGGCGACGTCAGAACGAAGCCGTTGCGTCAGGTAGTTACTGCCGTGGCGGACGGAGCCGTGGCATCCTACTACGCCGAAGAATATTTGGCGGAAAATTCTTGAAGTTGATTTGGATGGAGTTTTGCCGAGGCTTTAATTTTTTCGGCGATTGCGCAGTTGCAGGAGCCGTAAGACAATAACAGGGAGGTCATGTGCAGTATTTGATCGCCTTTTTGGAAGGCATTATTACATTTATATCTCCGTGCCTTTTACCGATGTTGCCGCTGTATGTTTCCTATTTTGCCGGCGGACGGAAAGACGGAAAAAGCTCTTTGTGCTGTTCGCTCGGGTTCGTGGCGGGGTTTACGACGGTGTTTGTTCTGTTAGGAGCTTTAGCCGGTTCTATCGGAGGATTTCTGCGGGAATACAGACAGATTGTGGATTTGGTTTCCGGAACGGTTGTGATGCTGTTCGGACTTAATTTTTTAGGTGTATTCAATCTGAACATCTTCGGTGGTTTTCAGAAAAAGTTTGACGCTGATAATATGAATTTTTTTTCAGCTATGCTTTTCGGTGTGGTTTTTTCCTTGGGGTGGACTCCCTGTGTAGGAGCATTTTTAGGTTCGGCGCTGCTTTTGGCATCGCAGCAGGGACATGTGATGGAAGGAATGCTGATGCTTCTGGCTTATTCCATGGGTCTTGGCATACCTTTTATCATCAGTGCAATGTTGCTGGACACCTTGAAGGGGACTTTCACCTGGATAAAAAGCAATTACGGAGTTATTAATACAATAAGCGGCCTCTTCCTGCTGCTCATGGGTTTGCTCATGGCAACGGGAATGTGGGGACGTTTGCTTGCTTTGTTAAGTTAAGGAGTCTGTATGGGTAAAAAGAAAATTTTTATTGGAATAATTTGCGCTTTGTTTGTTATTTTGGGAGGAGCCGGCCTGTTGTACGATTATTTGGGCGGCGATATAGCTGAAGGAGCTCTCGGTACCGGAGGAGCGGTTGTTGCCGCAAAAAACGGTAATGAAAGCCAGGAGCGGATCAAAGCGCCGGATTTCACCGTGTACGACAAGGACGGTAAACAAGTTAAGCTGTCGGATTTTCGCGGCAAGCCGGTGGTGCTGAATTTTTGGGCCAGCTGGTGTCCGCCCTGCAAGCGTGAGATGCCGGATTTCAACGAAGCCCACATCAAGCAGGGACAGGATGTAAGCTTCCTGATGGTGAATATGACGGACGGCTCCAGGGAAACGACGGACAAAGCAGCCGCTTATATCAAACAGATGGGTTTTGCGTTGCCCGTGTTCTATGACAAGGACGGCAGCGCCGCCGACGCTTATAAGATACGTTCTTTGCCGTCGACATATTTCATCGACGCGGAAGGCAGAATCGCGGCTCACGCTGTGGGCGCTATCGACAGCGCGGCGTTGCAGCACGGTATCGATAAAATCAAAATTAAATAAAAATTTGCCGTGATTTTAAAAATGTTGCCCGGTTTTAAGTATGAAGCGGTTTTTAGATACCTGCAGCAGACCGTCACGGCTCATCTTGCCGAGTTCGTTGGAGAGAGCGCTTCTTTCCACGTTCAGGTAATTGGCCAGCTGCTGTCTGTTTAAAGGAATGGAAAAATCTTCGCTCTTGTGCAGTACGGCCTGGTCCGAAAGATATGACAGAACTCTGTCGCGAATAGTTTTCGCCGAAGTGTGAAAAATTTTTCGTGACAGAGTTAAATTTTTTTGGGAAGATAAAATGAGCATATTGGCAATAAGTTTATCTTTGTAAGAAAATTCCGAGATGGGAGAGTTCAATATTTTTTTCATATCTATAAAAAGTATTTCACTTACCGTTTCAGCCAAGACGCTTACCATGAGTTTTTCCTCCGGGATGCAGGCGTAAGCTTCGGCGAAAATATCGCCGGCAGCCAGGTGCGTCAGCATATTGGCGTTGCCGAACAGATCATACTGTTCTACGGTAACGGCGCCTGACAATATCAGTCCGAAAACATCCGTCGTTTCACCGGCGGATAAAATCATGGAATGTTTTTTATGCGTTGCTGTGTAGACTTGCTTGGAGCAAAGCAGTTGCCGCAGTTCTGCTTCCGTAAAGTTTCTGAAAAGCGGATTTCTTTTTAATACCGAATCTTCCATAAATTTTCCTCCAATGTTGTTATAACAACATATTCTTTAAGGTCATTATAGTATAATAACTGCAGTGAATCAAGCAAATGAACGCGACACAGGCGCTTGGTATCAGGAAAAAAAATTGGCGCTTTGACGCGTCGCGGCGAGAAGTTATTTTGGAGGTTATGAATATGGAAAATAAGATGTTTTGTTATCAATGTCAGGAAACCGCCGGAGGCACGGGATGCACCGTGGCCGGAGTTTGCGGGAAAAAACCGGAGGTCGCTTTGTTGCAAGATCTTTTGGTGTATGTAAGCAAAGGTTTGGCTGCCGTTACGACGGCCATGCGCGGAGAAGGTAAAGAAGTTCCCTCGTCAGTGAACCATTTGGTGACGCTGAATCTTTTCGTTACCATCACCAACGCCAATTTTGACAGGGAAGCGATTGCTGCAAGAGTAAAAGAAACTTTGACGATAAAAAAAGCTTTACTGGAACAGTTGAGCTGCGAAGCAAAGCTACCGGAAGCAGCGCTGTGGGACGGCGACGAGAGCGTGTATGATTTGAAGGCTGCTTCTGTAGGCGTGCTGTCTACTGAAAATGAGGATGTACGTTCTTTAAGAGAGCTTATCACATACGGGCTGAAAGGTTTGTCCGCTTACTCCAAACACGCCAACGCACTTCTTTGCGACGACGGAGATGTTGACGCTTTCATGCAGCGCGCTTTGGCGGCAACTTTGGATGACAGTCTTTCCGTTGCGGATTTGGTGGCTCTGACTATGGAAACCGGTAAGTACGGCGTAGCCGGTATGGCGCTGCTTGATAAAGCTAATACCGCCGCCTACGGCAATCCGGAAATCACTAAGGTAAATATCGGCGTGAGAAAAAATCCCGGCATCCTTGTTTCCGGTCATGATCTCAAGGATTTGGAAATGCTGTTGGAGCAGACCCGGGGAACAGGCGTCGACGTTTACACTCATTCGGAAATGTTGCCGGCGCATTATTATCCGGCATTTAAAAAATATGACAATTTGGTCGGTAATTACGGCAACGCCTGGTGGAAACAAAAAGAAGAGTTTGAATCTTTCAACGGTCCGATTTTGATGACGACCAACTGCATTGTGCCGCCCAAAGACAGCTACAGGGACAGACTTTATACTACGGGTGCCGCAGGTTACCCCGGTTGTACTCATATTCCCGGCGAATACGGCGATGTAAAGGATTTTTCCGCCATCATCGAGCATGCAAAAAAATGCGCCCCTCCTGCGGAAATTGAAACGGGAGAAATTATCGGCGGCTTTGCTCATCAACAAGTACTGGCTTTGGCGGATAAAGTTGTCGAAGCCGTTAAAGTCGGCGCTGTTAAGAAGTTTGTAGTTATGGCAGGCTGTGACGGACGAGCCAAGAGCAGAAATTATTACACGGATTTTGCCAAAGCTTTGCCTGCGGATACGGTGATCCTTACAGCAGGCTGCGCCAAATATAAATACAACAAGCTGGATTTGGGAGATATCGGCGGTATTCCCCGCGTGCTTGATGCCGGTCAGTGCAACGACTCATATTCTCTGGCGGTGATCGCTCTGAAATTGAAAGAAGTTTTCGGTTTGGAGGATATCAACCAACTGCCTATTATTTACAACATCGCCTGGTACGAGCAAAAAGCGGTTATCGTGTTGTTGGCGCTGCTGCATCTGGGCGTGAAGAATATTCATCTCGGACCGACGCTGCCGGCATTTTTGAGTCCCAACGTAGCCAAAGTGTTGGTGGAAAACTTCGGCATTGCGGGTATCGGCACAGTTGAAGGGGATATGGAACTTTTCTTCGGCAAAGAAGCCGCTCCCGCCGTTAGCGCCGAAATGCTTGTGGGCGATATTTTGCGCAAATACCCTGAGGCTGCATCTGCTCTTATGGCAAGCGGCATGCACTGTCTGGGCTGTCCTTCTTCTCAATTTGAATCTCTGCAGGACGCCTGCACCGTTCACGGACTTGATGTGGAAGCGGTTGTAAAGGCTGTCAACGCGGCGCTGAAATAATTGTCTGCGGCAGCGACATTTTGGTAAAGAGAGGATTGTCATGAGTAAATTTTTAGGGCCGATTCATTTTTGGCTGCATAAAAAAATTCAAAATCAGGAAGCTTTAACACAGCAACTTTTAAATTGCAGCGCAGATAAAAGTACGACGGAAGAAAGGATGAACCTTGTTGCCGGTACTTTGGCAAAAGGAGAGCTGGAAGAGATTATCGATACAGGCAACATTCACGGTTGGCTGCAGGGTCAGTTGGCTATAGCGGAACGCCGTTTTGCCGCAACGGTAAAAGAACTGCTGCGCAGCGGGGTGGCGATCGGAGTTTTGTCGGAGACTGCGTTGCGTTTCGGCAGAAAAAATTCTTTGGGAAAAGCTGCCGATGTCAGAGTAGCCTTCAGAGGGATCAACGATGCCGTGCCGGACGGTATGCCGTGCGATCATGTCAACGATGTTTTGGAACAGAGTGAAGAGAAAATCGTATGGCGACGCAGCGTGAATATTCATAAACCCTTTTGGGATCAGGCGGAGATCGACGCAAAATATTACGATGTTTTGAAAAACGCCTGGATCGAAGGCATGCTTGAGGAGAGCGGCATAACTTTAAGCTGCGAGGACGAAGTATACACCATGGAAAGGAAGCAGTCATGAACGCCATAGATTTAATGATGCAGGAGCACGAAAATATTTTGTTGTTTACGGACGTTCTGCGCCGAGCCTGTTATAAAATTTTAGAGGGGAACGCGCCGGAAGATGCGGATTTTCGCAAGATGATCGTTTTTGCCCGTACCTATGCCGATAAGCATCACCACGGCAAGGAAGAACAGTTTCTCTTTACGGAGATGACGGAGCATTTGGGACAGGCCGCCGTCAACCTTGTGAGGCACGGTATGCTGGTGGAGCATGATTTGGGACGCTTCCATATGTCGGAGTTGGAAAAAGCTCTGGACGGATATGCTGAGAGCAAAAGTATGGCGGATTTGCTGGGAATCGTCAGCAATGCGGCAACTTGGGCGGATCTGCTTGGCAGGCACATAGCCAAAGAGAACGAAGTGGCGTATCCTTTCGCCCGGCGTTCGCTGCCGCCGGAAGTGCAGCAGCGGATAGACGCGCGCGCCGCCGATTTTGAAATGCGTGAAGCTTCCGGCAGAGAAGCCGCGCTGGACATTTTGCATCAGCTGCGAAAAAAATATCT
>JAXFPC010000018.1:0-46830 GCA_034180005.1 Acidaminococcaceae bacterium | reverse complement strand
AGAAAAGCGTGTTCATCAATTCAATTTTGCTTTACCAGATTACATCCGGAGTTGATTTGGGGTATGCTTCTTTTGATGATTATCGGGAGGAATGCGAGCAGCTTATTCGGGAAATCGTAGAGAACGATTCTGTTAATTCGTGGGAGGATTTTTCGAGAGAATTCTCAGACGGTGATGTGATTAACCATGCCATCGGGAAAAAGTTTATTTCCAAAGCGTCAAATAAACTTTTGAAAGTAGAGGACAGTCCTTGGACAAGATATCGATGGGAAGATGCGGAAGGATTTTTTTATTAGTCGAATTAAACTCATAAGGAACTCATACTTTTATTATAATTTTGTATAATTGAACCGCCGACTGGCTAATGATTTAAAAGGCAGGGTGAGAAAAACATATGGTAGAAGATAATCAAATCAGCTGTCTGTATGCGATGGTAGTTATTTTGTTTCTGAATCTGGCCATAATCATTTTTGACAGCAAAATCCGGAAAAAAACGCTTTATGTTATAAACGCCATGTTGGCAGCGGTTGAAATTACAACGTATCTCGTCCTGAGATCCCTGCAGCCAGGGTGGGGGGCGGAATACCCGCGTTTAGAATTTCTACCTTTAGTCTGGCTTGGGTCTATGATGGGAGTTATGTTGTTGTCTTATTTTGGTTTAAGGAACTTTTTTGAGGCACATAGGAAGACCTGGTTAGGAAAAACGGGAAGAGCATTGTTTATTTCAGCGCATATTGTCATTATAGCTGTAGGGCTCTTCATCTTATTTGGAGCGCTTTATTCGTTCAAATGGGGATGATGTCAGGGAGAAATGTCTGAATGTTATAGGATGAATTGAAGGATGAGTGGTAATCATAGCTGTTGTGAGCATTATTTTAAAAAAATGCTTTGGACATCCTAAATTATGGATGGAAATACGAAAAACATTCTTGATATATTCAGCAAATAAAAATAAAATGCCATCCGTAGAGATACGGATGGCATTTTCAGCATCCGGAAAGTTTGAAAATTTTTGCTGTTTTCAGAAAGCATTCATATGAATCAATAAGAAGTCATTGAAAAATTATTTACCGTAAGCAGAACCGTTACTTATGAATTGTGAAAGACAAATCATATTTCTATGATTCCTACGAGATGCACAACGAGGACTTTGCTTTTTGTTTTGTTCTCCGCTTCAGTTTTATACTTATCGACGTCCTGAGATATGGAAAGCCAGGTATTATAATGAACGGGTATGACGTACTTGGCTTGTAAAAATTCGACCGCTATGTTGCGTCGTCGGAATTCATTCACATGATCACACTTTCTGCATATTTGTTACTGTTGTTATGCGTTGTTTTTGACATAAGCGTGTCGTTTTTGTAAAAGCCAGTAAGGCTGATTGAAAATATATTCGCAACAGTGTAAAATTAGGTAGAATAATGTAAATAGGAGCGGATAAATGCAGTACAAAATTTTCATTGCAACTCTTATACTACCGGGATTTTTTTTGTTCAACAATGCGGCAGTTGCTGCCGATGAAGAAGTTATAGTACAAAGTATGCCTGCAAGCAAAGGCATCGAAGTAAAGAAAGAAAAAATTATTGTCGGTAAGATAATTAATCCGGAAGATGAAAAGAAGAGGAGGCAAGCCGAAGAAAAAAAACGTCTCAAAGAAGAGCGCAAGCTGGCAAAATTAAAGCTGAAAAAACAGAGTGAAAATAAAAAACAATCCGTTAATACGACTGTTGAAGCAATGCGTCAAGGTGCGACTGTACCTTATTTGCCGAAAAAAACGGAGCGTACGGTTGTGAGTACCAGAGAACTGCAAAAGACTTCTTCCGGGAAATATCTTTTTGCGGGAGTTGAGCTGCCTGAGAATTACCGACAGGTGACTATTTTCGGAGAGGCTCAGGCTACCAAAGCGCAAGCGGTAGCCTTGATTAAAAATAATAATCCTTTACCAAAGCTTTCTTGCAGTGTTGAAGATCTGGTGAATTTCTATTGGGAGGAAGCGGAGAGAGAGGGCGTGCGTCCGGATTTGGCATTGGCACAATCCGTTTTGGAGACAGGATCTTACGCTTACGGCGGTGACGTTCATCCTTCTCAGAACAATTTCTGCGGCTTGGGTACAACCGGAGGCGGTGTCAAAGGAGCAAAGTTCTCCACTCCGAAGTTGGGCGTGAGGGCGCATATTCAACATTTATTGGCGTATACTCAACAGAAACGTCCAACTACGCCTATCATAGATCCGCGTTACGAATTGGCTCACAACATTAGGCTCGAAAGAGGAGTAGTGGATACATGGTACGGGTTGAACGGTACGTGGGCTATGGGTTCGCTTTACTGCGAAAAGATAATGGCGCATCATCAAAAAATGTTATCTCTGCCGGGAGGATCTAAACAGGATTCGCGGAGTGACAAAGCGGAAGAGTCTGCTTTTGAAGAACGAAAAAAATCTATTAAAGAAAGAGTAAGAGATATTTTGCAAAGATAGGAAGTGACGGTTTGTGCATATAGTTTTGGTGGAACCGGAAATACCGGGCAATACAGGTAATATTGCCAGATTATGTGCCGCTACCGGTTGTCAACTTCATCTGGTAAAACCGTTGGGTTTTTCTGTTGAGGATAGATATCTCAAGCGGGCGGGACTTGATTATTGGCATCTAGTTGACGTGTATTACTATGACAGCATAGAAGAAGTTTTGGAAAGATTTAAGAGTCATAAAATTTTTATGCTCACTACAAAAGCGCATCGCGCATATACAGAGGCTACTTATGATGAGGACAGCGTACTTGTTTTCGGCAAAGAAAGCGCCGGACTACCGCAACAGCTTTTGGAAAATCATCATGAGGAGTGTATACGCATTCCTATGATCGCTTCGGCAAGATCGCTGAATCTTTCCAATGCCGTTGCTGTTGTTGTATACGAAGGCTTACGTCAGCAGAATGCCTTCGGATTGGAACGGGACGGACGTATCGCATGGCACTTAAGAGGTCGTGCTGCAGAAGCGGAAGCTATTGAGTAAAGAGGAGTAAAACTGGTGATTATCATAAAAGAATTTGAGTTTGACGCGTCACATTTTTTGCCGGAATATAACGGGAAATGCGAACGTTTGCATGGTCATACCTATAAGTTGGTCGTTATGGTAGAAGGCACTCCGGATCATGAGGGCATGGTCATAGACTTCGTGAAATTAAAAAACGTCGTTAAGGAAGAGGTGTTGCAGCATTTGGATCACGCTCACCTAAATGATATTATTTCCGTTCCGTCAGCTGAAAATATTTCTGTTTGGATATGGGAAAAACTTGAACCGCTTTTGAGAGATAAGTTTTATCGATTGTGCGAAGTTCAGGTTTGGGAAACTCGTACCAGCGGTTGCGTATACAGAGGTGAGTAAATGAAGGACGTACAGAGCGAAAAAGATTTGCGTCGTATACCGCTGAAACATGTCGGTATAAAAAAATTGCGGTGGCCGGTAGAGCTGCGAGACAGAGAACACGGCGTACAGCGTACAGTGGCGGAAGTTACTTTGGCGGTTGATCTGCCTCATGATTTACGCGGAACGCATATGAGCCGTTTTGTAGAATCCATGGTGCAATTGGGTCCTCTGGGGCTCAACGAAATCGAAATGCTTTTAGATAAACTTAAAGAGAATTTGCAGGCTGAACGTGCAGTCATGAGATTGGCTTTCCCTTATTTCATAAATAAAAAAGCTCCGGTGAGCGGCATGATCGCTCCTATGGATATTGACTGTGTCTATGAGGCGGAAAAAGGTCAGAGTTTCAGACTGACGGTTGAGGCTGTCATTCCGATTCAAACACTTTGCCCCTGTTCTAAGGAAATAAGTGCATACGGAGCACATAATCAAAGAGCTTTTGCCAAGTTGAAAATCGAGGCGAGTGAAATGGTTTGGCTTGAGGAACTGGCATCTATGGCGGATCAGGCTGCCAGTGCGCCGGTGTTCGGACTTTTGAAACGACCGGATGAAAAACACGTCACGGAACTGGCTTACGATAATCCTCGTTTTGTGGAAGATGCTGTGCGTGAACTGGCGATATTGTTGGAAAATGATGAACGCATCCTTCGGTACAGAGCTGAGGTTGAAAGCGTGGAGAGTATCCATAACCATAACGCTTTTGCGGTAGTTGAAAAGAGTGAGCATGAATGTTGATCAAGATAAATAAAGAAATGCTCGGTGAAGCGATTGCTTCAATAGGCGTGCATCCGGCGAGTATGCCGATCTTTAACGCCAAGAGCGCTGTTGTGCCGCTGAAATTATTAAAGGTACGAACTCCGGCTGCGAATATTATTAAGCAGGAAATGCTTGCAGCCGGAGGAGATGCCGCCGTTCCTTCAGGAACCGTCGTCTGCAAAGATAAATATGTAGACGTACTTCTTCTGGGAACTGTTAAGCATTATAATTTGCTGCTGCACAAGTTGGCGCAGATGAATTATTTCGGTATGGATAAGATTGCTGAAGAATTGCGTGCAGTTGTAACCCCGCAATTACCGCAGACAGTTTTAGCGGACGGAAGAGTTTTGAGTTACGAAAAAATGCGAGTGATGGGCATACTGAATGTTACTCCGGACTCTTTTTATGAAAAATCGCGTTTGGCAAATATAGATCAAGTGTTGCGCCGCGCTGAAGATATGTTGCGGAGCGGAGCGGATATTTTAGACGTAGGCGGCGAGTCTACACGTCCGGGAAGTGAAAGCGTTGACGGTGACGAAGAACGACGCCGCGTACTTCCCGTTATTCGAGCTCTAAGAACAAAATTTCCGCAGGCAATTTTGTCCGTTGATACATACAGAGCGCAAACAGCTGCAGAGGCAATTGCTGTTGGGGCTGATATTATTAACGATGTCAGCGCGATGGAAGCTGATGCAGCCATGGCAGAAACCGTTGTTGCGAGCAATGCGCCTGTGATTTTGATGCATATGCGCGGTACCCCTAAGAATATGCAGCAGCAGTGCGAGTATAAAAATGTTGTGGAAGATGTCGCCGTTTATTTGCAAGGAAGGGCCGGGGTTTTGCGTGAACGCGGAGTAGGTGCTGATAAAATTATTCTTGACCCGGGCATTGGTTTCGCAAAAAATAACCAACAAAATCTTTTGCTTATAAGAGATTTGCACGTCTTGACAAGTTTCGGCTACCCGGTACTGTTAGCTGCTTCCAGAAAAAGGACGATCGGCGCGGTATTAGGAGATTTGCCTGAGGAAGAAAGGCTTGAAGGAACTATAGCTGCAAGTTTGCAGGCTGTTTATTCAGGAGCGCAGATAATACGCGTTCATGATGTGAAAGAGAATGTGCGAGCTGTACGTATGCTGGAGGCTATCCTGTGGCCGGAAAAAATTTAGCGTATATTGCGTTGGGGAGCAATTTGGGTGACAAAAAAGCCAATTTGTTGCAGGCGCTTGAACTCATGAAAGCGAAAGGTATCGAAGTAAAACGAGTATCTTCTTTTAGGGTAACGGCACCTTACGGAGTTACCGATCAGCCGGATTTTCTTAATGCTGTGTGTGAAGTTGTTTCCTGTTTTGCTCCGGAAGAATTATTGGCATTACTGCTCGACATAGAGAGTAGTATGGGAAGAGTGCGATTGCGGCATTGGGGCGAGCGTAATATAGATCTCGATCTGTTGCTGTACGGAGATTTGTGTTTGCACAGCGATACATTGATTTTACCGCACCCGGAGTTACAGAACAGAGATTTTGTTATGGAACCGCTTTGCGAGCTTGCTCCGTCGCTGAAGCATCCTATACTCGGTAAAACGATGGAACAGTTGCGTAAAGAATTATTGGCTTGTAATGAAAAAAAAAGCTGAGCGTAGAGATATTTCTGCGTTCAGCTTTTTTGTGCATAAAAAAACCACGTCGTCAACGTGGTTGGCAGCTCAGGGAGAGCTGATAATATTTGGTAGCGCTAGAGGGAATCGAACCCTCGATTTCGCCTTGAGAGGGCGACGTCTTAGCCGCTTGACCATAGCGCCGTTGGCTCCGGGACTAGGACTCGAACCCAGACCGAATGATCCAGAGTCACTTGTGCTACCATTACACCATCCCGGAGTGTTCATCAGAACATTGATAATTATAGCAAAAGTCTTTATGTTTGGCAAGATAAATTTTTCCTTGGTAATGTAATTCAGAAAGAGAGTGTAAGCCGTAATAATTTTAAGTGAAAAAAATTGGCGAATTGCGTTTGACGATGGACCAAAAAAATATGACGGGAAGGCAATTTTTGTCAGGATACTTTTTCGGTATAGGTCTTGCTGATGAAATAGTTGGAATAATATAAGCACAGGATAATACAATAACTTTATAAATTTTGCGCGAAATATTTTACATTCGCCAACCTGAAATTAAATGCAATTTTAGCTGAACTTCTCTGTAAAGTTGACAACTTAAAATAATTGTATATTCGAACAGAATCCGCGTTCAGCATGATGAAAATTACAGAGTGAATGTTTACCTTCTGCATGGCGATAAATCTTTTACTTGACAAAAATGTGTGCCCTTGGTAAAATCAAAAATGTTCGTGGGGGTATAGCTCAGCTGGGAGAGCGCTTGAATGGCATTCAAGAGGTCAGCGGTTCGATCCCGCTTATCTCCACCAAATTTGTGTGCATCATTGCGGTAGATATACTTGCAGACTTTGTTCGGCGTATAATTACCCGATGTGTGAATAAATCGGGCGGTTTTTCCAAGCGGATGAAGCTGCGTGCGAATGTTATGCTCTGTGTATCACACAGAGCTTTTATTTTTGCTTATGAGGATAATGGTAATGCGCAATACTGTCATCGATAATTTAAGAGGGGTTTGTATGCTGGGTGTGCTTGCCATACATGCCGGTTCTTTGGCGTTGCAACCGAATAATTTTTACTTGTACGTGCTTTTGGAAGTTTTGTCGCGCTACAGCGTTCCGGCATTTTTCTTTATTTCAGGCTACGGACTGGTCTGTAGGGATTTATTTTTGACGGGGCACGAAGCAAAGGATACTTTTTCATATCGACACTTTTTGTGCAGACGGCTTTCTGCAATAGGAATACCGTATATTTTTTGGTCAGTTTTTTATCTGCTTTATTTTAAGATAACTATGTGGGAACATGTGCAGCTTTCGTGGGGCGGTGCGGCGCATGCTCTGTTATTTGGAACTGCTTGTTATCATCTCTATTTTATGGTCATCCTGATATGTTTTTATCTTTCATATCCTTGGTGGCGTCAACTGGTTAAACTGGGACGAAAAAATACAGCGTCGGTTATTATTGGCTGTCTCGTAGCGCAGTTGTTATTCAATTGGTGGACAACTCACACAGCTGTAGATGTGTCCGGCTGGCCGCAGCTGTTCCGGAATTTGTTCCTGCTGCGTTTAAATTACTTGCCGCTGCATTACGGATTTGTTTTTGTTTTGGGAGGCTTGAGTGCTGTTTTTTGGCGCAATCTGCAGGAGAAACTTACGGACAGGAAATTGCAGGTTATTTTGTTTTTTGCTGTAGCGACTTTGTGGGATGTGTGGAGTTGTCTGCATGCTTATAAATACGAAGGATATGATTTGCTGGCTTTGGCTAATACATTCCATCAATTGAGTCCTCAGGGACTTATATATACTGTGGCGGCGATTCTTTTTTTCTGTATGTCGCTGATACTGGTGGAAAAGAGGTCCGCGGGAGGACGTAGTGTTCCGAAATATTCCTTAAACTTTTTTGCAGCCAATGCCACGCTTGTTTATTTTATTCACCCGTTGATTTTGGATTGGCTGCAGAGATATTATTCCTATGCCGGGATTGTTATGACTGTAAAAAAAGTTTGTTTTTCTTATCTGGCACTTTTAGCGGCAAGTGTTCTTTTTAGCGTTTTGTTGGGTAAATTTACTTCGGCAAATGCCACCCTTAAACTTTTGCTGACCGGAAAAAAGACTTAAAAGATGTTTGAAAAATTTTTAGTCGTGTCTATTGTGTGAAATTTATATTTTTAGTGTCTGAGGCACTTTTATTTAGTATAATTAAAGAGAGCATTTGCTCAAGGATGTTCGTTTTGGAAGGAGTGGTCGTAATGGCAGAACACAGATTTTTTAAATGTGAGGTATGCGGAAATATCATCGGAGTGATTCAGGCATCAGGTGCTCCTATATCTTGTTGCGGCAAAAATATGGTGGAGCTTACTCCCAACACTGTTGATGCTGCTCAGGAAAAACATGTTCCGGTAGTAGAAGTGGAAGGCAGCCTGGTGAAAGTGAAAGTTGGCGAAGTGGCACATCCCATGTTGGAGGAACATTTCATCCAATGGATATATTTGGAAACTACCAGCGGCGGTCAACGCAAAGCTCTTGTACCAGGTGCTGCGCCGGAGGCTGTATTTGCACTGACTGAGAATGAGAAGGCGATTGCAGCTTACGAATATTGTAATCTGCACGGTTTGTGGAAGAAAACTGTCTGATATTTCCTATCGATTATGTTAAAAAATCTCCCGCTGTGTTAGCATAGCGGGAGATTATTTTGAGGAGAACTGGTTATGGATAACGGATTTGCAGCTTTAAAGGTCTGCAGTGAGACTGTTGAGCAATTGAACAAGAATGGTATAAGAAAACCCATGCCTGTGCAGGAGCGTGCAATTCCCGCGCTTATGGGCGGTAGAGATGTTATAGCTCGTGCTAAGACCGGCACCGGAAAAACATTGGCGTTTTTAATTCCGCTGGCGGAAAAAGTGGATATTACAAAACCGTATGTGCAGGCTCTTGTTGTAACGCCGACCAGAGAGCTGGCGCTGCAGGTTAGTGTAGAACTGAAAAAAATATTGGGGAACCGTTCTATAAAGGTGTTAGCGGTGACTGGCGGACGCGATTTTGAATCGCAGAAGCATAAACTTGACGGCAGAAGTCATGTTTTGATAGGTACTCCCGGCAGATTATTGGACCACATCAACAAGGGTAATACAGACTTGGGCGGCGTTAAGTATCTCGTATTGGATGAGGTTGATGAAATGCTTCAGCAGGGATTTACTGAGGAAGCTTTAAAGCTTATTGCTGTGACGTCTCCGGAGCGTCAGACTATGCTTTGCTCCGCCACGCTTTCGGAGGAGGTTCGTAAATTCGGACGCAAACTCACAAAAAATCCGGCATTGATAGATGTTGATCCTGATAGCACCACTGTTGATAAAATCAAGCAGATATGCATCAAGACAACGGACGAATATAAGAGCAAAGTTACAGCATCTTTGTTGGAGCGTATGAATCCTTATTTGGCAATAGTCTTTTGTATAAGTAAGGAGCGTACTAAAGAACTCGGAGAATGGTTGGCACAGCATGGCTGCAATGTAGATGTCTTACACGGAGAAATGTCACCCGCTAAAAGAAAGACAGTTATGAAAAAATTCCGTGAGGCTAAGCTGCAAATTTTGGTAGCCAGCGATTTGGCCGCTCGCGGACTTGATGTTGAAGGAGTTACTCACGTTATAAATTATGACATTCCCCATGATGTCGATTGGTATGTGCACCGCATCGGCAGAACAGGTCGCGCGGGAAATTCCGGTACTGCGGTTACGTTATACACTGCCGATGAAGTGAAATGGCTGCGGAACATTGAAAGCAAATTACGTATTGTCATGGAGCGTCAGAATATTAACGGAGATACTGTGGCACGCAGACTGTCCTCAGCAGGTAAGAAAAAGGAGTTTGTACCTAAGCGTGGAAGAAATTCCGTAGCGGATAAGAGAAAAGCTCCTAAAACCGGAAGCAACAGAAGACAGGGAACAAAGAGCAAATAAAAAATCCCGAACCTTATAAATCAGGTTCGGGATTTTTTTATCGATAATTCTTTTCTTTTATGTGATTTGAGTGTAACAGATGTTCTGCAGTTTCGCTTAGCGGTTTGGTCAGAAAATCTTTGTACAGGATTTGTACACCCGGATTATTGTGTGATTGTCTCAGCGGCCTTGCATCGTCGAGACAGTACAGTTTGTGACCTCTGCTGTCAGCCATTTCCGTTCCGTCATGGATGGGTTGGCCTCCACCGCCGACGCACCCTCCGGGACATGCCATAATTTCTATAAAATCATACTCGACGAGTCCGTTCTTTAAATCATGTAAAAGTTTTTCGGTATTACCGAGGCCGCTTACAGTACACGTTCTTAACGAGGATGAACCTAGTTTGAAAGTACCTTCTTTGCGATGGTTCTGTCCGCGTACGGTTGTGAAAGCGTCAAGCGGAGCTTCCTCTCCCTGCAGCAGATAATGCGCCGTTCGCAGAGCCGCTTCCATAACGCCGCCGGTGGCACCGAAAATAACTCCGGCTCCGGAACTCATACCCAGTGGATCATCGAAAGGCATTTCATCCAAGGTGAGAGGATCGATGTGTTCGGCGCGCAACAATCTTATAAATTCCCTCGTTGTGATTACGATATCCACATCTGCTGTGCCGGAACTGCGCATTGATAAAAGTTCGGCCTCACGTTTTTTTGAAACACACGGCATGATGGAGATGGAACAGATATTTTTAGGCGCAAGCTTCTTTTGTTGCGCAAAAAAGCTTTTAGTTATTGCGCCGAAAATTTGCTGGGGTGATTTTGTAGTGGAGAGATTGGGGATGTACTCCGGAAATTTGCTGCTCATGTAGCTGACCCAACCGGGACAGCATGAAGTAAACATAGGCCAACTGTATTTATCAGGAGCGGATAGTCTTTCGATAAGTTCGCTGCCTTCTTCCATGATGGTGACATCGGCCGCAAAGGAAGTATCAAAGACATAATCGAAGCCGATACTTTTTAGCGCGGCTACCATACGACCTTCTGTGGCAAGCTCTTCCGGGATGTTAAACGCTTCTGCCCAAGCGGTACGCACAGCCGGAGCAACTTGTACAACGGTTACTTTGCTTGCATCAGCCAGAGCATCGTAAATTTTCGGTACGTCGTTGCGTTCTTTAAGAGCGCCGACGGGGCAGTGCGTTATACATTGTCCGCACAGACTGCAACCCGAGTCTTCTATCTCTTGATTGCCGGCGACATCGACCGTGGTTCTGGAGCCGGTGTTTTGAACGTCCCAAATGTGTACGGCTTGCACTTTGTCGCAAATTTGAACGCAGCGCATACATTTGATGCATTTTTTTGAGTCGCGGATAAGTGGAAAATTTTGGTTCCAAGGTACGTCGGCGACTTCACGTTCAAAGGGAATATCGTAGATGCCGAGATCATTCGACAAGGTTTGCAGACTGCAGTTGCCGCTGCGCACACAGGTTGCGCAGAGACAATCGTGCTGCGATAAAATAAGTTCAACATTAGTGCGGCGAATTTTTCTGGCTTTGGGTGAATTGGTGAAGACAATCATTCCTTCGCGCACGCTTGTCGAGCATGAAGTAACAACTTTATCCTGTCCGGAAATCTCCACAACGCAGACTTTACAAGCGCTTATCTCATTGACACCTTTTAAATAACAGAGACGCGGTATATGGATACCTGCCGAAGCGGCAGCTTCCATTATGGTCGTACCTTTCGGAACGCTGAGGCTTTTTCCGTCAATAGTAAGATTTACCATTTTAATCTTCTGCCTCCTTTCAAGGCGCTGAAACCGAATTTGTCGCAGCGCAGACAGCGACCTGCTTCCTGGCAGGCTTCCTGTTTAGTCATACCGAATTCCATAGCGTCAAAATTATTTTTTCGTTTGCAGGATTCTTCATTGGTAAGTTGTATACGCCCGCAAGGTTTTTTGTCGCTCACATCGGGATCAGGTATCTCAACATCACAAGAAATTATGTGACGGTAACCTAAATATTCATCTATGTTGGCAGCCGCAACTTTGCCGGCGGCAATAGCTCGTATAACTGTAGCCGGTCCGGTTACGCAGTCGCCGCCGGCAAAGATACCTTCGCTGTCGGCAAGCTCACTGCTGCTGAGCGCGGAAATGGTACCGCGTTTTATTTTTATGCCGGCTTCTTCAAAGGGGCGCAATTCGATACCTTGTCCGATTGCAACAACGATGATATCGGCGGGAATGCGTTTTAATTCTACGTCAGCATGAATGGGACGTGCACGTCCCCAAGCATCTATGGGACCGATAATTTGAGGTTCTACCCAAAGCGCCGTTACGTTACCGTCGGCATCGGCTTCTATTTTGTGCGGGGCGTTCAGACCGTACAGCTCCGCTCCTTCCGCAATTGCTCCTTCAATCTCTTCCGGAAGAGCTGTCATATCATCCTGACGCCTTCTGTATGCTATGCAAACCTTTTTTGCTCCCAGACGGATGGCGCTGCGGGTACAGTCCATGGCAACATTGCCTCCGCCGATGATAACGACGTTTTTATCTTTGAAGTCGGGCATTTTATCTTCGCCTATGCTGCGCAGCATTTCCACGGCGGAAATTACTCCGTGAGAATCTTCTCCTTCGATACCGATTTTTTTGTCCGTGTGAGCGCCTATAGCAATATAAACTGCGTCAAATTTATCACGCAGTTCTTCGAACGGAATTTCTCCCGCGCCGCTTCCGACTTTACTGTTTAAATGTACTTCGACTCCGGTGGAAAGTATAGCATCAAGATCTTCTTGAAGACGTTCACGAGGAAAACGGTAGTTTGGAATACCGTAGCGAAGCATACCTCCGAGCTTGCTTTTTTCTTCGAAAACTACCGCGTGGTGTCCCATGAGTTCCAGGTAATAAGCTGCCGACATACCACTGGGGCCGCCGCCGATAATTGCGACATTCTTGCCGGTGGAAGCTTCTTTTTCAGGAACGGGTACAGTGTTGCTCGGTGCATTGTCAACCGCCATCCTTTTCAATCCGCGAATGTTGACTGATGCATCGATCATGTTGCGACGACATCTGGCTTCGCAGGGATGCTCGCAGATAAGACCGCACGCCGTAGGAAAGGGATTATCTTTACGGATAAGTCGAACAGCATCAGCATAACGTTCCGCGCCAACTAAAGCTATATATCCAGGGATATCGACTTTCGCGGGGCAAAGAGCCACGCAGGGAATGGAATGGTTAGCGTGAACTGAGCATTTCCCTTTTTTGATGTGGTGTATGTAATCTTCGCGAAAACTGTCAATACCTGCCAAAACCATGCGAGCTGCTTCATATCCTATAGCACAGTCGGCGCTGCTTGTAATCACTTCAGCGGTGCTTTTGATAAGATCGATCGTTTTTAAGGTGGCATTACCTTCAATGACATCTTCCAAAAGCTTTTGCAGTTGACCCAACCCGACGCGGCAAGGTACACATTTGCCGCAGGTTTGGGCATGACATACTTTCAAAAAAGAAATCTGTAAATCCAGGGGACAAAGGCCCGGCGGACTTGCAATAATGTGACGCTCCAGATCTTTATAAAGCTGTTCTACTGTCAGCTGTGCCTGATCAGGAGTTTCAATCTTTAAACGGCTCATCTTTCTCCTCCTAAATAAACCTGCGTCCGTTACAGTAAGGGTGACGGCAAAAAGTGTATACATTTAATTATACAAAAATATACTTTGTTTGACAAATAAAATCAGCGTGTTTACAGTATACATGTAGTGGAAGTTTTAATTCAAAAAGAAACGGCTTTGTGCTATACTTAACCTAGATTGGTGCGATAATTTTTCTCACGAATCATCATGTAAATCAGGCGTTGTATAAGGAAGTGTTTTTTTAATGAAGCTGTCGTTCGCGCATATTGTAAGCTTAGTCATAACTATGGTGGTGACTTTAGCGCCGGGCATTGTTTCAGCAAGAAGAATAAAATCGGCTGATGATTATAATGTCGGCGGACGACGTGCCGGAGTCGGATTGGTTGCCGGTAGCATAATCGGAACGATAGTTGGCGGCGCTGCCACGGTCGGTACTGCGCAATTAGGATTTAAAATAGGCCTTACCGCGTGGTGGTTCACTTTAGGCAGCGGCATAGCGTTGCTCATTATGGCTTTTTTTTACGCCGTACCTTTGCGTCGCAGCGGCCTCACTACCGTGTCGGAGTATTTGGTGATCAACTACGGATCGGCGGCAGGTTGGCTGGCGAGTATTTCGTCTTCTGCCGGGATTTTTTTCAGTGTTGTAGCCAGCACATTGACGACGCTTTTTCTGGTGTCGGGATTATTCGGACTGACGTTGCCTGTAGCAGCGGTACTGGTCATTGCAATCGTTGCGGGTTTTGTATTTTTCGGTGGCATCAGCAGCAGCGGTATGGCCGGAATATTTAAAATTATTTTGATTTTTGCGACCATCTTTGTCGGCGGACTGGGAGCTTATAATACGCTTGGAAGATGGGACGGCATTACGGAGATATTTCCGGCTTATCCCTGGTTCAGTCTTTTCGGGCGGGGAATTGAGGACGGTCTTTTTTCCATCGCTTCTATGATTGTGGGCGTCGTTTCTACTCAGAGCTACATTCAGTCGATTTTTTCCGCCAAGGATTCCCGAACAGCTGCCGCCGGTTGTATCGCGGCGGCGTTGGTGGTAATACCTGTCGGCTTGCCTTCAGTCATGATAGGTATGTTCATGCATCAACATCATCCGGGCATTCCATCCATAGAGGCATTGCCTTTTTATTTGTTACACTATTTGCCGGATTGGTTGGGTGGAATAGGAATAGCTGCCATTCTACTTTCGGCTTTAGGATCTATCGCTGGACTTTCTTTGGGTATAGGAACGATGATTTCGCGCGACATTGTAAAAAACTTGTGGCGTTCCGCCGGTTCTGCGGAACTTTTGTGGGTGAGCAGGGTCAGTGTACTAACTGTTACCGTGGGCGCCATGCTTTTTGTGCTTTTTAATTTGGATTCATCTGTTCTGGAATGGAATTATTTGTCCATGGCTTTGAGAGGTAGCGGAATTTTTCTGCCGATGACGTTTGCCGTTTTTTTCCACGGCAAAATACATTCCGGATTAGGTGTGACAGCTATTGCAGCAGGTATTGTGTCAGCTTGCCTATGGAAATTTCTGCCTTGGCAGGGAAACGGACTTTTTGCGGCATTAGCCTGCAACTTGCTTTTCTTACTTCCGGCAATTGTCTGCGGGCGTAAGAATTAGGCGAAGATATTATAGGATTTTTTATGAACAGTAATAATTTTACTCATTTACATGTACATACGGAATACAGTCTTTTGGACGGAGCTTCTAAAATAGGCGAATTGATTTCCTATGTTAAGGAATTGGGCATGGAAAGTGTAGCCATAACTGATCACGGCGTGATGTACGGCGTGGTTGAGTTTTACCAGGAAGCTGTCAAGCAAGGCATAAAACCTATCATAGGTTGTGAGGTTTATGTCGCCCCGGGTTCGCGCTTGGAAAAAATCGGCAGAGAGGCTTATCATCTGATCCTTTTGGCAGAGAACAATGAAGGCTATCAGAATCTCGTGAAACTGGTTTCTTACGCCAGCATTGACGGGTTTTACTACCATCCGAGAGTAGATAAGGAGCTTCTGCGTGCTCACAGTCAAGGGCTAATTTGTTTGAGTGCGTGCATTTCCGGAGAAGTTGCTCTTTTGATAAGAAAAAATGATCTTGACGGAGCGCGGCGCGCCATTGAAGAGTATATAGATATTTTCGGCACCGACAATTATTTCCTGGAGCTGCAGGATCACGGCTTGGATGAAGAACACCGAGTGAATGATGCGTTGAAGTTGCTGGCCGGTGAGTACGGTTTGGGACTCGTAGCTACAAATGATTCGCATTATACGAAAAAAGAAGACGCGGAGGGGCAGGATGTGCTTCTGTGCATTCAGACAGGAAGCACGGTTGAAGCTCCTAACAGGATGCGTTTCCCTAACGACAGTTTTTATGTGAAGAGTGCGTCTGAGATGGCGGAACTTTTCTACGATTGCCCGGAAGCTTTGACGAATACGAACAAGATAGCTGCGCGTTGCAACGTGCGATTGGAATTCGGACATTTGTTGCTGCCGGAGTTTCCGGTTCCTGACGGATTTGATGCTGCGAGTTATCTTGCTCATCTTTGTCGAGAAAAGCTTCCAAAATTTTATCCGGACTGCAACGAAAAGGTTCGTGCAAGGCTTGACTACGAACTTAACATAATCAATCAGATGGGGTATGCCTGTTATTTTCTCATCGTGTGGGATTTTATTCTTTACTGCAGAAAAAATGATATCCCCGTCGGTCCCGGACGCGGTAGCGCCGCAGGAAGTATCGTTGCGTATTTGCTTTCCATAACCAACATAGATCCTATCCGTTACGACCTGCTTTTTGAACGTTTCCTTAATCCTGAGCGTGTAAGTATGCCGGATATAGATACAGACTTTTGCTATCTGAAAAGAGATCGTGTGCTGGAATATGTTGTCAAGCGTTACGGTAAAGAAAGAGTAGCGCAGATCATAACGTTCGGAACGTTGCAGGCAAGAGCGGCGGTGCGAGATGTTGGCAAAGCTTTGGGAATGTCTTATGCTGCGGTTGACGAGATTGCCAAGCTTATTCCGAGAGAGTTGGGCATAACACTTGAGCGAGCTTTAAGAAGCAGTAATGATTTGCGCAATGCTTATGAAACGCGCCCGGAAGTAAAAAGGTTAATCGATTTGGCGAAGAGCGTTGAAGGTCTTCCTAAAAATGCCGGCACTCATGCTGCCGGGGTCATCATAGCTCCGGAGGATTTGAAAGATTATGTGCCGCTTCAAGCTGTTGAAGATAATACAGGCATTGTCACTCAGTACGACAAGGATAAAGTGGAAAGTCTCGGCTTGCTGAAAATGGATTTTCTGGGACTGAGGACTTTGACTGTTATCGATGATGCCGTCAAGCTGATTTATGCCACTAAGGGAGTAAAAGTTAACGTTGAAGATATTCCGCTGACTGATGCCGCAGCCTGCCAAATGCTGTGCCGCGGTGACACCTTCGGGGTGTTCCAGCTGGAGTCCGCCGGTATTACCAAGCTGGTCATGGAGCTGGCTCCTGAGAGCTTCGAGGATTTGATACCGTTGGTCGCCCTTTATCGTCCAGGACCGTTGGGTACAGGAATGGCGGAGGATTTTATCGCCGGAAGACACGGACGCAGAACGGCAGAGGTTTTGCATCCTCTGATGGAACCGATTCTGGAGGATACTTACGGAGTGATACTGTATCAGGAACAGGTTATGCAAATAACTTCTGTTCTGGCAGGTTTTTCGCTGGGACAGGCGGACATACTGCGGCGCGCTATGGGTAAAAAGAAAGCTAAAGAACTTGATTCTATGCGTCAGGATTTTATCGACGGGGCTAAAAAGCTTCACAATATTTCGGAAAATCTTAGCAGTGATATTTTTGCTTTGCTACAACATTTTGCCGGTTACGGATTTAATAAATCTCACTCCGTAGCTTATGCTTTGGTTGCTTACCAGACGGCTTATTTGAAAGCGCACTGGCCGGCGCAGTACATGGCTGCTTTTTTGAACAGCGTTATTAATGAAAGTGATAAATTAAGCTGGTATATTTCAGTTTGTCGCGCCGCCGGAATAAAAATTCTTCCGCCGGACGTCAATGTCAGCGGTATTGCTTTCAGCGTCGACGAAAACGATGCCATACGTTTTGGATTGGGCGGTGTGAAAGGTGCCGGTGCTGCAGCTGTAAGTTCAATTATCGAAGCGAGGGAGCAGGGCGGACAGTTTAAGGATTTGACCGATTTTTGCCGGCGCGTGAGCATGCGTCTCGTTAATAAAAGAATAGTGGAAAATCTTATCCGTTGCGGCGCGATGAATTCTTTCGGCGCCAAACGCTCGCAGCTGCTCGCCGTTGCAGATCAGTCGGTTGAGATGGGAGCAGCGTACCAGCGCGACTTGGCATCAGGACAGATAGGTTTATTTGATTTTGGCGGTGACGAGCAACTTACGGAAGTTGTGCTGCCGAAGATGGATGAATTGCAGCAAGAAGTTATTTTGCAGAATGAGAAAGAACTGATAGGATTTTACGTTACGGGTCATCCGCTAGATAATTACAAAGGAGTGCTGCGCAAGTATATGCCTTTGCATCAGTTCGGATTGGATGGCGGTATTGCCGACGGCAGTCGCGTGCAGGTCGCAGGCATTATCACCGGCTGCGTGCTCAAGAATACTAAGCGTGGCGACAGCATGGCGCTACTTACTTTGGAAGATTTTAGCGGCAGCGTGCAAGTTGTGGTTTTTCCAAAGGTATATCAGGAGTGTCTTAAGGATATTTACCAGGAAAATATTGTTTGCGTTTTAGGACGGTTCAGCATCGATGAACGCGAGAGTAAAATTGTTGCCGGTGAAGTGCGTCGTCTGAAGCAGGAAATTGAGCGTGAAGTGAGACTTAATATCACCCGCGACAAAGATACTCCAGCGGTGCAGGAAGCGTTGCGCGGCATTTTTGCGAAATACCGTGGAGGTGACACGGTTTATCTGCATCTGACCGCTTCACGAAAAATTATTAAAACTGCTGCAGCTTATTGGGTGAACAGCGCTGCTGATGGTTTTAGAGAAGATGTGCAGGCTGTTCTTGGGGAAGATTGTTTTATATGATCGATCCAAGCTGTTGTGGAGTTGCAAGTAAAAGAATAAAAATGTTACAATAATAAAATGATGTGTTTTTAGTTCGCTGGAAATATTTTTAGGAGGACAAATATGAATATCTTAGTTTGCATTAAACAGGTTCCGGACACGGAAAAAGTTAAATTTCATCCGGAGAAAAGAACATTGATCCGTGATTCAGTGGAAAATATCATGAACCCCTATGATCGTGATGCCTTAGAAACTGCACTTTGTCTGAAAGACAAGGAAGGTGCTAGGGTTACTGTCCTTACCATGGGGTTGCCGCAAGCAGCTGATGTTTTAAAAGAGGCTATCGCTATGGGGGCTGATGATGCTTTCCTGCTGACGGACAGGGCTCTTGCCGGATCAGATACTCTTGCTACAAGCATAGCGTTGGCTGCGGCAATTAAACATATCGGTGAGTTCGATCTGATTCTGTGCGGCAAGCAGGCTGTTGACGGCGACACGGCTCAAGTAGGGCCTGAAATTGCCGAGCATTTGGGTATTCCGCAAATAACGGGATCATACAAAGTGGAGTTCACAGACAACGAATTCGTTGTTGTGCGTGAAAATGAAGTAGCGGCTATAACGCTGGCTTGTCCTGCTCCCGTTTTGATCACAGTGGAAAAATCTGAAAAAGAGCCAAGGTTTGCAAGCATCAAGGGAAAAATGAAAGCTCGTAAAGCCGAGATTCCTACACTTACTGTAGCTGATTTGGGCATAGATATTTCCGATATCGGTTTGAACGGTTCGCCGACAAAGGTTAAGAGCGCTTTTTCTCCTGAACCTCCGACTATCAACTGTGAAATCATCAACGAAGATGATGTTGATGCGGCTGTGGAAAAACTGTTTAATAAACTTTTGCAGGCAGAAGTAATTACGCGTTGAGGTGAAGACAGATGGCAATGATAGTTGATAGAGAAAAGTGTATTGGTTGTGAATCATGTATGGCTGTATGCCCTGTAGGAGCAATAGCCATGGTTGAAGGTAAAGCGAAAATTGATCCGGATGTCTGCATCTCCTGCGGCGCCTGCGTGAGTGAATGCCCTGTAGAAGCAATTTCTTCCGAGGTTGCGGTGGAGAAGAAAGCAGCAGTTGGCGGCGACGGGCATGATATTTGGGTAATCGCCGAAGTTCAGGATAACCAGTGCCTTGATGTAACTTATGAACTTTTGGCGGAAGGAGCCGTTTTAGCATCGAAAGTTAACGAAAAATGTTGCGCTGTGTTGATCGCGGGCTCAGCCGGAGATGTGCCGGCAAATCTTATCGCTCGCGGAGCTGATAAAGTTTATGTCGTAGAAGGTGCTGAGTACGAGGAATACAATACGGATTTATATACGGATGCTGTAAGCAGATTAGTTGAGAAGTATGCTCCTTCGGCAATTATGTTCGGCGCGACTGCGGATGGACGCGATTTGGCACCTCGTGTTGCCGCACGTCTGCATACAGGTTTGTGCGCCGACTGCACCGCTTTGGATATTCGTGAAGATGGTATAGTTGAATGGACAAGACCTGCCTTGGGCGGAAATATTTATGCTACCATTTTGTGTGAAGAGCATCGCCCTCAGATGGGAACCGTGCGCCCCGGAGTCTTTAAAGCTCCTGTTGCTGACGCATCCAGGCAGGGTGAGATTATAAGTTTCACTATTGCCGATCCTGTGAACAGTCCGGTTAGGACTGTTTCCAGGACGGCTGCAGTCCTTGGCAACAAGATTAAGCTGGAAGATGCCGATGTTATTTGCGCCGGCGGGCGTGGATTCGGAACTCTGGAGAATTTTAAAGTTTTGGAGGAACTGGCGGAGCTTTTCGAAAACAGTGCTGTTGCGGGAACGCGCGCTGTTACCGATGACGGTTGGATAGCCCACCAGCTCCAGGTCGGTCAATCAGGCAAGACGGTTAAGCCTCATCTGTATTTTGCCTGCGGTATTTCCGGTGCCGTGCAGCACATATCAGGTATGAAAGAGTCGGATATTATCGTGTCCGTGAATAAGGATGCCCACGCTCCCATATTTAGCGTATCCACTTATGGAGTTGTCGGCGATGTAAACGTGATTCTTCCTAAATTGATAGCAAAGATTAAAGCTTATAAAGAAAATTAATTTCGCATATGTGAAACGAGTTGTTAAACGGCAGGATAATTGTCGGAAGCTTTGAGCTGTAGAGGTGAATCTGCTTATGAAAAAAACCAAAATAATCTGTACTGTCGGACCGAGCACCGATGATGTAGCGCTTCTGTGTCAGATGATGCACGCCGGTATGGATCTGGCCCGCTTCAATTTTTCTCACGGAAGTCACGCCGAGCATGAGTTGCGTTTGCGTCTCGTCAGAGAAGCCGCCGCCGTTGCAGGTAAGATAGTCGCCACGGTTGCCGATACTCGCGGCCCTGAAATGCGACTGGGAGTTTTAGGTGAAGGAAAGGTGACGCTGAAAGAAGGCGCCGAGTTTATTCTGACTACAGATGATGTGATAGGAACCTCCGCGATGGCTTCAGTTAATTATCCGGGACTTCCGCAGGAGGTGAGTCCGGGAAGACATATTCTTCTTGCGGACGGACTGCTTTCTCTTGAGGTTACGTCCGTTGAAAACAAGATGATCGTTACGCGGGTAGTCAACGGCGGAGAACTGAGCTCGCGCAAACGTGTGGCTTGTCCTGGCGTAGAATTGCAATTGCCTTTTTTGTCAGATCAGGACAGAGCGGATATTCTTTTTGCAGCTGCTCAAGGTATGGATTATGTTGCGGCATCTTTTGTGCAAAAAGCCGAGGATGTTTTGGCCATAAGAAGAGTACTCGAAGAGTCCGGTTATTCCATGGGGATAATTTCTAAAATAGAGAATGCTGCAGGCGTGGAACATATCGAAGAAATTATCGAGGTTTCTGATGCCGTAATGGTTGCGCGCGGCGACCTCGGCGTGGAGATTCCTGCGGAAGAAGTGCCGCTTGTACAGAAGGATATTATTGCTCGGTGCAATAAAGCGGGAAAACCTGTCGTAACTGCCACTCAGATGCTGGAAAGCATGATGAACAGTTACAGAGCAACTCGCGCAGAAGCAAGTGACGTGGCGAACTCCATTTTTGACGGATCGGATGCTATTATGCTCAGCGGTGAAACTGCATCAGGCAGATATCCTTTGGAAGCTGTTCGGACGATGGCGAAGATAGCTGTGCGTACGGAACAGTCCTTGGATTATGCCGGAATTTTCAGTAAAAAGGGATTGCGTGATCGCATCCATTCCACAGATGCCGTAAGTCATGCTACCGTGCAAATTGCGCATGAGGTCGATGCCGGAGCAATTCTTACGATAACAGAATCAGGTTTTACGGCAAGAATGTTGGCAAAATACAGACCGGATGTTCCCATCATTGCCGTTTCAAGGTTTGATACCGTGGTGAGAGCGATGCAGCTTTACTGGGGAGTAGCGCCGTTATTGGGGCCGTTTTCGGATAATACGGATGAGATGATAGATCTTTCTTTGAACTGCGCTCTGCAAAACAACGCAATCAAGGGAGGAGCTTCGGTCGTTATTACAGCCGGAGTGCCGGTAGGAACACCGGGGAGTACGAATTTAATAAAGGTGGTAAGTGTGGGTAACAGATTGACGAACGGTACGGGTATCGGCAAAAAGACGATTACCGGCAATGTTTGCGTCGCCGTGTCGGGTGAAGATTTCAGCAGTAAGCTGCGCAGCGGAGATGTGCTGGTGGTTGATATTCTCAACGATGAAGATGTGCCGGTTGCTTCTGCAAAGGCTGCGGCAATAGTAGCCGAGGAGGGCGGACTTACATCAACGGCTGCAATTGTCGGAATTACTTGCGGTATTCCTGTGATTGTAGGTGCTGAAGGTGCTACCGACATTCTTCAGGACAGACAATTGGTTACTGTTGACCCGATTGGCGGCGTCGTTTTTGAGGGCGCTATGAACTTGTAGATTATGCAGTCGGAAGATATTGTTCTTAAGTGTGCCGTTGCAATACGCAACGGTCGGACTGAAAAAATAGAGGTAGACTTGCAGGCGCTTTTTCCGGATGATATGGAAACGGGGACATATTTGCGAGAGCAAAAATTACTTTTATCCGCTGTTGTTCGTAAAAATGAAACTGCCTTGGCGCGACATGTTTTAGATAAACACGGAGAGCGACTGTATGCAGCTTTGCGCGAATCGGAGCAGGAAGCTTTGTCTTTCGAGTTTTTACAGATGATGATTTTTGCCGTTTGTGATCGTCGATTGTCGGAACTCCGGGAAGAAGTCGGCAAAATGGTTACGGTGTTTACAGGCACGCTTGATGAAAAACGAAGCATATACTTCTGGAGTGAGTGGACAGGTTTGTTGGCGCGTATGCTTAGGCGCGGCTGGAAAGGTGAGTCGACCTGGCTCTTTCGTATCCTGCTGCGCGAGCTATTGAATTCTTGCGGGAATAAACGCAGAAGTTTGCTTTTGAATCTGCAGCAGCATTTTTGTTTGTATTGTTGTTGGGACGGATCTGACAAGGCTTTAACAGCCTATGAGCATCTGTTCGCGTTTTACATGTTGCTCATAGGACGTGCTGCGGAAGAGAGACGATCCGTTGCGGAGCGCAAGGAAGATTTGCAAACTGCTGTGAGAGCTTTGCGCGACCTTGTTACGTCAGCCTCGCGGATGCAGATGTCGGACGAACTGGAAGTGTTTACGCGTTGGCACGAATTGCTTCTGGCGCGCGCGGGGAGCGAAAGGAAGCAGAGGCGAGTAAAAAAACTTTTTCAGATGACAATACTGTACTGGCAGAATACTATGCCTAAAAGCAGCCGCAAGCAGATGCAGTTTCTGAGAGGTTTGACGGAGCCGGATGTTTTGACTGCTTCCGATAAGACTTTGTTGAGAGATATAAGTTGATTTGAAGTATATTGACTCTTGTCAATATATATAAGATGTGATAAAATACTCGGAGTGTTAAAATACACACGCGGTAATAGGGTGTCCGCTGTCTGCGTCAGCCGCGCAGTGAGGATACCGACAGTTGCTGCGGAGGAAAAACAGGAGGATTTAAAATGGCTATTATTTCTATGAAACAATTATTGGAAGCAGGTGTTCACTTCGGACATCAGACTCGTCGTTGGAACCCTAAGATGGCTCCATACATCTTCACCGAGCGCAACGGCATCTACATCATCGACCTGCAGAAAACTGTAAAAAAAGTTGATGAAGCTTACAATTTCCTGCGTAGCGTAGCTGCTGCCGGAGAAAGCATCCTTTTCGTAGGGACCAAGAAACAGGCTCAGGAAGCTATCAAGGACGAAGCCCTTCGTTGCAACATGTTCTTCGTGAACGAGCGTTGGTTGGGCGGCATGCTGACCAATTTCAAAACTATTCAGAATCGTATTGCCCGTCTGCGTAAATTGGAAGCGATGGAAGCTGACGGAATATTTGACGTCCTGCCGAAGAAAGAAGTTATAGGTCTGCGTCATGAAATGGAAAAGCTGACCAAATATCTCGGCGGTATCAAAGACATGAAAAAAGTTCCCGGTGCTATGTTCATAGTTGATCCGCGCAAGGAGCATATTGCCGTATTGGAAGCTCATAAACTCAATATTCCTATCGTTGCTACAGTTGATACTAACTGCGATCCGGATGAGGTTGATTACGTTATTCCCGCTAATGACGATGCTATCCGCGCCGTTAAACTGTTGACTGCAAAAATGGCTGACGCCGTTCTGGAAGGTCGCCAGGGAATGCAGACCGAGGAAGCTGCAGCTGAAGTTGCTGCAGAAGAAGCTGAATAATTCTTTAGATAAATTTTAGGAGGAATTTTTGATGGCTATTACTGCTGCTATGGTAAAAGAGCTGCGCGAAACAACCGGAGCCGGTATGATGGACTGCAAAAAGGCGCTTACCGCTTGTGACGGCAATATGGAAGCGGCTATTGATTTTCTGCGTGAAAAAGGTTTGTCTACTGCTAAGAAAAAATCCGGTCGTATCGCTGCCGAAGGTGTTGTAGGCTTTTCCGTTACTCCCGACGCTAAAGCGGGAGCTATTGTTGAGATAAACTGTGAAACCGACTTTGTTGCGAAGACTGACGACTTCAAGGCTTTGGTAAACAAAATTGCCGCACAGGTAGTTGCTGTAAATCCTGCCGACGTTGAAGCGCTTAACGCGTCTGAATTGGAAGGTAAAACAGTTGCCGACATCATTACGGAGGCCATTGCTAAGATCGGCGAGAATATTTCTTTGCGCCGTTTCGCGCGTTATGAATCTCCGGAAGGTCAGGTTGCCGCATACATTCACGGTGGTGGCAAAATCGGCGTTCTTGTAAGCTTGACCGGCGGCTCTGCAGAGCTTGGTAAAGATGTGGCTATGCACATTGCTGCCGCTAAACCGGCATACCTGCGTCGCGACGAAGTTCCTGCAGCTGAGTTGGAGCATGAGAAGGCAGTGCTTTCCGAACAGGCTCGTCAGGAAGGTAAACCGGAAAATATAATTGAGAAGATGGTTACAGGCCGTATTCAAAAGTATTATAAAGAAGTTTGTCTGTTGGATCAGGAATTTGTTAAAGATCCTGATCAGACCATCGCTAAACTTTTGAAAGCAAATAATTGTGACGTTGATGCATTCGCTCGCTTCCAAATGGGTGAGGGCATTGAGAAAAAACAGGAAGATTTTGCTGCTGAAGTTATGGCGCAGATTAAATAATTTTTTGGAACTGAAAATAAAAATCCCGGTGAGCATTGCTCACCGGGATTTTTTATTATTCGAGCGCAAAGAGTATGATTAAAGATCAGCGATATTGGCTTCTATATGGTTAAGCTCCGGGATTTTTATTATTCTGTCCGCTATTCTTTGAGCAAGATATTTGTTGTGTGTTATAGCTAAGAGCGTTATGTTGTGAGTTTTGGCATAACTGAGAATAAAATTCCAAATATGAGCTTGATTTAGAGGATCCAGCATGGTCGTCATCTCATCGGCAATCAGCATACGTACTTCCGGACGTAAAACTCTGGCAACACAAAAACGCTGCAATTCTCCTCCGGAAAGTTCATTCGGCCAACGATCATACCATTTTTCTTGTATGCCGACATGTTTGAGCACTTCGGCGTCAGGCATGCCTGCCTCCGTTAAAGAGCGTTTTATTTTCCAGCGCGGATTCAGAGCCTTCTCCGGATGCTGATAAATGAGTTGGATGGGGCAAAAACCGTCAGGCGGTAAAGGCTTGCCGTTAAAAAGAATTTCTCCTGTCGCAGGTTTGAGATAGCCGGCGATTATTTTAGCCAGCGTACTCTTGCCGTAACCGCTTGGCCCGAGGATAACGACGCGTTCGCCCTCTTCAACAGAGAATGCTACGTCCTTGAGAATCCATGGTCCGCTGCCGTAACGAAAGCTTATATTTTTTACTTCAAGAATTGCCACATTCACACCTCATTCCCGTTGCGTCCACTTTCCATACAGCGGAGCTCAATCCGCAGTGAGGACAAGTCTCCAGCTTAAAACCGTTTTGTGGCAGCGCCTGGAAAAGCGCCTGACTGTACGGATGACACAATCCTGTGCCGTCACCTTTAAAAATTTTCGTCGCTGCTGTTTCGACAACCTTGCCGTCGTAGAAAATGGCAATCTTATCAGCGATGTTTATGGCAAGATCTATATCATGAGTAATGAGGATGATACCTTTTCCCTCATCAGCCATGCGTCTGAAATCTTTGAGCGCGTTGAGAGCAATTGCCAGGTCAAGACCGGGTGTCGGTTCGTCGGCTATAATGAGTTTGGCGTCAGTAATCTTAGCAGTTGAGAGCAGCACGCGTCTGGCCATTCCACCGGAAAGCTGGAACGGGTAAAGTTGTTCCGCTTTCTTGTTAAGACCGAAGTACTCGAAGGCTTTTTCCTGTAAATTTTTGACTTTATTACCGGCGACACCGCAAACCTGTTCTCCAACACGCATAAGCGGATCTAAAAAAGCTACGGATTGAGGAATAAAAGCGATTTCAGAGCCGCGGAGTTTAGCTATGCGCTCCGGTGTGAGCTTCTTTTCTTGATAAAATATTTCACCGCTCGTATGAGAATTGTCAGGGAGAATATTCATTACAGCATGAGCTAAAAGACTTTTCCCGGAGCCGCTTGACCCTACTATAGCCATAATTTCTCCCGCAGCAAGTTCTATGCTTAAGGAAGAGATAGGCCAAATAGTAACTTTTTCGATATTTCTGTTGTAGCTGTCGAACCCTATAGATAAATTTTTAACTTCAAGAATATTTTTCTTTGTATGCATACTGCCACCTACTCTCTGGAACTGTGAGGATCAACCAAAATTTTTAGATAATCCCCTGTCTGATTGAATAAGTGCACTACCAACAAAAGTGTTATTCCGGGGAAGAATGTCAACCACCACATACCTGTAGCCAAATATTTCATGGATTCCGACAAAATGATTCCTACAGCAGGAGTATCAAGAGGAAGGCCGTAGCCTAAAAAAGTAACGCCGGCTTCATGTAGGATAGCGTGGGGAAACAAAAGAATAAGCCCCACAAGGTATTGCGGAAACACGTGAGGGACAATATGTTGGGCTGCAATATGCAAACGGCTTTTGCCAAGTTTGCGCGCTACTTGTACGTATTGAGCGGAGCGTATTTGCATTACTTCGGCTCTCACAATACGTGTCAGTCCCGGCCAATGAGTAAATACGACGCCTCCTATGACACCTGATGCTCCGCCTCCGAGAGCTATTGAAATAAGAATAAGTAACACGAGATGCGGAATACCCATGCAAAGGTCGACAAGAAAATTAACAGCAGTATCTACTTTTCCGCCAAATATTGCGGAAAGGCTTCCAAGAATCAGAGCCGCAATGGAGCTAAGAAAAGCCGCCATAAGACCGATGCGGATACTTAAAGATAATCCGCAAACAGTTCTGAAAAACATATCGCGCCCGATGTTATCCGTTCCAAAGGGATGAGCCAGAGATGGGGATAATCTTTTGGCTGCATAATTGGGAGCGTATAGTTGAGGATCCATAATTTCTCCCCAGAGAGATATGCCCAAAAGAATAAAGATACCGATACCTATAATCAGCATTGTTTTTCGCCGAGGGTTAAGCCAAGTAGAAAATTTGTTATCAGACATTGACTTGACCTCCTTCTTTTATCTGCGGGTCAACAAGACCGTAAATTATGTTGGCGGTTAAATTGCCGACGAAGATGAACAGCGCGCTGAACAGAGCTACGCTCAAAAGCAGGGGAGCGTCACCGTGCAGACCGGCGTGTACTACTGCGTTACCCAGGCCGGGATAGGAAAATACCTGTTCAGCCAGAATGGAACCGCCAAAAAGTTCGCTGAAATAATAAAACTGCAGCGTGACGGCAGGCAGACAAATATTACGCAATCCGTGACGCCATAATATTTGTCGTGCAGTTTCTCCTCTGGCTTTTGCAAACAGCACATAGTCAGTGCTTAAAACGTCAAGAAGTTTTTGCCTGGTGTGCAAAGTTATATTGGCAATTCCCGTTATACTGAGAGTGAGCGCAGGTAAAACAAGATGATGCAGTCTTTCCGCGAGAGTGACTTCTGCTGAAAGTTTGCCGATGGGAATGGAAAGTCCCAACGGAAACCATCCGAGTTCTACGGCAAAAATCATAAGCATCAAAAGACCTATCCAGAAAACCGGAGTTGAAGCTAGCAGAAGACAAAAAGTTTTTATACAGCGATCCAAGAAACTGTTTTTGTTCATGCCGGAAACAATTCCCAATGCAAACCCAAGGAAACCTGTAATGATCCAAGCTGTTCCCATAAGCATCAGTGACGCATAAAAACGTTCTTCGATAACTTTTTTGACCGGTTGATGATAAGTTATGGACTCTCCCATATCTCCTCTTAGAATATGTTCTCCCCAAATAACATATCTTTCCAGCGGGGATTTGTTAAGTCCCCATTCTTCTTCCAGTTTGATGCGTTGCTCATCAGAAATTCTGGCTTCACCGAGATAAGTATCTATAGGATCGATAGGGGAATGTGTTATCAAAAAGAAACTGACCATTGATACGGAAATCAGCAGAAGAATCATCCGCGTGAATGTTTTAAGAAAGAATTTGTAATTCATTTAAACTCCTTTTCATAAATTACGCGGTTGTAATTTAGAAAGACCATTCATTCATGTTTTCTAAAATGGAAAGTCCTTGTCCGCGTACGGGAAGCTTACCGAGGTCGGGAATGTTGAGTCCTTCTTTGACAAAGTATACCAGTTGCGGCGAAGATATAGTAAGGAAAGGGACATCCTGTTCTGCCAATTTTTGAGCTTTTTTCCAATGTTCCTGAGCTGTTTTATTGTCGACAGAAGCTATTGCCAGCTCTATTTCTCGGTCAACTTCTGTATTGGAATATGAAGCAGGATTACCTATGGTCTGTTTACCGATTTGAGAAGAATGATAATTCCTATAAAAATTTATTGGATTAAGGTCAACAAATGCCCAACAAGTAGGAATTGCTCTAGCCTTGCGTGCCTGCGACCATGCTTCTGATTTAGGAACTATATCTATGCCAAGTTCTTTGGCATTTTGTGATAAAGCGACGACGGTATTGTATCGGTCAAGGTCGTTGCTGCGGCCCGTAACTGTGAATTGCGCTTTCAAACCGTTTTTATCTCGGATGCCGTCGCCGTCGGTATCTTTCCAACCGGCTTCTTCAAGTATTTTTTTTGCTTCGGCAACTTTGTTGTCTTCGAACCGAGTATTGCTGCTCCAGGGGACGTCAGGACTCGTACCGAAAGCGGGAACGCCTTTGCCGCTTATAGAGTTTTCGATAATTTTCTTGCGATCGATACCTATATTCAGAGCTTTTCTTATAGCAATGTCACTGGTTATGTTATTGCCTACTTTTTCACCATCAATTGTTCTTTCGGTTATTGTCGGAAGATTAATCGCAAAGCTGTCTATAGTAGGCAAAGCTAAAATTTTCATACCCTTGACGGTATTTTGGGCAGCTTCGCCGTTAACATACACGAGATCAAGTTTGCCGGATTTTGCTGCTGCCAGAGCGGCATCTTCATCAAGACGAAGTATTGTTACTTTTTCAAAATTAGGTTTCTTGCCGTAGTAATGCTCATTGGGAACGAGGATGAGCTGCTGATTCTTTTTCAATTCTAGAACTTTCCAAGGACCGGAACCGATAGGATGATCACCATAGGCAGCAGTATAAGCGTGCTGCGGAACGATTCCAGTTTCGGTGAGACTGTAAGGGAATGTTGACCACGGTTTTTTCAACGAAAAGACAACAGTGTAATCGTCTTTGGCTTCAACTTTATCAAGCATCGTCATGTCCGCAGCTGAAGCTTGATCCTTTGTTTTTTCAAAAGTGAATACAATATCTTTAGCCGTTAAAGGTTTTCCGTCGCTGAATTTTGCGTCTTTCCTGATTTTATAAGTGTATGTCAGACCGTCAGGACTGATTGTGCTTTCCGTAGCAAGATCATTAATCAATTCATTATTCTTTCCCACTGTTAGAATATGACTGTGGAAAATATCAGGAGCCCAGACACCATATCCTATTGTTGGATCAAATTTTCCGGCCACAATATTATATCCGGCAGAAATAGTGATCTCTTTTTTTGCTTTTAAATCTGCATTTTTATCTCCGCTGCATCCGCCTACGAGTATTGTTCCGATGATAATAGGGAGAATTATTTTTGCTTTTTTCATATATGCCTCCTTGTAAAAATAAAAGTCTATGCAGATAAGAATTATATCAATATTTATACTAAATATCAATAGATTTATGATATTAAGAATGTTCAAATGCTCAAATGTGTTAGACATAAAAGAGATTCGCTGTTATAATTAAGTGTAATGAATTTTACGGGAGGCTGATAATTTTATGAGCTTTGCAAATTATTTGGAGCATACTATGCTCAAACCTGAGGCGTCGGAAGAAGAAATTAAAAAGTTGTGTGCTGAAGCTGCTGCGTATAATATGAGAAGCGTGTGTGTGAATCCTTGTCATGTTGCTTTGTCCAAGCGAGCATTGGAAGGCAGCGGGGTATCGGTAGTTACTGTAATCGGTTTTCCTTTAGGTGCAGAGCGTTCCGAGGTGAAAGCGTTGGAAGCGAAACTTGCCGTTCATGATGACGGAGCTGACGAGGTTGACATGGTTCTTAATATCGGAGCGCTCAAAGAAGGCAGATATAATGTTGTGTGTGACGATATAACTGCAGTAGTAAAAGCTGCTGCTCCGGCGCCGGTAAAAGTAATAATAGAAACGTGCCTGCTCACAGACGAAGAAAAAATTACCGCTTGCAGAGTCATAAAAGAAGCTGGTGCTCATTTCGTAAAAACGAGCACAGGTTTCAGTAAAGGCGGTGCTGTTGTATCGGATGTTAAAATTCTGTCGGCTGAAGCGAAAAAATTAGATTTGCTGGTTAAGGCAGCCGGAAGCATCAGAGACTTACAAACTGCTTTAGCAATGATAAACGCAGGAGCTGATAGAATAGGAACAAGCGCCGGAGTAAAAATATTGCGGGAAGAATCGGAGCGATAAAATAGTAAATGGAAAAAAGTCGATCGATATTTTGCATCGACCGACTTTCTCATATGTGATACTGTTTTTACTTTTAGCCAAATAATAAAAAGGGTCAAACATAATGTTTGACCCTTTTTATTATTTGCTTTCGGAAATAACTTTGTTAATATCGGCGATCAGAGCATCAACGTCAATTCCGTGAGCGCTGGCGCCTTGTTCGATGGTTTCAAAATGCGCAGCCATACAACCTACGCAACCCAATCCGTATTCTGCAAAAACCTCCAAAATTTCCGGATGATTCTGAACAGCTTCAATGATGCCGGATTCCTTCGTGATCATGATTGTCAACTCCTTAAAAAATTACATATATTTAGCCGGTGCCCCAGGAAACCTGAGCTTTACCATACAAGGGTATTATATCACTAAATCAGGTTATTTCAAAATATTTGGAAATGTTTTCACAATTAACTAGTGAAATGCTAAAAAAATTTTTTAAATAATCTTGAAAAACACTTAAAAACACTTGAATTTAGATATTTCTAGCTGTATAATGGAGAAAAGTGGTAGATTGTGGTGAAAAAGGGGGCGACATTGTGCTTTTAGGTGAATATGAACATACCTTGGACATAAAAGGTCGTCTTGCCATGCCTGCTAAGCTTAGAGATTCTTTGGGTAACAAGTTTATCATTACCAAGGGACTCGATGGTTGTCTTTTTGTTTACGATTTCGAACAATGGAAAATTCTTGAAGCAAAATTAGAAGCATTGCCCATGGGACAGAAAAAAACACGTGATTATGCCCGCTTTTTTTTCGGAAGCGCTTCTGAGGGTGAGTGCGATAAACAGGGGAGAGTTCTTTTGCCGGCAAATTTGCGAAAGCACGCTGCTCTTGAAAAAGAGGCTGTCATTGTCGGCGTAGGTAATCGCGTTGAGATATGGGATTCCGAAAGATGGCGAGAGTTGACTGCGAACAGCGCCGAAGAGATCAATAATCTTTCCGAACAGTTAGCTGATTTAGGATTTTAAGGTTTGAATTATGGATTTTCAGCACAAGAGCATTTTGCTTCCGGAAAGTGTTAAGTTTTTAATTACAGATAAAAATGGACTTTATGTAGATTGCACAATGGGTGGCGCAGGTCACAGCTGTGGGTTCGCAGAATGTCTGGGAGCTGATGGGACACTTATAGGGATAGATCAGGACAAAGACGCTATAGCTGCTTCTTCGACCAGACTTTTGGGGAAATTTAAATGTCGGACTGTAATAGCACAAGGAAATTTTAAAGATTTTTCAGCAATTTTGGATGAGTTGGGCGTGGCGAGCATAGACGGCATATTTTTTGACCTGGGAGTTTCCAGCTATCAACTTGATAACGCTGACAGAGGGTTTTCGTATATGCAGAACGGTCCGCTGGATATGAGGATGGATAAGGATTCGGCGTTGTCGGCCGAGGATGTCGTCAACACATATTCGGAAGATGCTCTGAATAAGATTATCAGCAGTTATGGCGAAGAACGCTGGAGTAAACGCATTGCTCAATTTATAGTAGAGGCCCGAGCGAAGAAAAAGATTGTTTCAACATCGGAACTTGTGGAAGTAATCAAGAAAGCCGTGCCTAAGGGAGTCAGACTTGACGGCCCCCATCCTGCCAAAAGGACTTTTCAGGCCATAAGAATAGAAGTCAACAATGAGTTGGGTATATTGGCGGATACTATGACTGCAGCTGTAGACAGATTGAAAAGCGGCGGAAGGATAGGCGTGATTACTTTTCATTCTCTGGAGGATAGAATTGTCAAGCAGGTTTTTGCCAAGCTACTCAAGGGGTGTGAATGTCCGGCACGATTTCCTGTGTGTGTGTGTGGGAAAAAACCTTTGCTGAAAAATGTCGGCAGTATGGTTCCTTCCATTGAGGAAATAGAGGAGAATCCGCGAGCGCGCAGTGCGAGATTGCGGTATGCCGTAAAAATATAAGGATGTGTAGAGATGTTAGCTAGAAAATACGAAAATTATTCGTGGCAGGAACCCGAATATACATATTCCAAGCAAGAGCGGTCTGAAGTCTCGAATGTTGTTGAGTCGGACAAGTACAGAGCATTACGCAACAGGTTGCTGCTTGTGCTTGGTATCGTCATGGCTTTTTACACATTGGCTGTGTTTCGTAGCGAGGCCTTGGTGCGGCACGGAAGTGAGCTTGTCAGTATGCGGCAGCAGGAAGCGCAATTGATCAGAAAAAATAACGAATTGAAGATAGAAGTGGGGCAGCTGAAAGGGCCGGACAGAATCATCGGCTTGGCATCTCAGAACATGGGGATGCAGGTTGCTCGAAGTAATATTTACGTTAAGGCCTTACCGGGAACTGAGGGTAATGTAGGGTATGCCTTGGCGGATAAATAAGCGTAGTATTTTATCGGGATTTTTGATATACTATAATACATCCTTAAAGGCAGCCTTGAGGGGCTGCCTTTAATTTTAAGGAGGAAATGACAGTTTATGGAAAAGCATTTAACAGATTTGCTGGTTCTTCTGCCGGGAGCGAAAGTTTACGGTACGGATGATTTGATTGTTAAAGATATAACCGCTGATTCGCGAACTGTAATCGAACAGAGCTTGTTTATCTGTCTTAAAGGTGCCACTGTTGACGGACATAGATATTTGCAGGCGGCTGCAACGAGCGGAGCAGTAGTCGCCATAGTCGAAGAACTGCCGGAGGTATCGCCTGAAGGAATGACGCTTATTGTTGTCGAAGACAGCCGAAAAGCTATGGAAATAATTACACCTTGGTTTTATGATTATCCGGGCAGAAAAATGCGTATGATAGGTGTAACGGGAACAAACGGCAAAACGACGACCACGAATATAATGCGCGCGGTCTTGCGTCGTGCCGGCTACAAAGTCGGACTCATAGGCACTATAAATATAATGATAGAAGATGAGGTGTTCGTGTCTCATAATACAACTCCGGATGTGGTAGATCTGCAAAAAAATCTGCACAGTATGTATAATGCCGGTTGTGACTATGTGGTTATGGAAGTTTCCAGCCATGCGCTCGCTTTGGGCAGAGTTGCGGGATGCGAATTCGACTGCGGTATTCTGACAAATATTACTCAGGATCATCTTGATTTTCATAAAACTCTGGACAATTACAGAGACGCTAAAAGTATTCTCTTTGAATCTCTTGCCGTAGGAGAGAAGCATAATAAAAACGCGATTTTAAATATGGATGATCCCAGCTCCTTGATTATCAAGGAGAGAACACGCGTCAATGTCATCACTTACGGTAAGAGTCGGAACAATGATGTTTATCCGATAGATTTTCAGATAGAAGCGAAGCATATGAAGCTTCATTTGCATACTCCATCAGGTGAAGTAAGGCTGCAGTTGCAAATAACAGGTGAATTCAATGTTTACAACGTTATGAGTGCCGTATCGGCTATGTTGTCTGAAAAAATTGCTCTCAGCACCATAGAAGAAACTCTTAACAATTTTAAAGGAGTTCCCGGACGCTTTCAATTGGTTGAAGCAGGACAACCTTATACGGTAATTGTTGATTACGCACACACTCCGGACGGACTTGACAATGTTCTGCGTACGGCGAGAGCTATTACAAAAGGACGACTGTGGGTAGTGTTCGGTTGCGGTGGCGACAGAGACAATAAAAAGCGTCCCATTATGGGCAACATTGCTTTGCAGTTAGCCGATTGTGTAGTGGTGACATCGGACAATCCGAGGACAGAAAATCCTGAAGCAATAATAGATGAAATATGTGTTGCATTGAATAATGTGCCGAAGGGCAAGCAAGTTTTCCGTCGTTCTGACAGGCGTGAAGCTATATTCTGGGCTTTGGAACAGGCTTCGTCGGAGGATGTTGTGCTTATAGCAGGCAAGGGACATGAGGATTACCAAATATTGAAGGATAGAACTATTCACTTTGATGACAAAGAAGTTGTTATGGAGTATTGGAGTGAGCGAAAATGATTAGCGTACAGGAAATTGTGTCCGTGACAGGTGCTGTTCCGCTAAGCTTGGGAACGGAAACATTCTCGGGTATTACAACGGATTCACGTTCTGCAAAAGAGGGAGAACTCTTTATTGCTTTGTGCGGTGAGAAATTTGACGGACATGACTATTGTCTTACAGCCTTTGCAAAGGGAGCGGCCGGAATACTTATCTCGAAAAATGTGAGTGATTTCCCTGTGGGAAAAACAGTTTTGCAGGTCGATGATACTTTGAAAGCTTTTCAGATGATTGCCAAAGCTCATCGCAAGTATTTCGACAGGCTGAAGATTTTTGCCGTTACGGGTTCCAACGGAAAAACATCCACTAAAGATTTACTGGCTGCTTGTTTGGGGGCAAAATACAATGTACAGAAGACTGAAGGGAATTTCAATAATGAGATAGGTTTGCCCAAGACACTGCTGAAAATTCAAGAGGATACGGATATCGCCGTCGTTGAGATGGGGATGCGCGGCTTGGGACAGATCGCGGAGCTGTGTCAAATTGCAGAACCGGACAGCGGTATAATAACCAATGTCGGTGAAGCCCACATTGAGATTTTGGGGAGTATAGACAATATTGCCAAAGCCAAGAGCGAACTGACAGAAGCTCTTCCGAAAAACGGATTTGCCGTGTTAAACGGAGATGATGCCCGCACGCGTGCCGCTGCCGCAAAAACGGTAGCGCAAAGGGTTTTCTTCGGCTTGGGGGAAGATTGTGATTATAGAGGCAGCAATATTGTCAGCAGCGGGTTTGACATAAGTTTTGTGTGCACAGAAAAGAGCAGCGGGAAAAGCGTCAAAGTATGTCTACAGCTGATAGGGGAACATAATGTGTATAATGCTTTAGCAGCTATTGCCGGAGCGGCTTGCTACGGCGTTACACTCGAGGAGAGCGCGGCGGCTTTGGCGACGGCCAGACTTACAGGGAGCAGGCAGGAGATAATCTACATCGGTGACCTTACTTTTATCAACGATTCTTATAATGCCAGTCCGGCTTCCATGGAAGCTGCCTTGAAAACATTGGCCGAGGCGAAAAAGATAAGCAAAGGTAGAACAATAGCTGTGCTTTCCGACATGCAGGAATTGGGAGAATATTCTGCTGCAGCGCATAGGCGTGTCGGCGCATTGGCAGCGGAATATGGTGTGGATTATGTGCTTACTTACGGATCGGAGGCGGCTTTGATAAGTGAAACTGCAGCTGCAAGAGGTGTGAGTGTATGTCATTGCTCTGACAGGCAGGAGGCTTCCGATAAATTGAGAGCATTGGTTTCAGCAGGGGACGTTATCCTTTTAAAGGGTTCCCACGCCATGCAGGTAGGTAAGTTACTGGAGATTTTTAAATGAGTGGAGGTTGGGTCAGGAAATGATGCCGGAAATGTGGACTTTGTTGACTTCCTTCGCCGTTTGTGCAGCTATGGGGCCTGTATTGATACCTTTTATGCACAGATTGAAATTCGGACAGAGTATCCGAGAGTGCGGCCCGCAAAATCATGTCGCCAAGAGCGGAACTCCTACAATGGGAGGAATTATGATTATTGCCGCTGTAACGGTAGCAATGCTGATATGGGGACCTTTGTCACACCAGGTTTTTATTGCGTTGCTGTTGTTCTGGGGACATGCTTTGATTGGATTCATAGATGATTATATTAAGGTTGTAAAGAAGCGTAATTTGGGGCTTACAGCAAAACAAAAATTTTTGCTGCAGTTTGTTTTGGCTGCTACATATGTCGCCTATGCGGAAAAATATATTGGCGATACCAGATTGTTGGTTCCGGGAATGAATGTGTATTTTGATCTTGGCTGGGCATATTATTTTCTTGTACTTATTCTTTTGGTAGGAACGACTAACGCTGTGAACCTTACTGACGGTTTGGACGGACTTGTTTCGTTCGTTTCGCTGCCGGTGCTGTTTATTTTCGCTTTGTTAGGAGCAGACGTGCCGGGAGTGAGCAGTTTTGCGTGCGCAGTATTTGGAGCATGCGTGGGCTTTCTTCTTTTCAATCATTACCCGGCGAAAATATTTATGGGAGATACCGGTTCTCTCGCGCTTGGCGGAGCACTTGCTGCCATGGCTCTTCTTACAAAGACCGAGCTTTTTTTGATCATCTTGGGCGGAGTTTATGTGGCCGAAGCGGCGTCGGTAATTTTGCAGGTGGCAAGTTTCCGCTTGCGCAACGGCAAGAGAATTTTTCGCATGAGTCCGCTGCATCATCATTTTGAACTGGGCGGTTGGAAAGAAACGAAAGTTGTTGCCGTTTTCACACTGATAAGTGTAGCGCTTTCAGCGTTTACATATTTTTTGTTCACTAGATGATTCGACGTTGTCGTGCGAGCGGGGGAGAATTCAATGGATAGAGTGAATGCCGTAATAGTTTACGGAGCCGGAGTCAGCGGCCGCGGCGCGGCTGAGGTATTAGCCAAAAGCGGCAGGCGGGTATTTTTATATAACGATGAACCGTGCAGTATTGGTGAGGACTTGTTAAAGCTTATCAAAACTTTTGGCGGCGAATTGGTATGCGGAAGTAAACAATTTACAAGTCTGTTAAATAAGGCGGAGCTCATGGTGCTTTCTCCGGGAATAGCACCCGACAGTTTGCCGGTGCAGCGAGCTGAAGCGGCAGGGCTTGAAGTCATCAGTGAAATTGAATTGGCTTATCGTTTGTATAAAGGACATATAGTTGCTATAACAGGTACTAACGGCAAGACAACCACCACTTCCATCGTTGGTGCTATGCTTGCTGTATTGCCTGTTCGTACGGCTGTCGGAGGTAATATCGGGTTGGCGCTTTCCAAAGAGGTTGAAGCGCTGCCTGATGACGGTTGGATTGCTGCCGAACTATCCAGCTTTCAGCTTGAAAAGACGGTTAGCTTTTGTCCGGATATCGCTGTTGTCTTAAATCTTACTCCGGATCATCTGGAACGTCATCATACAATGGAAGCTTATGCAGCTGCCAAGAAAAGAATTTTCCTGCAGCAAGGAGAGAATCAGATTTCTATTTTAAATTATGATGATCCGCTTGTACGCACATGGGCTACAGAGAGTAAAGGGCAAATTTGTTTTTTCAGCAGAAAAGAAGAATTATCGCAGGGTGTTTTTGTGCATAACGGGTACTTTGTGATAAAATGGAACGGTAAGAGAGAAGTTGTCTGTCGCACGGATGAGTTGTGCTTATTCGGCGCACACAATGAAGAAAATGTTTTAGCAGCTATCGGGTGCGGATATTTTGCCGGAGTGTCATGTATTGAAATGGCTGAGATTTTGAGAAATTTTAAGCCTGTAGAGCATCGTTTGGAATACGTGAGAACGGTTAACGGCGTTCCCTATTATAATGATTCTAAGGCGACTAATACGGATTCGACTGTTAAAGCTTTGGAAGCTTTTCGAGAAGGGCACGTGGTTCTTTTGGCAGGAGGTCATGACAAGCTTACTGAACTGGAGACGTTGATGGCTGTGGTAAAGGAGAAGGTTGATCTTCTTATTTTACTTGGAGAAGCAAAGGAGCGTTTTTGCAAAGCCGCCAAGGCTGCAGGAGTTGAGAATATACTGTTGGCAGCATCTTTTGCAGATGCGGTTAATAAAGCTCATGCTATGGCTGTTGAACCGCAGGTCGTTTTGTTGTCTCCGGCATGTTCCTCGTACGATATGTTTAAAAATTACCCTGAGAGGGGACGTTGTTTTAAAAAACTGGTTCAGTCGCTCTAGACTGGACCGGGGAGTGAGTAAATAATGAAGATAATTATTTCCGGCGGAGGTACGGGCGGACATATCTATCCTGCGCTGACTATTGCCGATAACATTAAGAAGATTGCCCCGGATGCCGAAATAATATTTGTAGGTACGAAGGAAGGTCTGGAAAAAGATATTATCCCGCGTTACGGTTACAAACTGCGCTATATTGAAGTGGCAGGTTTTAAAAGAAGTCTGAGCTTTGACACGGTGCGCAGCTTTTGTAAGTTATTTTCCGGATTAAAAGATGCGTATAAAATTATAAATGATGAAATCCCCGATCTTGTGATTGGAACCGGCGGTTATGTTTGCGGACCTGTAGTATTCATGGCGGCAATGAAAAAGATCCCGACTTGTATACAGGAGCAAAATGCCATGCCGGGCATGACGAATAAAATTTTAGCCCATTGGGTAAATAAAGTATTTCTCGGTTACAGTCAGGGCGGAGACCATTTTGGCGGCAGCAGCGAGAAGGTATATACAGGCAACCCTATTCGTGAAGAAATTTTGGCCTACGATAGAGATACCGCTATGAAAGAGCTTGCTCTTGATGACGCAAAAAAAACAATCCTGGTTTCCGGCGGCAGTCGTGGAGCGCGCAGTATCAACGAAGTTATGCTGGAAGTTGAGCGTGCGCTTTCCGGCAGGGATGACGTTCAGGTTGTTCATGCGACCGGAGCTGCCAACTATGATGAATATATGAGTAGAGTGAACGAAGTAGGCGGGTTTGCGAATAATATCATCGTGATGCCGTATCTGCATAATATGCCGGCGGCTCTGGCTGTTGCCGATATAGCGGTTTTTCGTGCCGGAGCTGTAGGTTTGGCAGAGCTTACAGCCAAAGGTATTCCTTCGATACTCGTACCTTATCCATATGCTACTGCGAATCATCAGGAATTTAATGCTCGTGCCGTTGAAATCGACGGTGCTGCTAAGGTTGTATTGGATAGAGAACTTTCTGCGGAAAAAATTTTGGAAATAGTTGAACATTTGCTGCTCCACGAAGAGCAGCTGCTCAAAATGCACGAGGCTGCATTGCAGTTGGGACGTCCTGCTGCAGCATCCATGATTGCCGAGCAAGCTTTGGCATTGATTAACAAATAAGGAGAGGATGTCCTGTGGCAGATAATAAGTTGGACGGAATAAAGAAAATTCATTTTATCGGTATAGGCGGTTCCGGGATGAGCGCTTTGGCTTACGTGCTGCTTAAGCGCGGTTTTTCGGTAAGCGGCTCCGATATAAACAGTTGCGCTCTGACGGTGAAGTTGGGAGAGTACGGAGCCGAAGTGTATGCGGGGCATGCGCAAGAAAATGTTTTTGATAAGGATGCCGTGGTCGTATCATCTGCAATCCGTGAGGATAATGTTGAATTGCGCACAGCCAGGTCTTTAGGATTACCTGTGCTGCACCGCAGTGACGTTTTGGCGTCAATTTTAAACAATTCTTTGGGAGTTGCCGTGGCCGGAGCTCACGGGAAAACGACTACAAGCGCTATGCTGGCCTGCATAACAACTGCTGCCGGGTTGGATCCGACTGCGGTTATTGGTGGAGAGGTCAGCGGCATAGGAGGTAATGCCAGAAACGGGGACGGCAAGTTCGTAGTGGCCGAAGCAGACGAGAGCGATGGTTCATTCTTGAAATTTTTTCCGTATTTGACCGTTATTACGAATATCGAAAATGATCATTTGGATCATTACGGCAGTGAAGAAAATATATATGCTGCGTTCACATCTTTTTTGCAGAATATAAAATCCGGCGGCAAAGCCGTTTTGTGTATTGATAATGAAAAACTGAAACAGTTGAGCGCTGAAACCGACAGAGAAGTTATTACTTACGGTATGGAAGGCTCAGGAGCGGACTATACAGCTGCCAACATTCGCTACAGCGCGGCAGGCACATCTTACGAGTTGTTTTTTAGAGGGAAGTTTGTGCGGGCAATCGAGCTTGTCGTACCCGGCAGACATAATGTACTCAATTCTATGGGAGCTTTTATTGCAGCTGTGGAGATGGGAGCCGAGCAGGAGGTTGTAGCCGAAGCGCTCAAAAATTTCGGTGGAGCGAAGCGTCGTTTCGAAACTAAGGGACGAGCGGACGGCGTCTGGGTAGTCGATGATTACGCTCACCATCCTACTGAAATATCCGTGACTTTGAAGGCCGCACGTCAAACCGAACCACAGCGGTTGATTTGCGTTTTCCAACCACATCGATATACAAGAACTAAGTTGCTGTTCGAAGAATTTTGCAATTGTTTCAAAGAATGCGATCTTCTCATTTTAACGGACATATACGGAGCGGGTGAGGATCCCATAGCGGGGGTCAGCGGCGACGCTCTTGCCAAAAGTATCAACCGCGCAGAAAAACAGCAGGTGGAATATATCGCTTCCGCTGACGCTGTGGCAGCTCGTTTGCAGGAAATAGTAAAGTCGGGCGACTTGGTTATGACCGTAGGTGCGGGTAGTGTTTATAAAATAGGCGAAGAGCTTGTAAAGAAATTGGAGAAAAAGGCAAATGGATAAGAATGATCTTGTTGCAGTAATTGTCGGCGGCCCTTCCTCAGAGGCTGCAATATCACGCATTACAGGAGCCGCTATTGCAGATGCTCTCAGAGAAAAAGGTTATAATGTTGTAGAATTGGAACTGGAACCTGAAAAAATTTTTATGCAGCTGCGTGAGTTGGATGTCAAGGTGGTATTTAATGCTGTTCACGGAATGTACGGAGAAGACGGACGACTCCAAAGTATTCTGGAAGCTGCAGCTATCCCCTACACAGGCAGCGGTGTCTTAGCCAGCGCCGTTGCCATGGATAAGGCTGCGACGAAAAGGTTTTTATTGTCTGCCGGTGTATCCACTCCTAAGAGCCTTATACTAAATCGCAAAGAAAAAGAATCACCGGAAAGAATGAAGCGTGAAATATTGAAAACATTTTCTTTGCCCGTTGTTATCAAGGCTGCCACCCAGGGATCCAGTATAGGTGTAAATATAGTTAAAAATGAGCGCGGTATTACAGACGCGCTTCAGGACGCTTTTAAATATTCCGAGAACGTTGTAGTGGAGGAATGTATAAGCGGCAAAGAGTTGACTGTTGCCATTTTGGAACATGACGGAGGCACGCGGATTTTGCCGGTGATTTGGATAGCACCGCATTCTGGTGCTTATGATTTTCATTCCAAATATACCAAAGGCGCTACGGATTATCACTGTCCAGCACCGTTGTCTGAGGAGCAGACGGCGCATGTATGCGATTTGGCGCTTGCAACGTACAAGGTTTTGGGATTGAGCGGCGTGGCGCGTATAGATGTTATGTTGGATGATAAAGGACAAGGTTATGTCTTGGAGGCCAACACTATTCCAGGAATGACAGCGACCAGTTTGGTTCCTAAAGCTGCTGCTGCTGTAGGAATAAATTTTCCTGAACTGTGTGAACTGATATTATTGAGCGCCCGTTGATATTTAAAAATTCTTAACGCGGCAGGAGGAGAGAGTACATGGAGACAATTCGTGAGCGATTACGTCAAAAAAGGCGCAGGAAAAGGCTGCGTCTTTTGCTGTTTTCTCTGTGCGTTTTTGCCGTCGTTTATTTGTGCAGAAGCGCGTGGGTGTACGTGCACGAACCGGATTTCTCTTTCGGCAATATCAGTATAAAAGGAACAAAACTTCTTACAAGAGCTGATGTGATCAGAATGGGAGGCGGTGCTGAACCGCTGAACCTTTTTAATCTCGACATCGGCAGAATTAAAGACGGACTTAAGCAGGACTATAGGTTTAAAAAGGCGGAGATCGGTTACGGGTGGCCGGCTGAGCTGAAAATAGAAGTTCAGGAACGAGAGGCGGCTTTATATGTTGCAAATGCCTACAGAAGTTATCTGAAGCTTGACTATTCGGGTGTCGTACTAAGCGTTACAGCAGCCATCCCGGATGCCAATGCTCCTCTTCTCGTGGGAATAGGCAGCGGCAATTTTTATCTTGGCGATAGGGTAGAGGAACGCGGTGTCCTGAATATTCTTGATTTTCTGCATAGAATCAGTCCGCAGGCGAGAGCATCCATAGCCGAAATAACAGTGGACGGGAAAAATAGTGTCAGTTTAAGATTACGCAACAGTTTTCCGATAGTCTTAGGCAATGTGAATGACATTTCTCAAAAGGTGGCGCTCTTTACTACAGTTTACGAAGAGATAAAAAATAAAAAAATTCAAGCGGAGTATATTGATTTAACTTTTGCGAAACCTTATATTAAAGTAAGGGAACAAGGCAAGCAGTGAGGATTTTTATGAAAGAATTTATAACTATGGATTTGAAGGGCAAAATACTTATAGCTTTAGTATTTATGGTGTTCGGATTTATGCTGACGGTACAGTATAAGGCAACTGAAAATCAGAAAACTGTCCGTTTGGAAAGAGTTGAAGATTTATCAGAGCGTTTGCGTCAGACTGAGAATGAGAACAGAAGCCTACGCGATGAACTTGATAAGTTGCGTAAAGTGGACAGCGTAAACGCGGCGACGGAAGCTGAAATGGAAAGACTGAGCCTGCTGGCCGGAGCGACGGAAGTAGAGGGTGCAGGTATTGAAATAGTTCTCGACGACAGTACTCTGAACAAAAAAAGTAATGAGAATGCCAATCTTTACATAATACACGATGAAGATCTTCTTCGAGTGTTGAATGAATTGCGTTCAGCCGGAGCTGAGGCTATCTCCATAAATGATCAGCGAATAGTTGCCATGAGCGAGGTACGCTGCGCAGGTCCTACTGTTTCCGTAAACAATGTTCGAAGTGCAGCCCCATATGTTATCAGGGCTATCGGTAATGCAAAAACAATGACCAGTGCATTACGCCTGCGCGGGGGAGTTGTGGAGACCTTTGAGTTTTGGGGAATTTATGTTAAAATCAGCAACAAAGAGAAAATGACTTTGCCGGCTTTAAAGAGCCATAATCCTTTCGAATATGCCAAAAGCGTAAAAAAGGAGGAGAAAAAATGATTTACTATGCCTTAGCCGGACTTGTTATAGGTATTGGCGCAGGGTATTACAGTCCGCATACTCTGCCGCCGGAATACGCCCGCCTTTTGGCTGTAGCGCTCATGGCAGGGATGGACGCGGTACTTGGCGGGATGAGAGCTTCTTTAGAAGGAACATATAATACAGACGTTTTTATCTCAGGATTTTTTATTAATGGTATTTTAGCTGCATTTCTGTGTTACGCAGGCAATTTTATCGGTATAGATCTGTATTTGGTAGGCGTTTTGATATTCGGCATGAGAATTTTTCAAAATATGGGTATTATCAGACGTTTGTATATGGGAAAATAAATTTTTTAATCAAGCAGGATTTTTGAACAGATACGTTGAAAGAGATGTAGAAGCGTAAAGTTTTAAATTTGCCCAACAATTTAAGGGGGATGCAGATATGTTTGAAGATGTTGAGACTACATTCAGCTGTTTAGCTAATATTAAAGTAATAGGCGTTGGCGGCGGCGGCAACAACGCGGTTAATAGAATGATATCGGCCGGTGTAAGAGGCGTTGAATTCGTAGCGGTGAATTGCGATGCTCAAGCTCTGTTGACATCAAAAGCTGAGAACAGAATTCAAATCGGAGAAAAACTGACCAAAGGGTTGGGTGCAGGAGCTAATCCTGAAATTGGCGAGAAAGCTGCCGAAGAAAGCAGAGAGCAAATCATAGAAGCTCTGAAAGGAGCAGATATGGTGTTCGTTACCGCAGGTATGGGCGGAGGAACAGGAACGGGAGCAGCTCACGTTGTTGCTGAATGCGCTAAAGAGGTTGGCGCTCTGACGGTAGGCGTCGTTACCAAACCTTTCAATTTCGAAGGGAAACGCAGAATGAACCAGGCCGAAAACGGTATCGTTAATTTGAAAGAGAAGGTTGACACTCTTATCACTATACCCAATGACAGATTGTTGCAGGTTATAGACCGCAGGACATCCATGCTGGAAGCTTTTCGTATCGCGGATGACGTTCTCAGACAGGGTGTGCAGGGTATATCCGATTTGATCGGCGTTCCCGGTTTGATAAATGCGGATTTTGCCGATGTTAAAACTATCATGACAAATGCAGGTAGCGCATTGATGGGGATAGGAACGGCTAAAGGCGAGGGCGGCGCGAGAGCGGCGGCTGAGGCTGCCATTAAGAGTCCTTTGTTGGAAGCGTCTATAGACGGTGCGCAGGGTGTGCTCTTTAATATAACAGGCGGCAAAGATCTCTCCTTGTGGGATGTTAATGAGGCATCAGGAATTATAACGGAAGCTGTTGATCATAACGCTAACATAATCTTCGGCGCTGTTATAGATGAAAGCTTGGACGATGAAATTCGAGTGACTGTTATAGCCACCGGATTTGAAAAGAAGAACCCTGTTACCGAAAGATCAGGGGGAAAAACAGCCGCAACCAGTATAAAGAATCCTGAGAGCGTAGGTCCGTCCGTGATAAAACCGTTTTCCGAAGGCGGTGCTGAGATTCCGCCATGGCTGCGCGGTTGATTTTTGCCATAAATTTCATTGTTCGATTTTGTGCTTGAATATTTTGCTGGACATGACTTGGTGTGAGCAAAATACTTGCGATTTGACTGATGCAGGCAGTGATGTGCGGAAATTTTATCGGAGGCAATTATGAAGTGTCCTTTTTGTTCTTATCGCGACAGTCGTGTAATTGACAGTCGTTCAGTTGAGGACGGCGGTTCAATCAGACGCAGGCGTGAATGTCCTCAGTGCAACAGACGCTTTACGACGTACGAAAAGTATGAGGAGATTCCTTTGCTCGTCAGCAAAAAAGATGGCAGGAGAGAACTTTTTGATGCCAAAAAACTTTTCTCCGGGTTGGTAAAGGCTTTTGAAAAGAGACCGGTTTCTTACGAAAAGATAAAAGAAATAGCTGACAGTATAGAGCGAGATTTGCGCAAGACAGGTGAATCAGAAATAGAAAGTTCTCTTATCGGTGAGAGCGTGATGAAGCATTTGGAACAAGTGGATCAGATTGCGTATGTAAGATTTGCTTCTGTTTACAGGCAATTTGCCGATGTGAAAAACTTTATGCAGGAACTCGAACGCATTATGGACAAAAACAAGTAGTTCAAACAATCACTCGGTGATTTAATGGTTATAATTTTTCAGTCTGGCCGAAATATCAAGTGACCGTTGGTTATTTGTTGTTTCGGCTTTTATTATGAGCATTTTAATTTTAGGAAAAAATTCGGCAGCTAAGCTTGCGGGTGTAAATATTTACGGAGTTGATAAAATGGTTAATGAAATACTTACCGGGGTGCTGATACCATTTGTGGGGACAACACTTGGCGCAGCGTGTGTATTTTTTGTAAAAGAAGGACTAAATAAGTACGTGCAAAGAGCGCTCACCGGTTTTGCTGCCGGTGTTATGGTGGCGGCATCTTTTTGGAGTCTTTTGTTACCGTCATTGGAGCATTCGGCTGAATTGGGCAAATATGCCTTTTTACCTGCAGTAATCGGATTTTGGTGCGGCGTGCTTTTTTTATTGCTGCTAGATTTTATTGTTCCTCACTTACATATTGGCAGTGATGAACCGGAAGGCTTGAAGTTAGGGCTGAAAAAAACAACAATGATGCTTCTTGCGGTAACTCTTCATAATATACCAGAGGGTATGGCTGTTGGCGTTGTGCTGGCCGGTTACATGTCGGGAACAGAGGGAATAACATCGACAGCTTCTTTTGCATTATGTTTGGGTATAGCTTTGCAGAATTTTCCCGAAGGAGCGATAATATCAGTTCCGTTAAAAGCAGAAGGCGCTGAAAGATCAAAAGCATTTTACATGGGAGTTCTTTCGGGGGTTGTTGAACCGTTGGCTTCTGTTTTTACAATTGCGGCTGTTACATATGTTTTGCCGGTTCTGCCGTATATGTTGAGCTTTGCGGCAGGTGCTATGATATATGTAGTAGTCGAAGAACTTATTCCGGAGATGTCGTTAGGTGAGCATTCTAATTTAGGTACGATTTTCTTCACTTTAGGTTTCACACTAATGCTGATATTGGAAGTAATTTTAGAGTAATTTTTATGGAATTTTTGTGTTGACATAATGGTTTTTTAATGTTAATATATAAAACGTCAGCGAAATAGAGCTGGCAGCGAACCTTGAAAACTGAACAAAAACCTAGAAAAAGCAGATGTGCGGGTCATGAAAAGATCATGACCAAGTCAAAATTTCTAAAATAATAAAGAGCTGGAACAGTTCTTCAATAAACTTTATTGGAGAGTTTGATCC
>JAXFPC010000015.1:0-40031 GCA_034180005.1 Acidaminococcaceae bacterium | reverse complement strand
GTTCTTTTAGGGACTGTAGTAACGGCCGTTTTACAGGCCAGCGGCGCTACGACGGTTATGACAGTCGGACTTGTAAATGCCGGATTGCTCACGCTCAAGCAAGCCTTCGGCATTATCATGGGAGCAAATATAGGTACAACTGTTACAGCACAGCTGATAGCTTTCAAGCTGTCGGAGTATGTGACCATAATGATTTTTGCCGGATTTTTGCTGCAACTTCTGGCAAAACGCAGCCGTAGTAAATATTTGGGACAGGTAATTCTCGGGTTCGGTATATTGATGCTGGGCATGGATATGATGGGCAAGGCTGTTCTTCCTTTGAGAAATTACACCGGGTTCATTGAATTTATCGAAGCTTTTTCCGGAAATCCTATTCTCGGCATCTGCGTCGGTGTCTTCATGACAGTTGTTATTCAGTCCAGCAGTGCCACTATCGGCGTACTCATTGCTATGGCGTCCCAGGGACTCATTCCCTTGGTTGATGCGATTCCCGTGTTGCTCGGCGACAATATCGGCACCTGTATTACAGCCATCCTGGCTTCGTTAAGAGCTAATGCTACGGCCAAGCGGGTTGCCCTGGCTCACGTACTTTTCAATGTGATCGGCAGCATTATCTTCGTCGTATTTATGCCTCTGTTCGTGAAACTTGTTATGGCGGTATCTCCTCAAGGAGATATAGCACGCCAGATAGCAAATGCTCACACATCTTTTAATGTTATCAATACTTTGCTGTTTTTGCCCTTTGCAGGACATTTTGTAAGTCTTGTAGAAAAAATTTTGCCTGACAAAGGGGAAGTTATTTCTCTGCGACCGGTATATCTTGACGGAAAGATGCTGCAAACGCCTTCCATGGCGTTGAGCCTGGCTGTCAAAGAGGCGGTTCGGATGGGTAACCTGGCAAGAAAAAATGTGCAGCTTGCCATGGAGGCAATTCAAACATATGATGAAACCAAAGTGAAATATGTCTTGGAGCATGAACCTATAGTGGACTCTTTGGAAAAGGAAATCACCAATTATCTTACACAGATGAGTGAAACACAGATGAGCTCCGATCTTTCGGCACGGCATACAGGGCTTCTGCATGCCTGCAATGATATAGAACGCATAGGCGACCACGGAGAAACTCTGGCTAAAAAAGCCAGGATGGTCTTTGAAGACAACGTGCATTTCTCCGATGAAGCGCGTCAGGAGCTGCAGAAGCTTGGCGAGATGGTGCTGACGGCAAGTCAAAGTTCTTTGGAGGCATTGGAGAAAAACGATAAGCTGGTAGCCGCCCGCGCTATAGAACAGTGCCGCGCCGTGAAGCAATATCAAAAAGAAATACGCAAAAATCATATCGTCAGACTTAATGAGAAGCGCTGCGAACCCATGGCGGGATTCGTGATGCTGGAGCTTCTTATCAACATGAAAAGAGTTTCCGACCATTCCAAAAATATCAGTCAGCTGGTTCAGGGAACATTTTAAAAAAAACAGGTGCTTTAAAATATTTGAAGAAAAATTCGTGGAATAGTGGATAAAGATTAGAAGAGAGTATCGGAATATTTCTGAATACTCTCTTTGTTTATGCGGACGATTCGGATGGAGAAGTTCGTGAGATTGATTGACGGAAATATCGTGGAATTTACAACCTGAACTTTACAGTAAAAAGTATTTTAAAATGCGTTAATTTATGATACAATTAAATAAAAGATATTAATAAGAAAATTTAATATAGTACCTCATATGGTGGCCTCGCCTTAATAGTAAAGCTGGGTGTGAATCCTGCGCGATCCCGTCTCTGTAATAGTCAGCAAATTCAAAATAAATGCTTTGAATAGCAACTTTAGCCAGAAAACTGCCTTATGACCGCATTACTACTGCGAGAGATGGTTAGGTAATGTATTCAAATCCGTTTTTCTGCGGGTATTCATTGAACCTTCTATAAATTTTTAGGAGGTTTTTTGATATTTAAACCTGACCTTTTAAATAATTTGTTAGCAAGGTCGGGTTTATTTTATTAACTATATTAAAAAAGAGGTGTGTTATGCTAAGGAAATGTTGTACAAAATATGTTGAAATCAGTTTGGCGGTGAGCTGTTTAATTGCCTTTGGCAATGTTGCTTATGCAGAAGAAAACCAAGAGTTTTTTATGGAAGAGTTTATCGTGACAGCTTCAAGAACTCCTGTGGAAGAATTTAAAGCCAATGCCAACGTAAGCGTCGTTTCACGTAAAATGTTGGAACGAAATCATTATACTAATGTTCAAGATGCGCTACGGAATATTCCGGGTGTAACTATTTCCGGCTATGGTAACACAGGTGAAGTCTACAGTGCCAACAGTCTTATTTTAAACGGAAGTGATAAGGTCGTAGTTTTAATAGACGGAGTTCGAGCCAATATTAACGGCAGTTCCATGACATATGGTAAAATGGCCACTTCAGAGTTATCTAATATGGATTCCATCGAACGCATCGAGGTTTTAAAGAGCTCCTCTTCCACTCTTTATGGAGCAGATGCTGCCGGCGGCGTCATAAATATTATTACCAGAAAACCGTTGGAGAATAAAACTAAGACGAAATTATCCGCGGTCAAAGGAAGTTTTGGCAGAGAACAGTATAATCTTAATCATCAGGGAGGATCTAAAGGTTTTTATTGGCAGATATCAGGACAGAAGAAGCTTGCCGGCTATTTTAAAGACGGTTGGAACAGAACTATACCGGAACAGCTCAATTCAGAAAATAATGTTTTTAAAATCGGGAAAAATTTTGGAGAAAATGCTGACATCAGCGTAACCTATCAGACATATAAAACTAAGTATCTGCGGCCGACCGGCGGTTGGGATACTGTTGGCGGCAATATTGCAGCCAATAAGTTCAATACGGGAGAGAAGGATAACAGCAAGCTTACAATGTTATATAAACAGAAGTTAAGTGAAAAAGTCACTAATCATTTTGCTTTTTTCAACAATAAGCATAGAGCTGACGAGATTACATGGAACAAGGCGCTGACAGTTTCACAGCCTTATATTTTTTATTACAGCAGCATGGGGTTCAGCAATCAGATAACCATAAAGCCGGATAATAAACATACGCTTGTCGGTGGTATAGAGTGGTACAGGGACAAGGTCGACAGGTATCGTACAAGTGCTTTGAGTCAGTACTCTGACAAAGAAACTGTCAATAAGGCAATATTTTTGCATGATGAATTTGCACCGGACGATAAATGGAATATTTCTTATGGATGCAGATATAACCATGATTCCAATTACGGACACAAATTGATACCGAGTTTAGTAATAGGTCATTCGCCTTCGAATAGAATAAATTATTATATCGGGTATAAAAAATTTTTCGTAGCTCCATATCCCTCACAGCTTTACGGGCAAAATGGAGATCCGAACCTTAAACCTGAGAGCGGTTCAGCTTTTGAAGGCGGCATGAATTACCGCTTTAAAGAAGATTTTCTCGGCAGTATGCATATTTTTAGGCGTGATATGAAAGATTCTATAGGGTATAACTCAGGTACGAAAAAATATGAAAATTCCGGAGAAGAAAATGCGATGGGATTTGACGTTCAGCTGCGCAAAGCATTTTCAGAGAATTTTACGGGTAACATAGGTTATACTTATACGTATATTAAGCCTGGCGACAGCAAAAGAAATCCCAATAATGACGGACGCATTCCAAGGAGTGCGTGGAATATGAGCTTGAATTACGATGTAGAGAAATTTAATGCGGAAATTACCGCTCGCGGCGTTATCGGAAAGCAGGGAAGCAAGGGTAAAACGTACGGAGACAATACTTCAGAGGAGGCAAAACCTTATCATACATATTGGATATTTGATATCGGCTTAAACTACAAAGCTAATAAAGACATCAATATTTTTGCAAAATGCAATAACATTTTTAATCGACTTTATACTGAACAAAGAGCGTGTTTGCTTCCGGAAACAGGCAAATCCTGGTATTCTGCTCCGGGTAGGAATTACTCCGTAGGTGTTGAATATAGTTTCTAAGTATCGCTGCAATCGGCACACTTTTAAATTTGAGACGTATGTATTGCACAGATATTAGAAACGTGGTACATAAAAGAATAAGGGCTGCAGACGGTTTTGTTACAACAGAATGCAGTCCTTATTCTTTTTGCTCCGACACGAGCTTTTAATATGCCCTTTTTCCCAGGGCGGGATGTTGGCAAGGTTTAAGAGATAAGCGCTGTACTAAAAGCGCGGCCTGTTCCAGAGGAATATCTTCCCTGCGCGACTTGCTCTCAAATATACAGAAAGGATTTTCGCTGCCGACCTCTCCGCCGGGCAGATAGATATATTCTTCGTTTTTTACATCGCCGAAAATAATTCCGGCTAATAATGCTTCCTGTGTTACTTTAGACATTTAAGCTCCCTAGAACATCCGACGTTTCCATAACAGGTAGCCGACTCCTACGGCCACACATCCGGCCAAAGCTACCACATAGGCGAATCCCCAAGCATTTTCCGCGAAAGGAACGGGGACGTTCATGCCCCACAGACCGGAAATGAAAGTGGGTATTGCCAGGATTATGGTAACGGATGCCAAAAATTTCATGACGAGGTTCAAGTTGTTGCTGATAATGCTGGCAAACACTTCCATCATGCTGTTGAGAATGTGACTGTACATCTCAACCATTTCCACGGCCTGTTTGTATTCTATAATGACATCTTCCAAAAGATCTTCGTCTTCCTCGTAAACTTTGAGAAGGTTTTTGGCCTGCACTGTGTTCCTCAGTCGCAGCATACGCTCCATGACGATGGAGTTGCTGCGGAGAGATGTGGAAAAATAAGTCAGAGATTTTTGCAGATCCAGCAAATTGAACAGTTCGGAATTTTCCATGGACTGCCGCAGATGATTCTCCAATTCATCCGTTCTGCGGATGATGATACGAATATATTTCAAATACAATGTTGCCGATTTGTAAAGAATCTGCAAGAGAAATCTCGTCTTCTTAAAAGTACAGAACGTCTTGCGGTTATGCTCGCCGAAATCGGCGATGACGGCGTTCGGTTCCAGACATACGGTGACGATGTAATTTTCCGTTATGATTATGCCGAGCGGCAAAGTGTCGTAATCTTTATTGCTGCGCAGCAAGGGGATGTCCACCAAGATGAGTATCTGATCTTCTTCGACTTCGATACGCGACTTTTCTTCCTCGTCAAGAGCGGCTGTAAGAAAATCCATCTGAATACCTGCGGTTTCGGATATTTCTTGCAGTTCTTCGGCAGAGGGAGCGGTCATGTCTATCCAACAACCCTTTTCCAAGTTGTGAAGCTCAAATTCATCAAGGCCTTGGTCGGCGCTTTTTACAATTTTGTACACAATCGTCCCTCCTTCCTCGCGATATCGTCTTTAAAACACTGTCAACACTATGTGATTCGACATTATAAAGTAAAATCCTCTAGCGAGCTTAGCATATGCTGAAATTTTTGAGAAATAAAAATTTTTATTTAATATAAACACGCTTTTCTTTGTAAAGAAAAATTGCTATAATTATATTGATTTATTGTCGTCGTGTCAATCTGAACCGTGCGAGATGCGGCAGTAAAATTGTAGTATGGTAGAAAGGTAGTGTAAAAATGTCTATTCAGTTGTTTATCGTAGTATTGTATGTTGTGTTGTTGTTTGCAATCAGTTTTTGGGTGAAACGAAAAGCCGAACAGGGTTCCTCGGAGTATTTGCTGGCAGGACGCAAACTGAGTCCTGTTTTGGTTGCTGTGAATATAACCGGTCTTGCCGTGGGCGCCGCTTCTACCGTCGGTGTGGCCGAAAGAGCATTTAAAGTAGGTATGGCTGCCGGCTGGTATAATGCAGCCTGGGCGGCAGGCGCCGTTGTCATGGGACTTGTGGCTGCAGGAAAACTGCGGGCCATGAAAGTTTCCACCATTCCGGAATTTTTTGAAAGATATTACGACACCAAGGGTCGTGTAATAAGTGCAGTGGGTCTGGTAATCATCATGTGTGTGATAACGGCGCTGCAGTACCTTGCCGGAGGAGCGATTCTGTCTTCGCTGTTGCCTGAGGTGTTTTCCTTTAAGAGCGGCATGCTGGTAAGTGCCGTTGTTTTTATCGGTATAACTTTGATTGGCGGACTTTGGTCCAGCGGTTTGTCCAATATAGTGAGCGTGACGCTTATCTACCTCGGAATTTTGTACTCCTGCTTTACGGCTGTGGGGAAAATCGGCGGCATGGACGTTTTGGCTGAAAAATTGGGGGAACGTGCCGACGTTATGATGAATCCTTTGGGAGGCATCCCCGGTATCGTCATAGTTGGCTGGATAATCGTAATGGTTACTCAGGCTGTGACGGCTCAGGGACCGGTGCAGATAGCTTGCGGAGCACGCGATGCGTCTGCCGCGCGTAAAGGTTTTCTCATGGGCGGTCTGCTCATATTTCCTATAGGTTTTCTGTGCGCTGTTCTCGGACTTGCCGCCAAGGTCATGTTTCCGGATATTCCGACGGAGCAGGCGGCTTTGGCTTTGCCAAAGGTTGTCATGAGTCTGAATCCTTTTGCTTCGGGAGTTACGTTGGCTGCGCTCTGGGCCGCCGATGTTTCCACCGCCTGCACGATTTTGTTGGGAGCCGGCACTTTGTTTTCTCAGGATATTTATAAAAGATTTATCAATCCGAAAGTATCCGATGATAAATTTGTGAAAATTAACCGTCTGACGATTTTTGTCATCGGTTTGATAACTTTGTGGTTTGCATTCAATGCGGCGGGAATTCTCAAGACTATGATTGCCGGTTTATCTATGACTACAGCTTTGACCTGTGTTTTCCTGTTTACCGTTTTCGCGCCGGGACTGTGTCGTCGCAGCAGCGCCTTTTGGACGACTTTAGTCGGATTGGCCGGTATTTTTCTGTGGTTCATGCCGGGCAATGCTTTTGCTTTCGTCAAGACGATTTTTCACGAGGTTATCTATTTTGAATGGATTATCTGTATAGTTACTTTCCTTTTGGTTGCAGCTATCGATAAGCAAAAAATAAAAGATGCCGTGTGTACTGAGGAGGACAATTAGAATGAGCGCAAATGCTTCAGAAAATATATCAAGCGTAGATATAGGCAGAGCGGCGCTTACGATAGCTCTTACGGCGAATCGTCTTGAAGAGAATAATGTTAAAATGCAGCTGCAGCGGCAGAATATAAGGGCGGTTGCCATAGATTTCGGCGGAGAGTTCCTCGCTTCCATAGTAAAAATATTGGAGCGCGCTGTCGTGGCGGCGCAAAGGCAAGGCTTGGTAACGGAAACTCATGTTGGAGCCGGAGCGGTAGCAGGCGCAGCTCATGAAGCGTTGTCTCAGATAAAAAATAAAGCCGTAGGATTTAATGTAGGCGGCAAAATAGGTATAGCTCGTTACGGAGAACATTTATGCGTGGCAATTTTTATGGGCGTAGGGGTGTTGAATCTCAATGAAATGTGCGTGGGATTGGCACACCGTTCTTTAGCGAGCGATGAATGAGAAGCTTATGAATATCATGGATATTATAGGTCCTGTTATGATCGGACCGTCAAGTTCGCATACGGCAGGGGCTGTGCGACTGGGGATTTTGGCCGCAGGTATCTTGGGTGACAGACCTGTATGCGCGCGTATAGGTCTGCACGGATCTTTCGGAGAAACTTATAAGGGGCACGGAACTGACAGGGCGTTGTTGGCCGGACTGATGGGGTGGTTGCCTGATGACAGCCGTATTCCCGATGCTTTCAGCTATGCGGAAGCTTGCGGACTGCAGTATGTTTATCGTAAGGTGGAGCTGGGAGCCGCCGCTCATCCGAACACTGTTTTGTTTGAACTGCGTTCCGCCAAGGGCGTAACTTGTACTGTTAAGGGCGCATCTCTTGGCGGCGGACAGGTACGGATTACGGAGATCGACGGTTTTCCTGTGGAATTGGACGGCAAGCTTCCGGCCATTCTGACCGTGCATAAGGATACTCGCGGCGTGATAGCTGCCGTAACCAATATCTTGGCTGAGGCCGGCGTCAATATTGCCGCCATGCGTGTCTTTCGCAGCAATAAAGGCGGTTCCGCTTCCATGGTCATTGAATGCGATCAGACCGTGGAGCGTGAAGTTATCGACTCTTTAGCGGAAGTGGAAGAAATTCGCTCCGTGCGTTTTATAGGTAAAGTACTATGAATGATAAAATGTTATCTTTAGCCGGCATGTTTGCGGAGGCGGAGCGAAAAAAGTTGCCTTTGACGGAGTATCTTCTGGAATATAATTTTTCAGAGACGGACATGAGTAAAGAAGAAATTCTGGCTGAGATGAAAAGACTGCTTGCGGTTATGGAAGCAGCGATAGAACATGGTTTGACAGGCGTGCGCTCTCAAAGCGGTTTGTCCGGAGGCGAGGGTGTAGCGCTGAAAAATTACGTGGAGAAATCTCTTCTGGGAGCCAAAGCGATGGACGCTGTAACTTTTGCGGTGGCGGCGGCTGAAAGCAATGCTGCCATGGGACGCATCGTAGCAGCTCCTACAGCGGGAGCCAGCGGAATTTTGCCGGGAGTTTTCTTTGCCTTGAAAAAACATTATGCTTTAAGTGAAGACGATTTGGCGAAAGGATTAGTTGTCGCCGGCAGTATCGGGACGGTTATAGCGGCGAGAGCTTCTTTGGCCGGAGCGCTCGGCGGCTGTCAGGCCGAGTGCGGCAGCGCGGCAGCTATGGCAGCAGGCGCAGCCGTGGCGATGTTGGGAGGAAGTCCTGCGCAGACAGGAACTGCCGTAGCCATAGTTTTCAATAATGTCCTGGGGCTTGTTTGCGATCCTGTTGGAGGTTTGGTTGAAATTCCCTGTATAAAGAGGAACGGAGCCTGTGCGCTGCAGGCGATGCTGGCTGCCGATATGGCGTTGTCAGGAATTCAAAGCTTTATTCCGGCGGACGAAGCTATCGATGCAATGAAAAGTGTTGGCGACATGCTTCCCTGCGCATTGCGGGAAACGGCTGAGGGCGGGTTTGCTGCCGCTCCGACGGCTGTAGCTTGGACTGAGAAGTATTTCGGCTGAAAATGTTTTTGTCGGTCAGCTTGAAAAGCTTGCCGGTAAAATAAATGCAGATGAAGGAGCGATGAAATTATGAAAGCAGTAGTAACAAATTTGGCGCCCAAAGCGATAGGCCCTTATTCTCAGGCGATTTTATCCGGCGCTAACCTTTATTTGTCCGGACAGATAGGCATCAATCCTGAAACGCAGAACCTTGTGCAGACGGGAATTGAAGCTGAAACGGAACAGATCATGAACAACATTGAAGCTGTTTTGCTGGAAGCCAGGTATAATTTTACCCATGTGGTAAAGACAACGATTTATGTGACGGATATGCAGGATTTTGACGCGGTGAACAGCGTTTACGGCAAATATTTCAAAGGGGAATATCCTGCCAGATCTTTTGTGCAGGTTGCAGCTCTGCCCAAAGGAGCTCACGTGGAAATAGAAGTTTTAGCCGTTAAATAATTGCAGCGTGATTCAGACATTGAGGATGGCTGCTGTTTGTTTGACTGTTCAAAGAAAGATTCTTTTGCGGCGAAAAATAATTTGCCGCTATTGACGTTATGAAATCTGTATAGTATAATACTATTCGTTGCTGAACTATTAGTTCAGTACATGGTGGCTGTGGTGAAGTGGTTAACACGGTGGATTGTGGCTCCATTACGCGTGGGTTCGACTCCCACCAGTCACCCCATATTTTTATGTCTTTCTCATTGGGGCGTAGCCAAGTCGGTAAGGCACGGGACTTTGACTCCCGCATGCGTTGGTTCGAGTCCAGCCGCCCCAGCCAGTCGATCCACTAGCTCAGTCGGTAGAGCACCTGACTTTTAATCAGGGTGTCCCGCGTTCGAGTCGCGGGTGGATCACCAATGATCATAAGACCGCTTATTTATGAGCGGTCTTTATTTTATGTCGGTCTTATAGACAGCCGATATTCCATTGTGTTATAATGACAGACACGCGAGCGTGGCGGAACTGGCAGACGCACTAGACTTAGGATCTAGCGCCTTCGGCGTGCAGGTTCGATTCCTGTCGCTCGCACCAATTAAAAATTATCTCCGACTTTCTCCGGAACTGCAATACGTTTGCGATTGGATTCTGCGTATCTTTTCGAGCGGGAGCGAAGCGTAAGCGTCGTCTGTGTAAAGTATCGGAAGCATAAAAAAAGACCGTCCGTGATGACGGTTCTTTTAATTCCTGAACATGTAAAAGTTTTATTCGCTATGCTTTTGTGCTATAATTTTTTTGAGACAGTCGGTGGTCGGTTTTCCTACTCGTCTAAGAGTAGGGGGTGATGCTATGACCGTATACGAGTCTTTATCGATAGCGATAAGCTTTGCAGCTCTGGTTGTACTCATTCTCTCGTTCCGTAAATAGAATGAGAAAAACCGCCTTGCGGTTAGGCGGCTTCTTTGCAAATAACCATATTTCGGAGGACAGCCGACCTACCACAACCGACTGTCTCTTTTGTTAATCATTATAAAGCTTAAAAAGTTTCTTGTCAAATCACAAGAAGTTATTCGACTGTCGCAATTAGCGGCAGTTTTTGTTTTTTGCGGGGCCGCTCAGGAGCAGGTTATTCTTTATAGCCTACAGCCTTGTCGAAGAGTTCCGTGATTTCCTGTCCCGGCGGAGATGACAGTGACGATACGATCACTCCGGACAGCAGGCTGGAGAAGAAGCCGGGAATTATTTCGTAAATGCCCGTATGTGACATGAACATAAACCAGCCTATATCTGTAACGGCTCCGACAATGATACAGGTAACGGCGCCGTTGAAAGTGAAACGCCTCCAAAAAAGGCTGAGGAGAATAGCCGGACCGAAAGCCGCTCCGAACACACCCCAGGCATTTGACACCAGCGCCATGATGGAACCTGCGCCGGGGTTGGAAGCTAAAAGCAGAGCCAGGAACGATATTACCAGAACGACGATTCTGCCGGCCCAAAGCATTTCTTTGTCGCTTGTTCTGTTGCTGCGGATTATCGGTTTATAAACATCGCTGGCAAAAGAAGACGCCGCAGCCAGAAGCTGGCTGTCGGCCGTACTCATGGAAGCGGCCAGTACGGCGGAAAGCAGTACGCCGGAGATGAGGGCGGGGAAAATATTGCGCACCATGGAAATAAAAACAAGGGAATTTTTATTGATCTCTTCATCCATGCCCAAATACATACGACCTATTATGCCTACCAACGCCGCAAAAACTAAAATAAGCACGGTCCAACTGATGCCGATCGCTGCAGATTTTTTCATATCTTTTTGTGAAGCCAAAGACATGAAGCGGATAATGATGTGAGGCATACCGAAATAGCCGAGTCCCCAACCGAGGCCGGAAATAATATCGCGCCAGTCCGCAGTGGGATCCCAATAATTTGCAGGTACGGAAGAGATTGAGTTGCCGTCGAGCAACGCGGCTGCGAAGATGGGAGCGATGAGTAACGCTCCGAGAATCAGCAGACCTTGAAAAAAATCCGTCCAGCAGACAGCGGAGAACCCTCCCAGGAAAGTATAGCTGATGATGATGACAGCCGCCAGATACATCGCTGTTGTAGTATCCATGCCTATTACCGTATTGAAAAGCGTACCGCAGGCCTTGATGCTTGACGCGGCGTAGATGGTATAAGCAATAAGAAAAACAATGGCGCAGACGACTTGCAGAACTTTGGAGTCCGAAGCGAAGCGATTGGTCAAATACTGCGGCACTGTGATGGAGTCGGAGGCCACGATAGAAAATTTGCGCAGTCGCGGAGCTTCGTACAGCCAGCTGAGCGTGTAGCCTACAGCCAGACCGACAGCTATCCACAACTGACCTACGCCGAGCGCGTAGATCGAGGTAGGCAGACCCATCAGCACCCAAGCGCTCATGTCGGAGGCACCTGCCGAAAGAGCTGTCACCCACGGTCCCATTTGCCTGCCGCCGAGAAAATATGTTTTTTCTCCTCCGTTACGATCTTTTATGAAAAACCATACTCCTATGAGCAGCATGAAGCACAAATAAATTATAAAAACGAATACTTCCAAAAAATTCACTTAAGCCCCTCCAAAATAAAAATATATTAACATTATACACACAATGAACGACAATATACAAGTCTTTACTTGTGTGAGCCGATTTTGCAGAGCGTTTTGCCGGCTGTAAAGTTGCGGAAGCTTTCTTGACGTGTCGGTAGTGCTGTTATATAATATTGAAGAATATAAAGCCGTTCTTACAGGCTTGTGTAAAAGATTGTTATTTTATAATTTCAGAGTCTGCGTCTTGGGTCGAAGAATAAGAAATGCGCAGGCTCTGATAATGTTTGCGGTGAAAATATGCGTCCTGTAAAAATTAAAATTTCCAGTAGAACAATAGCCGATGAGGGAGAGCTTTCGTCTGTAACGCAAGCGTACAAAGGGGAACTGACAGAAAAAAACGGCAAGTTCTACGTAATGTACAAAGAAGACGCGCAGTCAGGACTTGAAGATACCAAAACTACTTTGAAGTGGGACGCGGAGCGGATAATTATCCTGCGCAGCGGCGGCGTGAAGCACAGACAGGAATTTGCGGAAGGCTGCACAGATAACAGCGTTTATCAAACGCCATATCTGACGATGACGCTGCTTACAGAAACGCGAAAGTTGCGGGTTGAATGTAGCGGCGGCGTATGGAAGCTGGCAGCAGACTATCTGTTGTATCATGGCGAAGCGCTGTATGGTGAGATGGGAATCCTGATCGAGATAGAGGAGGAAGTGTAGGGTGGAGATAAAAAATGTTTTGGCGGCGGCCATTACAGATGCTGTTCGCAAAGCTATAAGCAATGGCGTACTTAAAGAAGGAGAATTGCCTGAAGTATTGTTGGAGGTGCCTCCGCAGAAAGAATTTGGCGATTTTGCCACCAATTTTGCGATGCAGTCCGCCCGCAGTTTGAAATGCAGCCCGCGTCTTATCGCTCAAGCTGTAGCTGACAATCTTGAGTGTCGTTATGTCGCGAAGACAGAGATTGCCGGACCGGGCTTTATAAATTTCTACCTGCGCAAGGATTGGCTTGCCGATACTCTTGCGGATATTGTGGCTGCCGGTGAAGATTACGGCAATCTGAAAAATTCTTGCGGCGAAAAAATCCAGGTGGAATACGTAAGCGCCAATCCTACCGGCCCGCTTCACGTAGGTCACGGTCGCGGTGCGGCTGTAGGCAGCGCTTTGACAAATCTGCTTAAGGCGGCTGGATACGATGTGAGCAGCGAGTACTATATAAATGATGCCGGCAATCAGATAAATAATTTGGCAGCATCGGTCAATGCTCGCTATTTGGAAGCTTTGGGTCAACAGACGGAATTTCCCGAAAACGGTTATCACGGTTATGATATAGTGGAAACTGCGCAGAGGATAATACGTATTTACGGCGATAAATTCCTGCACATGGATGAAACGGAGCGTTTGCGGCAGTTTCGCACGATTGCATTGCAGGAGAAATTGGCGGCGCTTAAAGAAGATCTGGAAGCTTTCAACGTTACTTTCGACGTATGGTTCAGCGAACAGACGCTGCACGATGCCGGAGCGATTAAGGCGGCATGTACCTTGCTTGATGAGCGGGGGTACATGTACGAAAAAGACGGAGCTTTATGGCTGAAGGCTACGGAGTACGGCGATGATAAGGACAGAGTTGTCATCAGAGACAACGGCGTGCCGACGTATTTTGCAGCCGACATAGCATATCACGGCAATAAATTCGGCCGCGGCTTTGACAGAGTTATCAATTTGTGGGGGGCTGATCACCACGGATATATCGCCAGAATGAAAGCCGCCGTGGGAGCTTTAGGTTATAAGCCGGAGCAGCTGGAAGTGTTGATTCTGCAGATGGTGAGCCTTTATCGTAACGGCGAGCTTGTAAAAATGTCCAAGCGCACGGGTCAAAGCGTCACGCTCAACGAACTGATCGAAGAGGTAGGCACGGATGCGGCAAGATTTTTCTTTACGATGCGTTCCATAGACAGCCAGTTGGATTTTGATATGACGTTGGCTACTGAAAAATCCAATGAAAATCCCGTTTATTATATCCAATATGCTCACGCCCGCATTTGCAGCATCATGCGGCAGTTGCAGGAAGCCGGCATAGAAGTGATGTCCGAAGGACTGCACCTGGATCTTCTGGAAGGAAAGGAAGAGCTTGAACTGATTAAAAAACTCGGCGAATATCCCGAACTTCTGGAAACAGCCGCAAAAGAACGCGCGGTACATAAGGTAGCTCACTATGTGCATGAGTTGGCCTCTCTGTTCCATTCGTTCTATAATCAGTGCCGCATTTTGGGTGTGGACAGCGAATTGCAGCAGGCCAGGATCGCTTTGGTGAAGGCTGTAGGACATGTTTTGCGTCATGCTTTGGGGATTTTGGGAGTATCGGCTCCGGAGAGGATGTAGTTTTATGAAGTGTGCAATTAAGAAAGGGACGGGTAGAAATGACTAAATATATTTTCGTTACAGGCGGCGTGGTATCTTCTTTGGGTAAAGGCATTACTGCCGCTTCATTGGGTCGACTGCTCAAGAGCCGCGGTTATAAAGTAACCATCCAAAAGTTTGATCCTTACATAAATATTGATCCCGGAACTATGAGTCCCTATCAGCACGGCGAAGTTTTTGTCACCGACGACGGCGCGGAAACCGATCTTGATTTGGGACACTATGAACGCTTTATCGATATCAATCTTTCCAAAAATTCCAATATAACTACGGGCAAGATATATCAGTCCGTCATCAATAAGGAACGCCGGGGCGATTATTTGGGAGGAACCGTGCAGGTGATTCCTCATATAACCAACGAAATTAAGGCCAGAGTGTTCCGCGTAGGCAAACAGGACAATGCCGATTTTGTCATCACGGAAATCGGAGGAACTGTCGGAGATATTGAAAGCCTGCCTTTTTTGGAGGCCATTCGTCAAGTAAAAAAAGAAGTCGGTCGTAATGATGTCTTGTATATTCATGTGACTTTGGTCCCCTACATCGCGGCTGCCGGCGAATTAAAAACCAAACCGACGCAGCACAGTGTCAAGGAATTGCGCAGCATAGGAATTTCGCCGGATATTCTCGTGTGCCGCAGTGAAAAACCGATTTCCAAGGATATGAGAGAAAAAATGGCTATGTTCTGTGATGTCGATCCGGATGCGGTCATCCAGAATCTTACGGCAAAGAGCATTTATCAGGTCCCGATGCTGATGGAAGATCAGGATATGGATAAAATCGTTCTGCGTAAGTTGGATATGGAAGACAAGGCGAAAGATATGTCCGGTTGGCATGACATGGTGGCTCGTATTTTGAAAAAGTACAGCAAAAAAGTTACCATAGCCGTGGTCGGCAAATACGTGGAACTGCAGGACGCTTACATAAGCATTGCGGAATCACTTCGCCATGCTGCCGTAGCCAATGAAAGCGAGTTAACGATTAAATGGGTCAATGCCGAGAAGATTGAAGATGCTCCGGAAAGCATGGAAAAAGAACTGGCAGGCGTTGACGGCATTTTGGTACCCGGCGGCTTCGGATACCGCGGCGTAGAAGGCAAAATCAACGCTATAAGATATGCCCGCGAGAATAAGATTCCGTTTTTGGGAATTTGTTTGGGTATGCAGTGCGCGGTTATTGAGTTTGCTCGTAATGTTTGCGGCATGAAAGACGCCAACAGCACGGAATTTGCACCGGAGTGCAAATATCCGGTCATCGACCTGATGCCGGAGCAGGTGGACGTAGAGGATATGGGAGGCACTATGCGCTTGGGTCTGTACCCCTGCAAAGTATATCCGGATACGCTGACTATGAAGGCTTATGATGAAGAGCTTATTTACGAACGTCATCGTCATCGTTATGAATTCAACAATGCTTTTCGCGAGGAAATCGTCGCTAAGGGCCTAAGTTTAGGAGGAACGTTGCCTAACGGCAGACTTGTGGAGATAGTGGAATTGCCGAAGACGGAACATCCGTGGTTTTTGGGAGCCCAGTTCCATCCGGAGTTTAAATCGCGTCCGACTAATCCGCACCCGCTGTTCCGTGATTTTATAGCGGCTGCTTTAAAGGAACAGAAATAATTTGTTTTAGAGAGCAGACTGTAAGGCGCGGTCTGCTCTTTCAGCTTTATGAGCATAGGAGGATTTCATGTTAAAAAAGATTTTTATCAGCTCGGTGTTGCTTTTAGCGGTGCTAAGTTTTGTAATTTCGCTGCTTAAAGGAAACAATAACGGCGAAAAGATTATAACGCAGTCGGATCGCGTGGCAGTTATTAATATTAACGGCACCATTATCAGCGGCGCCGGCAGCGATGATAATCTGCTGGGCGGAACCGAAGGTACGGTGAGCGGCGACATTATGGCTCAGATCCGTGAGGCTGCTTCCGATAGCAGTGTCAAAGCTCTTTTGCTGCGTATCGACAGCGGCGGGGGAAGCGCTACGGCTGCCGAAGAAATAGGGGCGGAACTGAAGCGTTTCAAAAAAACCAAGAAACCGATTGTCTCCGTCATGGGCGATTCCGGAGCTTCGGCAGCTTACTGGATAGCAGCCTGCGCCAGCGATAAAATTTACGCCAACAATACCACTATTACGGGAAGCATCGGCGTTTATATCTCACACATGAATACGTCGGAACTGTTGAAAAAAATCGGTGTGGATCAAAACAAAATCAAGAGCGGACCTTATAAAGATATTATGACCAGTGAGCGTCCTATGTCAGCTGAAGAAAAGCTTATCATCCAAAATGTTGTCAACGAAATCTACGACGAGTTTATCAACGTTGTTGCCGAAGGCAGGAAAATGGACGCCGGCAAGGTGCGTTCTATCGCCGACGGTCGGTTTTACACCGGCAGGCAGGCTAAAAATCTCGGCTTGATAGATGAGATAGGCACTTATTACGATGCGTTGGCTGCTGCCGGAGAAATGGGCGGCGTTATTACCGGCGAGGACGGACTGCCTCCGGTAAAAGTTAAGGAAAAGCATCAGCCGTGGAACTATTTTTTAGGCGCAGAAATAGCTAAAACAGTCAGAGGTAAATTACTTGAGCAGTTGGGAGCCGAGTTGCAGGACAGTTCCGCGTCCGTTAACGGTGTGAGGTGACGGCCATGATGCACAACACTTTTGATGTGCTGTTTTCTCCCGAAACGGGTATGGCAGAACTGGTGAGAAAGCCCTGTCTTTGGAGAAGCGCCGTTTACTTTACCATGAGTGTGGGATTTTTTTCGGGAGTGGCAACCAACGTAATCTTGGCCGGAGAATCTTTGCAGCTGAGATTTGCACTGATTGCCGCAGTGGTTATCATCTGTGCCGCGGCGCTTGCTCTGTACGGTTTTTTGCTGCACGGCATCATGGAAACTTTCGGCGCTTTGGCGGGAGATTCTTTGCGGTTGATATGTCTGCTGGGGTATACGGCGTTGCCGTTCCTGGTGCTGACGCCGTGTGCCCTCTTGGCGAGTAAGTCGGGTTTCGCCGGACTGCTTTTATATTTTCTTTTTCTGCTAGCAGGCTTTTTCTGGATGTTGTATCTGCTGATGCGATCTCTGGAAGCTGTTTATCTGGTAGATTTTACTAGAGCGGCCGTAGTTACGGTTTTCAGTATACTGCTGATGTATACAGTTTTTATCCTGCCGTGGAATATATTCTACAGACTGTTGGTACTCAAGCTGTTTCAGTAACTTGGATGTTGCTAAAATAGAGGTTAAGTGTCATAATAAAGCATGGAGATAATCAAGAGAGTCAGAAAGGGAGCGATTGATAATGAACAGAGAACTGTCGATGGAATTTGTTCGCGTTACCGAGGCTGCGGCCATTGCCTGCGGACGTCTTGTGGGCAGAGGAGATAAAAACGGAGCCGACGGTCTTGCCGTGGACGCTATGCGCAGCGCTTTTGATACGGTTAATATCAGCGGTACCGTAGTAATCGGCGAAGGAGAGATGGACGAAGCGCCGATGCTTTACATCGGAGAAAAAGTCGGAGCCGGCGGATCTGAAGTGGATATTGCCGTAGACCCGGTTGAGGGAACAAATCTTGTGGCGAAAGGTCAGCCTGGCGCCATTGCGGTTATCGCGATTGCTCCGCGCGGTTGTCTTCTGCATGCTCCGGATATGTATATGGATAAAATAGCTGTCGGGCCCAGAGCCAAAGGCTGTATAGACATCAATGCGCCTGTTGCTGAAAATCTTGAGCGTGTCGCCAAAGCTTTGGAACGTAAAGTTTCCGATCTTAACGTAGTTTTGCTGGACAGAGAGCGTCATTACGGCATCATGGATGAAATCCGCCGTGCCGGCGCGCGTATATCTCTCATAACGGACGGCGATGTCAATCCGATTGTTAATGCCGGTATCGAAGGTACAGGCGTGCATATGTACATAGGCAGAGGCGGCGCTCCTGAAGGCGTTCTTGCAGCTGCGGCCATCAAATGTTTGGGCGGCGATATGCAGGGACGGTTGTGCCCGGAAGACGAGGAACAGGCCAAACGTTGTTTGGCAATGGGCATCCATGATGTCAACAAAGTTTTGACACTGGATGATCTTGTTAAGGGTGATGATTGCATGTTCACGGCAACGGCCATCACGGACTGCAATATGTTGCACGGTCTGCGTTATTTCGGCGGCGGCGTGAGGACTCATACTATTTCTACACGCTACAAGACAGGTACGGTAAGATTTGTCGATGCGGTTCACAGCTTTGAACGCAAGATTCACGAAGTAAAGCTTTAAATAAAATCACGGTTGGAGAGCAATGGGGCGTGAGCATTCATGCCCTATTGATTTATTCTACATCAACGCCACGGAAGGAAAGCATTTCATAATTTCATGAGAAATTTATTAGTTGCCAAGGTGGCTTCAACAGAAACCGTCAAAAAGGTTGCGGAGCTACGCGGCCAAAATATTTCCTGTAAGATAACCGGGTTGTCTCAAAGCAGCAAGTCGGTCTTTTTTGCTGCTTTAAGAGAGCTTTGCGGCAAAGGCGGTTCGTTGGTTATTATTACGGCAGGAAGAGAAGATATCAGAGCTTACCGGCGTGAGTTGAATTTCTTTTTCCCTCAGCTGCCGATGCAGGAACTTTATCCGGTAAGCGTGCCGCGCGTGCAAGCTGAAACCATGAGTTTGGAACTGCAGGCCGGCAGATCTGCCGCGCTGCGTTTTATGAGCGGTGAGCAGCCTGGCGTAGTTTTTATAACTGCGGAAGCTTTGCAACAAAAACAGTCCGCTTCTTCGGCGACCGGAGAATGTTTGAACATTACGTTGGGGGATGAGTGCGAACAGCGGCGGATAACGGAATATCTTTTGACTTCAGGTTACGAAAGAACGGAACAGGTAGACGCGTTGGGACAGTTCTGCCTGCGCGGCGATATTATGGATGTTTTTCCCATCAACAGCAGCAATCCGGTGCGAATAGAATGGTTCGACAACTGCATAGATGCTGTGCGTACCTTTTCAATCAATGATCAGCGCAGTTTGGCAGCTGCCGAATCCGTCAAGATCGCGCCCATTGTCGCGGAAGCCGGCGAAGAGTATACCGCATCCGTGTTTGATTGCTGCAGCAGTGAGACCTTGGTATTCATGGACGAACCCGCCAAGGTTTTTGATATGCTGGAAAAACTGTCCAAAGAGAACAGGCAGTATGCTGCGGAGCTGTTTACTCCTGCGGAAATAGCGGAGCTTTGCGCAGAGCGTTCCACGCAGTCGGTGTCGGCGCTGCCGCACAGCTATATGCCGCAGCTGCAGAGCGTTACGGTTCCGTGCCGTAATACAGCTCCCTACAACAGAAAGACCGAACTTTTTGCTGAGGATGCAGCCGAGTGGCTGCGCGAGGGAGTCACGCCTTTAGTTATGCTTAGCAACAGTGTCAAGGCCAGAGCTTTTGCGGAAAATCTGCATAACTACGGATTGCCGGCAGTGTATGCGGAGGGAAAACTGCAGGCAGGGACCGTTAATGTCGGCTTTGGAGAGCTTGACCACGGCTTTCGCTTCGCGGAGGAAAATTGGCTGCTTATTACCGAGAACGATCTTTTCGGCATGCAGAAAAGAAAAAGATTGCCGCAGAAAAATAAGGGAATGCGGCTGGAATATTTTTCCGATATCAAGGCCGGAGATTATGTGGTTCACAGAGTTCACGGCATAGGTCGGTATATCGGCGTGGAAAGTGTTGTGGTGGACGGAATTCGCAGGGAATATCTGCTTCTGGCGTACGCCGGCTCCGACAAGCTGTATGTTCCCGCAGATCAAGTCGGTGCACTGCACAAATATGTGGGCGGAGACGGAGCTGCACCCAGACTTTCCAAAATGGGTGGCAGCGATTGGCAGAGAACTACGGCGAAGGCTGCCAAAGCTATCACCGAATTGGCGGAGGAATTGTTGCGGCTTTACGCCAAACGGCAGATAATGCCGGGCTTTGCTTTCAGTCCCGATACGGAAATGCAGCGAGAATTCGAGGCGGCGTTTCCTTATGAAGAAACTCCGGATCAACTTAAGGCTATCGCCGAAATAAAAGCGGATATGGAAAAAGCTCGTCCTATGGAGAGGCTTTTGTGCGGCGATGTGGGGTACGGAAAAACGGAGGTGGCTTTGCGCGCGGCTTTCAAAGCTGTCTTGGACGGCAAACAGGTAGCCGTAATGGTTCCGACCACCGTACTTGCGCAGCAGCACTTTCTTACTTTCAGAGAGAGGTTGCGCAACTTCGGCGTCAATGTGGAGATGGCTACACGTTTCAACGCCGGCAAAGAACAGAAGCGCATACTGAATTCTGTGACGGATGGCACGACTGATATTCTTGTCGGCACTCACAGAATTTTGCAGGCGGACGTTCAGTTTCACGATTTGGGTTTGTTGATTATAGATGAGGAACAGCGTTTCGGCGTGGCGCAAAAAGAAAAAATAAAACAGTGGCGTACCGGTATCGATGTTTTGTCTCTTTCCGCAACTCCAATTCCCAGAACATTGCATATGGCGCTTGTCAGCAGCAGGGACATGAGCGTTATCGAATCGCCGCCGGAAGATCGTCTGCCGGTGGAAACATTTGTCTGTGAATATAACGACAGTATGATCAAAGAAGCTTTGGAGCGAGAGCTGCGACGCGGCGGCAGAATTTATTACGTCCACAATCGTATCGGCGGGTTGGATGCCATTGCCGGCCGGTTGCGTAAACTTGTTCCCGGCATCAATATCAAAGTTGCGCACGGGAGGATGAGCGAAGAACTTTTGGAAGACGCCATGATAAGTTTTTATGAGGGCGAGTGCGATGTGCTGCTTTCGACGACCATCGTTGAAAACGGGTTGGACGTTCCTCTGGCTAATACGGTCATCGTGGACGGAGCCGAGAATTTCGGCCTGTCCCAGTTGTATCAGATTAGAGGTCGCGTGGGAAGAAGTTCGCGGCTGGCGTACGCCTACTTTGTCTACAGACCGGGGAAAGCATTGACGGAAATTGCGCAGAAGCGATTGGAGGCTATCCGGGATTTCACAGAACTGGGAGCAGGCTTTAAGATAGCGATGAGGGATTTGGAAATAAGAGGAGCCGGCAATCTTTTGGGACCGCAGCAGCACGGTCATATCAGCGGCATAGGCTTCGGCGCCTATTGCAATATGCTTGAGCAAACGATTGCTCGTCTGCGCAATAAGGACAGCGCAATTGTGGAAGAGTACGAACCGGTGCTGGAGTTATCGTTGGAAGCGTATATACCGGATGAATATATTGCCAGTCCGCGATACAAAATGGAGTTGTATCGGCGCTTTGCTGAACTGGAGTACAGTCGCAGAGATGATCTTTTGGATGAGATTATCGACAGGTTCGGGGATCCGCCGCAGGAAGTGCAGGATTTATGGCGCGTCGCCTCCTTGAAAAGTTTATGCCGCCTTCTGGGAATTCGCGGCATAACCATTCGCAGCGGCAACGTCCGAATAACTTTCGGAGAGCGGGCGACTGTTGACCGGGAAAAGTTCGTCGAATTGCTTCAGAAAAGCAAGGGAGCTTTGACTTATCGCGACGGAAGCAATCCGCAGCTGCTCTATAAATTTAAAGGCGAAAACATGGATGCGTTGCTCTGGTTGGAACGCAATTTACCGGATTTGGCTGTTCAAAGTGTTTAAATATTTTACTGCTGGAAGAAAGAGGTGAGAGCTTTTGAGCAAAGAAAAATTTCTGCGGGGCGCTTTAATTTTGACTATGGCAGGACTTTTAGTCAAAGCATTCGGCTCCGTGAACCGTATATTGCTTTCACGTCTTTTGGGTGGAGAGGGTATAGGTCTTTATCAGATGGCGTACCCCGTTTATTTGTTGCTTTTGGCTGTTTCCGCTGCGGGAATACCGGTGGCCATATCTATAATGGTTTCCGGATACTTGGCTCGAGGGGATTACGGAAACGTGCGCAGGATTCTGCGAGTATCTTTGCTTTTGATGACGGTTGTCGGGGTGGTGTTGGCTTCACTTTTGGCTATTGGCGCCGACCTGATCGTCACCGGCGGCATCATCAGTGATCAGCGTGTGTATTTCGCTTTGTTGGCTTTGGTTCCGGCTGTGCTTTTAGGAACGGTGCTGGCCAGTCTGCGCGGATATTTTCAGGGACACCAGCTGATGTTGCCGACGGCTGTATCACAGATCGTGGAGCAGTTTGTGCGCGTCACGGCTATGCTGCTGCTGGCATACGCATTATTGCCGCGAGGATTGGAATATGCCGCCGCCGGTGCGGCTTTGGGTACAGTTCCGGGAAGTGCCGCGGGACTCGTTGTTTTGATAATTTTTTATTACAAACACAGCCGCTCGACATCCTACGAAAAATATCAGCCGCTGGATACAGTGGCGACGGGAGCGTTGCTGAAAAGACTGCTGCTGCTGGCATTGCCTGTTTCCTGCGCCAACGTTTTGGTTCCTGTCACCGGCAGTATAGATATGCTTCTTGTTCCCAACAGACTTATCGCCTGCGGTTATACGGTTGCGGAAGCGACGACACTCTTTGGTTATCTGGCCGGTATGGCGCAGCCGTTGATTCTTATGGCCACCATACCTACGGCTTCTTTAGCTGCCAGTTTGGTGCCGGCAATTTCTGAAGAACATATTTTGCGGAATGCTGATGCTATAGGGAAAAAATCGGCTGCGGCGATGAAAATCTGCTGCCTGATCACGGTGCCTGCCGCTGTCGGGATGACGTGTTCCGGAGAACTTCTGTCGCCGCTCCTTTACGGAACCGGCAAAGCTGCTGCCGCCATTACGCATTCCGGTCCTGCAATATGGCTGCTGGGTATGCAGCAGGTGACGGCGTGCATGTTGCAGGGAATCGGGCATATTTATCTGCCGATGCTCAATATGTTGGCAGGTCTTTTGGCTAAGGTGGTGTGCGTACTGCTGCTTACCGACGCCGAACGCAACATCATAGGCGCTGCATGGGCAACCAATATCAATTTCGGACTTGCAGCCGCACTTAATATCTGGGCGCTGATGAACTACGGCATTCGTTTCCGCTGGGGAGAAGTTACGAAGATTTTTACGGCGGCGCTGCTGATGGGGGCTACTGTGATTTGTCTGCTGTCAATGACGGCTGGCGCGGGCTTGCTGAAATCCGCTGCCGTTATTTTTACGGCTGCGGTCATAATATACATTGTCTCTCTTTTTATTTTAGGAGTTATCGGCAAAGAAGAGCTGCTTAAGTTTCCTTTGCTCAACAGAATTTTTCGGAGAAAATGAGGTGCGATATGGGCAGAATAATTATCACCGGAATGGGACCGGGGGCAGAAGTTAATCCTTGGCTCATCGGAACACGACATGACGAAAAAATAATTTTGCGCACGGCGATTCATCCGGGCACGGCAAGTTTGACGGAGCGCGGCATGGAGTTTTCTTCCTGCGACGATATTTACGAACAGGGCGGTTCATTCGAGGAAGTCTACGCGAAAATTGTGGAGCGCGTTATCTCGTACGCTCAAAAAGAAGATGTGCTTTACGTGGTGCCGGGAAGTCCGGCGGTGGCCGAAAGAACAGTGGTTTTGCTGCGGGAAAAATGCGCCGAGCTGGACATTTCTCTTACGATCAAACCTTGCATAAGTTTTCTTGATTTAGCGTATGTGTATCTGGGGATAGATCCTATCGAAGGATTGCGTATTATAGATGCAGGAGATTTTGAAGCGCTTAGCGCAGCCGGGGAATACCCTCTTATGATTACGCAGGTCTACAGTAAGATGGTGGCGTCCGATCTGAAAATTGCTCTGATGGAAAATTTGGATGACGAACGGGAAATTTTCTTCCTGCGCAATTTAGGCGCCGACGATGAGGAATGTCGTCCTATAAAATTGTACGAACTTGATCGTCAGCCTCTGATTGATCACTTGACGAGCGTTTATGTTCCGGCATATTCGTGTGATGCTTCGGAAATTTCGGAAGCAGACGAAGCGGATTTGCAACCCTTGGCAGATGTTGTCAAAGTTTTGCGCGAACCCGGAGGCTGTCCATGGGATATAGAACAGACGCATGCTTCCGTGCGCAGCAACATGATAGAGGAAGTTTATGAGTTCCTTGAAGCTGTGGATAACGATGATGCTGTCGGCATGAGGGAGGAATTGGGAGACATTTTGCTGCAGATAGTTTTTCATGCCCGTATGGCACAGGAGGCAGGTAAATTTACGTTGCAGGAAGTCATCAATGAAGTTACGGAAAAACTGATTCGTCGTCATCCGCACGTTTTCGGAGATACGGAGGTTTCCGGAAGCAGCGAGGTTTTGCGTAATTGGGAAGCGATAAAAAAACGGGAGAAACAGGAACGCCGTCGCGTATTGGACGGGATCCCTCAGGGATTCCCCGCTTTGCTGAGAGCTTATAAACTGCAGAGCAGAGCTGCAAAAGCAGGCTTTGATTGGCAGGATAAAGATGCGGTGTGGCTGAAGGTCGAAGAGGAAATAAAAGAATTTAAAGCGGCGCTGGCGAGCGGTGACGCGGCAGAAGCTGAAAAAGAGTTGGGAGACGTACTTTTTGCCGTGGCAAATTATGCGCGTCATTGTAAAGTGGAACCGGAAGCAGCTTTGAACGGGACAAATAATCGTTTTGCTTCGCGCTTTGCTTATGTCGAAGATGCCGTTACTGCCGGCAAAGGCGATTGGCAAGCATATACTTTGGCAGAACTGGATGTTTTCTGGGAGGCGGCCAAAGCACGGGAATAATATCTGTCGAGGAAATAATTTTTGTGTGAGGTAAGAGGACAAAACAGAATTTTATTCCTAAAAAATAGTATGATACAAAAAAAACTTGCAGAAATCAGATTTAGCGTGTAGAATACTAGTAGCAAAGGCAATTTGCCTGTATTTTACGCACTTGGTGCGCAGAAGAAACTGTTAGGAGGATTTTACGATGAATAAGACTGAACTCATTGCTGCTGTAGCAGAAAAAACAGGTTTGACCAAAAAGGATACAGAGAAAGCTATTTCCGCTACTTTGGAAACCGTGAAAGCAGAAGTTGCCGCCGGCAAAAAAGTACAGGTTATCGGCTTCGGAACCTTTGAGTCCCGCGCACGCAAAGCTCGCGTAGGCAAGAACCCTCGCACTAAAGAGGAAGTTAAGATTCCCGCAGCTACCGTTCCCGCTTTCAAGGCTGGTAAAGCTTTCAAAGAAGCAGTTAACGTAAAAAAAGCTAAGAAAAAATAATTTATTTCCGACCTGATTTGAGGCGGCTGCAAGGCCGCCTTGTCAAAAGAGCAATAGTTGGCCCGGCTGTTTCAGTCGGGCGCTGTTGTAATCTTGAGGCGTTTTAAGGATGGTGTGGTGTGTCCAGGAGAAAGCAAAAGAGAAGCGGCAAGCTCTTTTTCGGATTTCTTTTTCTTTTGACGGCGGTTTTGGGAGCCAATGTCGTTAGACAGGAATGTGAAATCAGAAATGTGGAAGCGGAAAAGTTTGCTGTGCAGCAAAGAATAGTGGCGTTAAAAGAAGAGAAGGCTGCTTTGGAAAAAGAGCGCAGGCTTCTTGACGATCCGCATTATATAGAGAAGCTTGCTCGTGAAAACTACAATATGGTGGGTAAAAATGAAATACCTCTGTTTATAGTTGACGAAAAGACAAAATAAACGGAATAACTGTGAAATCGGTTGTTCCGTTTATTTTATTTTTGTAAGCGCAGCCTAGGGGTAAAAGCTCTTGACACTATACTTTTTGAAAGAGTATAATATCTGGGAATAATGTAATTTAAGGGGGATTTTTTTCTCAATGTCGCTTGAAGTAGGTGCAATCATAGAAGGTGAAGTTACCGGTATTACCAATTTCGGGGCTTTTGTGCAGCTTCCGGAAGGAAAAACCGGCCTGATTCACATTTCTGAAGTATCCAATGTTTACGTAAAAGACGTCCATGATTTTTTGAAAGAACATGACAAAGTAAAAGTTAAAGTTCTCTCTGTGGATGAGCGAGGAAAAATCGCCCTGTCTATTAAACAGTTAACTCCTCCGGCGCAGGAACAGAGACCGCCGCGCCAGCCCCGCGAAAATTTTGAACCCCGCGAGCATCGCGGAGGGGCGCGCGGACAGGCAGCCAAACCGTCTTTGCCGCTTTCTTTTGAAGATAAATTGTCTAAATTCATGAAAGACAGTGACGATCGTATGCTGGACTTGAGGCGCAATACGGAATCTAAGCGCGGCGGCCGCGGAGCCAAACGTGATAGATAGTTAAAAGGGCACTCAAAGGAGTGCCTTTTGTTATTGTTGATTATGGTATAATATATGCAGATTGATCCGGTTGTTTTCAAAATCGAGCAGGAATTAAGAAAAAAATTGCCGGCGCAGGGACGTTTTTTGCTGGCTGTCAGCGGTGGCGCCGATTCTTTGGCTTTAGCCGACGCGTGTGCGGCTCTGCGGAGCGACGATCGGCGTCAGTTTTTTGTGTGCCATGTCGAACACGGCATCAGAGGAGCGGAGTCTCTGCGGGATAAAGAAATTGTGGAGGCTTTTTGCCAAAGTTTGCAGTTGCCTTTTTACTACCGTTCCGTGGCGGCGGCTGAATATGCCGAAGCAGAACGGCTTTCTTTGGAAGAGGCTGCCCGCATTCTGCGTTATGCCGCGCTGCGCGACGTGCTGCGGGAGTTGAACGGCGATTACCTGGTTACCGCCCATCACCGCGATGACCAGGCGGAAACCGTGTTGTTCAGAATGTTGCGCGGGTCCGGTATGGATGGATTGAGCGGAATGCGTGTCGCCGAAGGAGATTTGCTGCGTCCGTTTTTGGAACTGCCCAAGTCTGCGCCGGAAGAATATTGCAGATTGAAAAAACTTCCGGTATGCTGCGACAGTACTAACGCCGATCCGACGTATACACGCAATCGTATCAGAGGTGAATTGCTGCCGTACCTGGAAAAGAATTTCAATGTCAATATAAAGGATGCTCTTGTACGGACAGCAGCCATTCTGCAAGAGGATGGCGCTTGTCTGGCGGAGCTGGCTGAGCGTGGATTTGCTGAAGCTGCTCAGCTTGCGGACGAAGAGATTATATTGGACGTTAAGCGTATGGCCGTTTTGCATCCGGCTTTGCAAAAGCGTATTCTGCGTTCAGCTTATTTTAAGATGGGCGGCAAAGAATTAAGTTATGAGCGAACGGAAGCACTATTTAAAATGCTTGCTGCGGGCAGGGGCGGAAAAGCTCTTCAGCTGCCCGGAGGAATCAGAGCAGGTTATGCCGATAAAAAATTGCGTTTTATAAAAATTTGAAGGAGTGTTAATATGCATCAGGATATTAAAACAGTTTTGCTGACCAAAGAGCAGATAGACGAGCGTGTTCGAGAAATGGGCGCTGAAATTGCCAGGGATTACGAGGGCAAGGATTTGATGGTTGTGGTTCTGCTGAAAGGCGCGGCATGGTTCGCCACAGATCTCACCAGAGCGATCGATTTGCCCCTCAGAGTGGATTTTATGGTGGCATCTTCCTACGGAGACGGCACTTATACCTCCGGAAATGTTAAAGTAAAGCTTGACATTCAGGATGATATCAGAGGCAAGGATGTATTGTTGATTGACGACATCATCGACAGCGGAGTGACCTTTGCCGCAATTTCCGATATGCTGCGTTCTCACAAACCGGCCAGCTTGAAAACGGCCGCTTTGTGTGATAAGGCGGAGAGAAGGATCAACGGATTGCAGCCGGATTATGTAGGCTTTAAGATTCCTGACGAATTTATCGTCGGCTACGGCTTGGACTATGCCGGAGACTACCGCAATTTGCCGTACATAGGGGTGCTGAAGCCTGCCGTATATGTGCGCCGTCAGCAGCAATAATTTGCTTCTTGACGCAACAGGCGGTATAATCAAATGGATTGAAAAATTAAAGCGACTTTCATGTCGTTTTCGCTTAAGAGAGGAAAGGAGGGAAATGATTGAGTAAATTTTTTAAAAATGTAATTTTATATTTACTGATCATTATAGCGTTCATCTGGATGCTGGATAATTTTTCCGGCAACACCAACAAAGCTTCCGAATTAAGTTACAGCGGCTTCATGCAGCATGTGCAGCGGGATGAGGTAAAGCAGGTAACGATAGTTGACAATATTATCAGCGGCAAACTGGCGGATGGTAAGGAATTTACCACCATCGCTCCTCGTGACGCCAAACTGGTGGAAAAACTGCAGGAAAAAAATATCGATATTAAAGCCGAGCTTCCGCCTCAACCGCCGTGGTGGATGAGTATTCTCAGCTCAATTTTGCCGATGCTTATCATCGTAGGCCTTTGGTTCATGCTGATGAATCAAAGCGGCGGCGGTGGCGGAAAGGTCATGAATTTCGGCAAGAGCAGAGCGCGTCGCTTTGACGAAAACGGCACCAAGGTAACGTTTAAAGATGTGGCCGGAGCTGATGAAGCGAAGCAGGAGTTGGCGGAAGTGGTCGACTTTTTGGCTAATCCCAAACGTTACAATATTCTGGGCGCTAAAATACCCAAAGGTGTTTTGCTTTACGGACCTCCGGGAACCGGCAAGACTTTGCTGGCAAGAGCTGTCGCTGGTGAAGCAGGCGTTCCCTTTTTCAGCATTTCCGGTTCCGATTTTGTGGAAATGTTTGTGGGTGTGGGCGCTTCCCGTGTAAGAGATTTGTTTGAACAGGCTAAAAAGAGCGCTCCCTGCATCATTTTCATTGATGAGATAGATGCCGTGGGCAGACAGCGCGGAGCGGGCCTGGGCGGCGGACACGATGAGCGCGAGCAGACACTCAACCAATTGCTTGTTGAAATGGACGGCTTCGGAGCTAATGAAGGCATCATCATGATAGCTGCCACCAACAGACCGGATATTTTGGATCCGGCGCTGTTGCGTCCCGGACGTTTCGACCGTCAGATAGTTGTGGACAGACCGGACGTCAAAGGACGTACCGAGATTTTGAAGGTACATGTCAAAGGCAAACCCATGGGCAGCGATGTGGATCTTGACGTTATCGGCAAGCGTACTCCGGGATTCACCGGAGCCGATTTGAGCAATTTGGTCAATGAGGCGGCTCTGCTGACGGCGCGTAAAAACAGACAGGTTATTTCCATGGAAGAAATGGAAGAAGCTGCCGAACGTGTTATTATGGGACCGGAGCGCAAAAGTCGTGTGATCAGTGACAAGGAAAAACGGCTGACGGCTTATCATGAAGGCGGCCATACTATTGTGGGCATGCTTCTTGAGCATACAGATCCTGTTCATAAGGTCACTATTATTCCTCGCGGACGTGCAGGCGGCTACACGCTTAGCTTGCCGCAGGAGGACAAATATTACGCCACTCGCAGCGAGATGCTTGATGAAATCAAGCTGTTGCTCGGCGGCCGCGTAGCGGAGGCTTTAGTGCTTAAAGAAATCTCCAGCGGCGCCAGCAATGACTTGCAGCGTGCTACTGCAATCATCAGACAGATGATCTGCGAGTACGGTATGAGCGAAAATATCGGTCCCGTGACTTTCGGACATCGACAGGATCAGGTATTCCTTGGCAGGGATATTGCCCGCGACAAGGATTACAGTGAAGAAGTCGCGGCGGAGATAGATAAGGAAGTACGCGCTTTTATGGAAGATGCGTATGCTGCAACGGAAAAACTTCTCAGCGAAAATTTGGACAAGTTGCATGTAATTGCGCAGGCTCTTATTGAGCGAGAAACATTGGATGCGGAAGAAATTAAGCAACTGCTCGACTACGGCAAGGTACTTACCGCCGAGGAAAAGCAGGCGCTACAGACGGCTGAACAGGAAAATAACGTTACTGCAGCCGAATGATAAAAAATAAGTACCAACGCCCGAAGCAAAGGCTTCGGGTGTTTCTTTTGGCGGATACTTGACAATTAGTGTGACCGGTGTTACTCTTTCCATATACAAAAAGCCGTCCGTTGTTTTTGTGGCGGCCCGGCTTCGGAGGTAGAACGATGCGCAAGCGTATTTTGGATCTTTTAAGAATAAACGGCGGGACTCCGGTTTCCGGAGAATATATTTCGGGGCAGCTGCAGGTGTCGCGTACCGCTGTTTGGAAACATATTCAGGCGTTGAAAAACGACGGCTATAAAATAGATTCCATTCCCAAAAAAGGGTATGTGTTGCAGGAAACGCCGGATATGATGTTCCCGCAGGAAATTTTGGCGGCTCTCGAAACAAAATGGTTGGGGCGCAGTATTTGTTATCGCGACTCTGTAGATTCCAGCAATAACGTGGCCAAAGCTCTTGCCAACGAAGGATGTCCCAACGGACTGTTGGTAGTGGCGGAAGAACAGGGAGCGGGGAGAGGACGTCTTTCTCGCGGGTGGATATCGCCGCGCAGCAAAGGTATCTGGTTCTCTGTTGTTTTGAAGCCTCCGTTTTTACCGCAGGAAGCTTCCAAATTTACGCTGTTGGCGGCGGTCGCCGTCGTTAAGGCCGTCAATGCCGTTAAAGGAGTTGAAGCCGCTATCAAGTGGCCCAACGATATTTTGCTCGACGGCAGAAAACTGGTCGGTATTCTGACGGAGATGAACGCTGAATTCGGTCACATCAATTATATTGTAATCGGCGTCGGCATAAATACTAACGCAGCTCCGGAAGATTATCCGGAAGACGTGCGCAGCATTGCAATTTCCGTAGCCGATAAGGCTGAGGAAACGTTCACGAGGGTTGCGTTGCTGGCCCATGTTCTGAAACGTATGGAAGAGTTGTACGAAAAAGCTTCCGAGGAAGGCTTTGAAGCGGTTTTACAGGAATGGCGCCGTTACTCCTGCACCTTGGGACAGGATGTCAAAGTGCTTGCTCCCGGAGCGGAGTATTACGGCAAAGCGATCGATATAGATGAGGACGGTCTTCTTGTCGTACGCAAAGAGGACGGAACTGTAACTAAGGTTGTCGCCGGGGATGTTTCTATCAGACCGGCAGCGCCTAAATGCGGAACTTATCAATAAGAAATCTTTTTTGTAAATAATTATCCTTGCAATCTTCCGACTTTGTGGTAAAATAGAAAAGGCTTAAAGCCCATACCCGGTCAATCGCCGGATTTCCAGGAGGAAAATATATAATGTTATTGGTTCTTGATATCGGTAATACCAACATCGTGGCAGGTGTATATGACAAAGAAGAGTTGAAGATGCACTGGCGCTTTTCCACGGATCGCTCCAAAACTGCCGACGAATTCGGTATTATACTGAGCAGCATGTTTAATTACAGCGGTATAGATATGGGACAGGTAGATTCGATAATTATTTCCAGCGTAGTTCCGCCCGTTCTGATTCCTTTGTGCAGGATGTGCGAAAGATATTTCGGCAGCAAACCCATGGTGGTGGGGCCCGGAATTAAGAACGGCATATTCATCAAGTATGACAATCCCAAAGAAGTCGGCGCAGACCGCATTGTCAACGCGGTAGCTGCTTACAATAAGTTCAGCAGCATGAACCGACCTATGATCATTGTTGATTTCGGCACAGCCAACACTTTCTGCGCTCTTTTGCCCAACGGCGAGTATTTGGGAGGAGCAATTGCTCCCGGCATAGGCATCTCAACGGAAGCTTTATTCCAAAGAGCGGCCAAACTGCCGCGCATAGAGCTTATCAAACCGAAGAATATTATTTGCCGCAATACGGTAAGTTCCATGCAGGCCGGCGTACTGTACGGTTTTGTAGGACAGATGGAAGGCATCATCAACGGAATGAAAAAAGAGCTGGGCGGCGACGCTTACGTAATAGCTACCGGAGGCTTGGCGAACACCATGGCTGCCGAATCTGATGCGATAGATATCGTAGAGCCTTTTCTTACTTTGGAAGGCTTGCGTATTTTGTACGAAAAGAATTCTAAATAAGCTTAACAGAATAAATGCTCGCTGCGGCGGGCATTATTTGTTTAGAGGAGAGAAATATGCGACTTGGAAAATTGGAGCTTGAAGTTCCTTTAGCTCTTGCTCCCATGGCGGGAATTACGGATCTTCCTTTCAGGCTGATTTGCAGAAAGCACGGCTGCGGACTTACCGTTTCCGAAATGGTTAGCGCTAAGGGGCTGCTGTATAAAAATGTTAAAACTGCCGCCATGCTGCAGATCGATCCCGGAGAACGACCTACAGCTGTCCAATTGTTCGGCAGTGTTCCCGACGAATTGGCGGAAGCGGCGCGCATTGCGGCGGAAGCTGGAGCTGATGCCGTCGATTTTAATATGGGCTGTCCCGTTCCCAAGATAGTGAACAACGGCGAAGGCTCCGCTTTGATGAAACAACCGCGGCTTGCTCATGCTATTTTGGTAGCTATGGTCAAGGCGGTGGAGATACCGGTCACCGTAAAAATTCGCGCCGGTTGGGATGAATATAATCGCAATGCTCCTGAAATAGCGAAGCTTGCTGAAGCAGCAGGTGTAAGCGCAGTTGCCGTTCATGGCAGAACGAGGAAGCAATTTTACGAGGGCAGAGCTGATTGGGATATCATCAGACAGGTTAAAGAAGCTGTGAAAATACCTGTCTTCGGCAACGGAGATATTTTTTCCGCCGCCGACGGACTGAGGATGCTGGAAACGACCGGCTGCGACGGACTCATGATCGGGCGCGGGGCTGACGGCAATCCCTGGATATTCGAAAGATTGAGAGCTGTGCTTTTGCAGGAAGAAATTCCGGAGGAACCGTCTTTTGACGTAAGATTGGATCTGGCTGCCGAACACTTACATATGCTGATAGCGTATCAGGGGGAGAGTATTTCCGTAAAACAGATGCGCCGGCATATTTCCGCTTATTTAAAAGGCTTGCCTCATGCGGCGGAATACCGCGGACTTTTTCATAAGGTGGAAACACAAGTGCAGTTTGCGGAGCTTCTGGAAAATTATCGTCTGTGCGTAAAAAAAGCCTGTAGCGACTCCGGGAAATCTTCATTGTAGTATTAAGATAAATGTGATAAAATACTTTCCTATAAAGTTTTTTTGGAGTTTACTGATGAGTGTAGGAGAAAATCTGAAGCATGTAGTGAGCATCAGCTTGGGTTCGTCGACGCGGGATTCGTCGGTGCGTCTTCGCTTGGGAGAGTGGGACGTTCTTATTGAGCGTATCGGCACTGACGGAAATCTAAAAAAAGCCGCCGCGCTGCTGGAACAGTGGGACGGTAAAGCGGATGCGATAGGTTTGGGCGGTACCGACCTTTACGTCTATGTCGGGGAAAAAAGGTATACGCTGCGGGAATCAGCAGCGCTTGTTGCCAATGTTCGCAGAACGCCGGTGCTGGACGGCAGCGGCTTGAAAGGTTCGCTGGAGCGGATGCTGATCCGCAAGCTTGCCGCCGACGGCAGGATACCTGTGGCCGGGCGCAAGGTGCTGCTAGTCTGCGCTCTTGATCGTTTCGGCATGGCGGAGGCCCTATTGGATGCCGGCGCCGAACTCATCATGGGTGATCTGATTTTCGGACTCAACATAAATTGTCCCATCAAATCGTTGCGCTCGCTTTCGTTGTGGGGCTCTTTGTTGGCTCCGATCGTTACAAGACTGCCGGTAAGTTGGTTCTATCCCACGGGAAAAGAGCAGGAGCAAAAGCTGCTCCGGCATCCGGAATATTTTTGGGAGAGCGACATTATCGCCGGAGATTTTCATTATATAAAAAAATTTATGCCGGAGAAACTTGAAGGCAAGATTATCATTACCAATACGGTCACAGCGGAGGACAGGCAGATGCTGCGCGACGCCGGTATCAGCGCTCTTGTGACGACAACGCCGTCCCTTGAAGGCAGAAGCTTCGGCACCAATGTGATGGAGGCCGTTTTAACGGCTTTGAGCGGCAGCAGGGAACCTTTGACCGGCGCTCAATATTTGCAGTTGTTGGAGAACTATCGGATAGAATCGTCAATAGAACTCTTTAATACAAAGGAGATGTCTTAAACAATAATGGAGAAATTCGCGTTTATCCTGCACCCGCTATCTGTTGCGGACATGGCACATGTGTCGTCTTTTCTGAAATATGTTCCTGAGCGGCTATTGGAAGCGGCTTTAAAAAGAAAAAGCCCCTTTAAGGTATCTCACATTACCGGCGTTAAAAGTCCGTTTGCAGAGGCGGAAGGCTGGTTCATCGGCTGTCCCCTCACTGCCGGGCAGATGTTGGAGCTGCCGGAAGAATTTGTTATGGAGCGCATCATACAATCAGGAAGAGTGGCGCAAGAGTTGGGCGCTAAGATTGTCGGACTGGGAGCGTTCACTTCCATCGTCGGCGATGCCGGCATTTCCGTGGCGCAGGCGCTTGACATAGCCGTCACTTCCGGCAACAGCTATACTGTAGCTACGGCTGTGCAGGGCACCAAGGCCGCAGCGCTTTTGATGGAAAAAGATTTGAAAGACTGCAAAGCTGCTATCATCGGAGCAAGCGGTTCTATCGGAGCTGCCGCCGCAAAGCTTTTAGCCAAAGAAGTCAGACATATCAGTTTGGCGGCGCGGCATGAAGGGCCTTTGGAAGAACTGGCGCAGGAGTTGGTGAAGGAAAATTCCTGTCAGGTTACTGTCAGCAGTAATATAGCAGCCACGCTGCGTGATGCGGATATAGTTATGGCTGTTACCAGCGCGGTCGACTTTTTGGTGCAGCCGGAGAATCTGAAGCCGGGAGCCGTTGTTTGTGACGTGGCCCGTCCGCGCAACGTTGCTTCGGAGGTGTCGCGCAAGCGTAAAGATGTTCTGGTGATCGAGGGCGGTGTAATCAATGTTCCCGGCAATGTGAATTTCGGGTTCAACTTCGGCTTCCCACCGGCAACTTCCTACGCCTGCATGGCGGAAACGATGATACTGGCGCTGGAGGGGAGATACGAAGACTTCTCCCTGGGCAGAAATTTAGAACTTAAAAAAATCGAGGAAATAGAAACTCTGGCGGCTAAGCACGGCTTCAGCCTGGCCGGCTTCAGAAACTTTGAGCGGGCGGTGACTCCGGAGCAGATAAAAGAGGTCATGTACAATGCCAATGCGGCTATGGCGGTACACGGCTGCTTAGGTTGACAAGCTGTGAACTAAAACATATAATTGAGTTATTATGTTTATAAAGAAATATTTAGTGTTTGATGATAAAGGAGCGGCACAATGGTAAAAAAAGAAACTCTCTTGACTTCTGAAGGTTTGCAGAAGCTTCAGAATGAATTGGAATATTTGAGGACTACGAGGAGAGAGGAAGTCGTTCAGCGTCTGGCCGAAGCGAGATCTCACGGAGATCTGAGCGAGAACTCGGAATATGATGAAGCCAGAAATGAACAGGCTTTTGTTGAGGGACGTATTCAGGAGCTGGAACAGCAGATCAACACGGCGGTCATTATCGACGAAAAGGCGTCCGGCAAAAAAGGTCAGGTACGCTTGGGATCAACTGTGGTAGTCAAAGATCTGGAATTCGACGAAGAAGAGGTTTATAAAATTGTCGGTACCACTGAGGCCGATCCTTTTAACAACTTGATTTCCAATGATTCTCCGGTAGGTAAGGCCGTTATCGGCAGAATGGTCGGCAACGTCGTTTCGGTCAATACGCCTGCGGGCGAATTATCTTATAAAATAGTTGACGTCAGATAAGGAGCGTACCTGAATGAGCGAAGAAAAAATTCACGAACAGGAAGAAACTGCGGAACCGTTGTCTGAAAAAGAGGTCAACGAACAGATGCAGGTGCGCATAGATAAGATGCGCAAGATAGAAGAGCGCGGCTGGCTGCCTTTCGGTCGCAGATTTGCCTGGACTCACCGCACTCAGGATGCCAAAGATAATTTTGAAGAACTTTCCGAGAAGGAAACGGAAGTAAAGATGTCTGGACGTCTGATGGCTATCAGAGGCCATGGCAAGACATGTTTTATGGATTTGCAGGACAAGACCGGAAGGATCCAGGTTTATGCCCGCAAAGACGTTCTTGGTGAAGAAAATTATGCGTTGATTAAGCTTTTGGATATCGGAGATATTGTCGGCGTGACCGGTAATATTTTCCGCACGCATATGGGAGAAGTGTCCGTAAAAGCTACGGCTATGGAAATTTTATCGAAAGCGCTGCGTCCTCTGCCGGAAAAATGGCACGGACTTAAGGATGTGGAAATGCGCTATCGCCGTCGGTATGTTGATTTGATCGTCAATCCCGAAGTGCGCGATACTTTCGTCAAACGCAGTAGAATAATCAGAAGCGTGCGCAGCGTACTGGACAAACACGATTTCCTGGAAGTGGAAACTCCTATTTTGAATACCATCGCCGGAGGAGCGGCGGCACGTCCTTTCGTAAGCTATCATAACGCGCTCGATATGCAGGTCTACATGCGTATTGCGCCGGAGCTTTATTTAAAGAGACTCATCGTCGGCGGCATGGAGCGTGTTTATGAACTGGGACGCGTATTCCGCAACGAAGGCATCGACAACAGACATAATCCGGAATTTACCAGCGTGGAGATTTATCAGGCTTATGCCGATTACCGCGATCTGATGGATCTTACCGAAGAAGTTGTTGTGCAGGCGGCAATGGACGTGCTCGGCACGACGAAGATAAATTACGAAGGCACCGAAATAGAATTGGCGGCTCCGTGGAAACGGATGTCCATGACCGAAGCTGTGTTGGAGTATACCGGCAAAGACTTCAGCGGCGTCACCGAATTGGAGGATGCACGCGCAATCGCCAAAGAGCTGAAAGTTGCTATCGAGCCTTCTTTCGGAATCGGCAAGATTATCAACGCCTGCTTTGAAGAATATGTGGAAGATAAACTGATTCAGCCCACGTTCATTACGGGACATCCTAAAGAAATTTCTCCTCTTGCCAAGAGCAATCCTGACAATCCGGAAATCACGGATCGTTTTGAAGGTTATATTTACGGACGTGAGATCTGCAACGGTTTTACAGAGCTTAACGATCCTATCGACCAGCGTGAACGCTTCCTGAAGCAGGTTGAAGAACGTGCCAACGGAGACGAAGAAGCCAATATGATGGACGAAGATTTCGTCAATGCTTTGGAATATGGTCTGCCTCCTACGGGTGGATTGGGTATCGGTATCGACAGATTGGTAATGTTCTTGACCGACAGTTCCTCCATCCGCGATGTGCTTTTCTTCCCGACCATGAAACATATCGGCGGTGAAAAGCATGAGCAAAGAGATGCGGCAAGTGTTCCGGAAGCTGCTGCTTCTGCCGCAGCCGAGATAGATTTTTCCAAAGTGGAAATAGAACCGCTGTTCCGGGATTTTGTGGATTTCGAAACTTTCAGCAAGAGTGATTTCCGCGCTGTGAAAGTTCTGGAATGCGAAGCTGTGCCTAAATCGAAAAAACTGCTCAAGTTTACTTTGAACGACGGTTCCGGTACCGACAGAATTATTTTGAGCGGTATTCACGCTTTCTATGAACCGGAAGAACTGGTCGGCAAGACGTGTCTTGCCATCACCAATCTGCCTCCCAGACCGATGATGGGTATCGAGTCATGCGGTATGCTTATCAGTGCCGTTCATTCGGAAGAGGGTGAAGAAAAGCTGCATCTGCTGATGTTGGATCCCCATATCCCGGCGGGGGCGAAGATGCGCTGATTTATCGGTGGAAGCTTTTACGAAAACCGAAAAATTATAATTATTGAACGTACGCCTACACGAGTAGACGTACGTTCTTTTTATCTCTTTTTGCGATTAAACGTTGAGCTTCCGCCGCTCGCGGGTAATAAAAGTTACGCTTGCCCGATCGCAATGCCGGCAGATGTTCCTGTTAGACTTACGGTATAAGTTTTGATATAATTTAAATTTGATATGGTACTGCAATTGGAAAAATTTTTGGACGGTGTTGCTGCCGGATACATTTTGTTTCTCTGGAGCGGTGGAGGTAAAATATGGCTTCGTTTTTAATGCTGGCCGCAATCGTAATAGTTTTTTGCGTATTTTTGGATAAATTGTCGGATAAGATGGGTATTCCGACGTTGTTGGCGTTTATACTGCTGGGGGTAGTGTTCGGCTCGGACGGGATTTTCAAAATTGAATTTGAAAATTATGCTTTTGCTGAGCATATCTGTTCCGTGGCGCTTATTTTCATCATGTTTTACGGCGGCTTCGGCACCAATTGGAAGCAGGCGCGTACAGTAGCGCTAAGCGCCGGAGTTCTGTCCACTTTAGGAGTAGTAGCCACGGCGGGGTTAACAGGTTTATTCTGTCATTATGTTCTGGGGTTTGAGATGATACACGGCATGCTTATCGGCTCCGTCATCAGTTCGACGGACGCTGCTTCCGTGTTCTCCATACTTCGTTCCAAACGCCTGAACCTGAAATACAATACAGCTTCACTCTTGGAAGTGGAAAGCGGCAGCAACGACCCGACTGCGTATATGCTGACAATCGTCTGCCTTGCGATCCTGCGCGGCGGAGCCGACGGTTCGGATTTTCTGCTGCAGATTTTGCGCCAGGTCGGGTTCGGACTTGTCTTCGGCTTCGGCATAGCCTATGCGGCGGGAGCAATTTTAAAAAATATCCGCTTTCAAGCGGAAGGGTTCGACATGGTTTTTGTGACCGCCGTAGCACTTCTGTCCTACGCCGCTCCGTCCATGCTGGACGGCAACGGCTACCTCAGCGCGTATATTACCGGTATAATTTTGGGAAATACAAACTTTAAAGATAAAAAGAACATTTTTCTCTTTTTTGACGGCATGACCGGATTGATGCAGATGTCGGTATTCTTTCTGTTGGGCCTTTTGGCGTTGCCGTCCAAGTTGCCGGAGATTGCGACACCGGCTCTTTACATAGCGCTTTTTATGACTTTCGTTGCGAGGCCGTTGAGCGTTTTTGTTCTGTTGGCTCCGCTAAAAGGCGGGTGCGCAGCGCAGAAGCTGCTCGTTTCATTTGCCGGACTCCGCGGAGCGTCGGCGATAGTTTTTTCTATTATCGCCGTGATGAACAGCAGTTCCGGTGATGCTATTTTTCACGTGACATTTTTTATCGTTCTGCTGTCTATTTTGTTTCAGGGAGCGTTGCTGCCGGTTGTAGCAAAAAAACTGGACATGATAGACAATAATGAAGACGTAATGAAATCTTTCAGCGATTATACGGAAGAAGATCCGGTACAGTTTATTCAGTTCGAGATTCCGGAGAATCATCTCTGGATCGGCAAAACTTTGCGGGAGATAGAACTGCCGCCGACAACTCTGGTAGTTCTGCTGAAAAGGCGGGGCGAAAAAATAGTGCCTAACGGAGATACGGTGCTGTTTGCGGAGGACGTGTTGATTTTGGGCGCGCTGACACCGGGAGAAGTGGACGGCGTCGCGCTAAGCGAAATTTACGTGACACCTAAAAGTTTGTATTTAAATAAAAAAATCTCCGAGATATCTTTGGGCGACGGAGCTTTGATAATTCTGATCAAGCGTGGCGATAAAGTGATTATTCCTCAGGGAAACGACGAATTGATTTTAGATGACATTTTGGTCATCAATCAGATCGCCGGTGATGTTGAAGCGGTACGTGAATAAATAACTGAAGCGAGACGAGAGGTTCAAGATTTTATGCCTGCACGCCGGAAAAATTATTTTGTAAAATGGCTTGACATAAAAAAAGAGGTGTGTTAGTATATAAAAGTCGCCGATACGGGCGGCAGCGAACCTTGAAAACTGAACAAAAACCTAGAAAAAGCAGATGTGCGGGTCATGAAAAGATCATGACCAAGTCAAAATTTCTAAAATAATAAAGAGCTGGAACAGTTCTTCAATAAACTTTATTGGAGAGTTTGATCC
>JAXFPC010000068.1:0-12933 GCA_034180005.1 Acidaminococcaceae bacterium | reverse complement strand
TGAAAACGCTTTGGCTTTGGGCGCATTCTATCGTCCGGACGAGAGGACGTTGTTCAGCATCGGCGGAACTTTCGGCAACGGCGAGAACATGGTGAACGCCGGGTTTACCTTCAAGCTTGACAGAAGAGCCGAGAACGGCGGCATTCGTCCGATCACTTCCAAAGCTGCTCTGGTCAAGAAGGTGGAAACACTGACTGCAGATAACGCAGCTATGAAGAACAAAATTGATACGATGGAATCCGAGATGAAAGAACTGAAGGAAATTATTGCCAAGATGGCAGGTTCTGCAAATAAATAACTGCATCCGTAAGTATTCTTTCCGTTTCATGATTTCAATTAAAACAAAAAGGGCAAAACTTTGAGTTTTGTCCTTTTTTGTTTTTCCTATTTTTCGTAGAAGTCTTTATTTATTGTTGTCTGTATGGTAGAATAAATTCGTGGATATTGTTTTTACAATCTGCGGGACACAAAAAGTTCCAAGTGGGACTGTTTATAAAGAAAAGAGATCGATTTATGGACAATATTATCAATCTGCAAAAGAAAATAGTACCGGAGCTTACTGATCTTTTAGTTCAGAGGTATCAGATAATGCGCCAGGTAAGTCATGAATATCCTATAGGCAGAAGAGCTCTCGCCGCGCGCCTGGGACTTACGGAAAGAGTGTTGAGAGCTCAGGTGGAATTTTTAAAGAAAAGCGGTTTGCTAGATTTTTCTCAAAACGGTATGACCGTCACTCCGGAAGGCGCCGATATTTTAAAGGAGCTTAATGAGTACGTTTATAAATTGCAGGGATTATCTTTTCTTGAAAAAGCTCTGCATGAGCATCTGAAAATCGGCAGGGTCGTAATTATTCCCGGAGATTCCGATCAGGATGAAGTTGTCAAACGTGAGATGGGAAGAACCGCAGCCCGTATTTTGAGTAAGTTGTTGAATGTTGGCGGTAAGCATATCGTGGCTGTGAGCGGAGGTACTACCTTGTCGGCTATGGCTGCCAATATTTCCGGCAGTCAGCCGGATACGGTCGTTGTTCCCGCGCGGGGAGGCTTGGGTGATAACGTGGAGCTGCAGGCCAACACTGTAGCCACGGTATTGGCGCAGAAACTGGGTGCTTCTTACAGACAGCTGTATGTTCCCGACAGCGTAAGCGAAAGCATCCTCAACAGTATTTTAGAAGAGGATGTTGGCGTAAGAGCGGTAGTGGATATAATCAAAAAAGCTGATATACTTGTGCACGGCGTAGGACGCGCGGAGGTAATGGCAAGGCATCGTCGCCTTGATGCGGAACTGATTAAAAAACTCGCTGCTGACGGAGCTGTGGGAGAAGCTTTCGGACAATATTGTTCAATAGACGGAAGACAGGTTTATATGTCCAACAATGCCGGCTTGATGCTGCAGGATTTACAGCATATTGGAACTATTTTGGGCATTGCCGGCGGGCGTTCCAAAGCTCCGGCGATTTTATCGGTCGTCAGGGCGTCCAGACAGGATATACTGGTCACGGATGAAGCTGCTGCAAGGGCCATGGTTGAACTTGCGGGAATAGCGTACTGAGATAATTTAGTGTTTTTATATTATTCTACATAAAATTTTACATAAGTTTAAGGAGGATTTACAATGGCAAAAATTGGTATTAATGGTTTCGGTCGTATCGGCAGAGAGGTATTCCGCGCATCTTTCACCAATCCTGATTTTGACGTGGTGGCTATAAACGATTTGGGAGATGCCCCGACGCTTGCTCATCTGCTGAAATACGATACCGTACACGGTATATTTCCTCATGAAGTGTCTGCAACGGACAACGCTATCGTAGTAGACGGCAAAGAAATAAAAGTAGTGGCGCAGGCTGATCCTGTCAAGATCCCCTGGAAAGAATTAGGCGCGGAAATCGTTATCGAATGTACCGGCCGCTTTACGGAGGGTCCGAAGGCCGCGGCGCATCTGGCTGCCGGCGCCAAAAAGGTTATTATCTCCGCTCCTGCCAAGGAAGAAGATATCACCATCGTCATGGGTGTCAATGAAGAAAAATATGATCCTGCAAAGCATAATATTATTTCCAACGCTTCCTGTACAACCAACTGTCTGGCGCCTTTCGCCAAGGTTATTCACGAGAATTTCGGCATCGCCAGCGGCTTGATGACGACAGTTCACTCCTACACGAATGACCAGAGAATTTTGGATCTTTCACATAAAGATTTGCGTCGTGCGCGTGCTGCAGCCTGCTCAATCATACCAACCACTACAGGTGCGGCTAAAGCCGTCGCTCTCGTGCTTCCGGAGTTAAAAGGCAAACTTAACGGATTTGCTATGCGTGTGCCTACACCTAATGTTTCCATTACGGATTTAACAGTTGTTCTGGAGAAAGATACCACTGCTGAGGAAATCAATGCTAAGCTTAAAGAGGCTGCCGAAGGAAAATTAAAAGGAATTTTAGGCTACAGCGAATTGCCGCTGGTTTCCAGTGATTACAACGGTTGTCCTTTAAGCTCGATTATCGATTCACTTTCCACGATGATGGTCGGTCCGCGCATGGCGAAGATAGTTTCCTGGTACGATAATGAATGGGGTTACTCCAACCGTGTGATAGATTTGGCTGTTTACATCGCCCAAAAGGGTCTGTAACAAATATTTGAGTTTGACGAAGGTACTCTTTAGAGTACCTTCGCCACATTATGAAACTTAGCAAAGGAGCATGAAACTGTGGACAAAAAGACACTTCAGGATGTTGAAGTAAAAGGCAAAAAAGTTCTGGTTCGCGTGGATTTCAACGTGCCTTTCGACGATGCAGGACGAATAAGCGACGATACGAGGATCAGAGCTTCTTTAGCAACTATAAATTATCTGTTGGAAAAGAAGGCTGCCGTAATACTCATGGCGCATCTGGGCAGACCTAAGGGTAAGGTTGATCCTAAGTTCAGTTTATCTCCGGTGGCGAAGCATTTAGCAGGTTTGTTGCAAAAAAAAGTCGCTTTTGCCGGCGATTGTGTGGGCAGAGAGGCGGAGGCGGCCGTTGCTTCGCTTAAGGCAGGACAGATTTTGCTTCTGGAAAATCTGCGCTTTCATCCGGAGGAAGAGAAAAATGATTTGGATTTCGCGGAGAAGCTGGCGTCGTTGGCGGATGTCTACATCAATGACGGTTTCGGAGTTTCGCACAGGGCTCACGCGTCCGTAGAGGGTGTGACGCACTTTCTCCCCTCCGCTGCAGGAATGTTGCTTGAAAAGGAGATTGCTTTTGTAGGCAAAGCTGTCAGCGCACCGCTTCATCCTTTTGCAGCTATAATCGGCGGCGCGAAGGTAAGCGACAAGATAGGCGTTATTGAAAACTTGTTGGATAAAGTTGATACATTGTTAATCGGCGGCGGCATGGCCAACACATTTTTGGCTGCCAGCGGATATAAGATGGGAAAATCCCTTGTGGAAAACGATAAGCTGGATTTAGCGAGAGAACTCTTGGCAAAAGCTGCGCGCAGGGGTGTGAAATTGCTGCTGCCTACGGATCTCATCATGGCGGAAGCTTTTGATCCGGATGCAGCGCATAAGGAACAAACCGTAAAAAAATTGGATCAAAAATTCATGGCTCTTGATATAGGCAGCGCTACAAGAAAAGCTTATGCAGAGGCTTTGCGTGACGCCAAGATGATCGTTTGGAACGGACCGATGGGCGTTTTTGAGATGGATGCTTTTTGTAGAGGCACGGAAGCGGTAGCTAAAGCCGTGGCTGCCAGCAGAGCCGTGAGCATCGTCGGCGGGGGCGACTCCGTAGCGGCAGTGGAAAAATTGGGTCTTGCTAAAAAGATATCCCATATTTCTACCGGCGGGGGAGCATCTCTGGAATACCTGGAAGGCAAGGTGCTGCCCGGTATTGCAGCTCTTGATGATTTGCGGCGCAAGATTGTTGCCGGAAACTGGAAGATGAATAAAAACGTCGGCGAAGCCGTAAACTTGGCTACCGAAATCGTCATGGAAACCAGCGGCACACTTAACGAAGTTATTATTTTTCCTCCGTTTACAGCGCTCGAAACAGTTGCCGATGCTATTGACGGCAAGCATGTGGGCTACGGCGCTCAAGATCTTCACTGGGAGGATAAGGGAGCCTTTACGGGAGCAGTTTCCGGCAAAATGATAGCCGATATCTGCGCTGAATATGTAATGGTGGGGCATAGTGAGAGAAGGACAATTTTCAAAGAAAATGACAAAATTGTCGCTCAAAAAATGATTGCCGCTTTGCGTAACGGTTTAAAACCGATGCTTTGCGTGGGAGAGAATTTAGAGGAACGCAAGGCAGGCAAAACAGCCCGTAAGATAAATTCGCAGCTGAAGAGCGCTTTGAGAGTCGTTGCGCCGGAACACGCGGAAAATATCGTCATAGCGTATGAACCGCTTTGGGCGATCGGCACCGGCAAGACAGCTACGGTTGCTGAAGCGCAGGAGGTATGCCTTTTGATACGCCGCAAATTGGAACAGATCTTCAGTGATGATATAGCTCGCAGGATACGCGTTCTTTACGGCGGCAGTGTTAACGAAAAGAATGCCGCCGAATTCAATGTCAGCGGTATAGACGGCGTGCTTGTCGGAAGCGCAAGTTTGCAGACGGAAAGCTTTGCCGCTATTGTAAGAAGTTTTTAGAGAGGTTATAAATGACCTGCAAACCCGTATTATTAATGATTTTGGACGGTTGGGGAGTGGCGCCGGCTTCTTCCGGCAATGCCGCGACATCCGCATGCACTCCTAATTTGGACAAATACTTCGCAACATATCATCACAGTCTTTTGGAAGCCAGCGGAGAATATGTAGGACTTCCTGCCGGGCAGATTGGCAATTCGGAAGTGGGGCATCTCAACATCGGCTCAGGAAGAATTATTTATCAGAATCTTACTCGCATCAGCAAAGCTGTAAGAGATGGAAATTTTTTCGTCAATCCGGTTTTGTCGGGGTGTATGGACAGGGTTGCAGCAAAAGACAGCGCGCTGCATCTCATGGGTTTGGTCTCTGACGGCGGAGTACACAGTCACACTGAACATTTGCTGGCTTTGGTGAAAATGGCGTCTGCAAAGAGCTTGAGCAAGGTTTATATTCACGCTTTTTTAGACGGCAGGGACGTGCCTCCGAGTTCAGCGTTGGAGTATATAAAATCTCTGGAGCATGAGCTGGGAAAAATAGGCTGCGGCAAGATTGCCACCGTGAGCGGCCGTTACTATGCCATGGACAGAGATAAGCGGTGGGAACGCACGCAAAAAGCTTATGATGCTGTTGTTTCCGGTAAATGCGAGAAATATGCTTCAGCAGAAGAAGGGATTACCGCCGGTTATGGCGAAGGCATCACGGATGAATTTATGAAGCCGTTCGGTATACTCGGTGTTGACGGCAGAATAAACGACGAAGACGGAGTTGTTTTCTTCAATTTCAGACCGGACAGGGCACGTCAGCTTACGCGCGCTTTGTGTGATGATACTTTCAGCTTTTTCGCAAGACCGGTGCAAGTGTCGCCGCAAAATTTTGTGTCCATGACGCAGTACGAAGCGGCTTTTCCCGTGCCTGCCGCTTATCCTCCGGAAAGTTATGCAGATACTTTGGGGCAGGTTGTGGCTGCGGCCGGATTACGGCAGCTGAGAATTGCGGAAACGGAAAAATATGCTCACGTTACTTTCTTTTTTAACGGAGGCGTGGAAAATCCCAATGAAGGGGAAGAGAGAATACTCGTTCCCTCTCCGAAAGTGGCGACGTATGATCTGCAGCCGGAAATGAGCGCGCGCGAAGTGACGGACGCGTTGCTGCAAGAACTGGAAAAAGAGAAATTCTCTCTGTTTGTTCTAAATTTTGCCAATCCGGATATGGTTGGGCATACCGGGGTATTTTCGGCGGCAGTCAAAGCTATGGAAGCAGTAGACGACTGTGTCGGCAAGATTGTGGAAAAGGTTTTGGCTATGGACGGCTGCGTTTGTATTACGGCGGATCACGGCAATTTGGAACAGATGATCGACGAAGTTGCCGGTCAGCCGCACACTGCGCATACGACCAATAAGGTACCGTTTCTGATGGTACATAAGGATAAACCGGAGGTACACGACGGTATTTTGGCAGATATTGCTCCGACATTGCTGCAGCTTTTGGGACTTGCTCAGCCGGAAGCTATGACTGGCAAAAGTCTTTTGGAATGTAAAAATTGATTTGGATGAGGTGATTTGACATGGCAATGATTACAAATGTATATGCTCGCGAAATTTTGGATTCTCGCGGCAATCCGACAGTTGAGGTGGAAGTTGTTCTGGAGGACGGCGCCATCGGTCGCGCTGCAGTTCCTTCGGGCGCTTCCACAGGAGTTCATGAAGCTGTGGAACTGCGGGACGGAGATGCCGGACGCTATCTGGGTAAAGGCGTTATGAAAGCAGTCGACAATGTTAACGATATAATAGCGGAAGCTCTCATAGGACTTGAAGCTACCAGACAGACAGAGATAGACGAAATGCTGCTTCGGCTTGACGGTACGCCCAATAAGAGCAAGCTGGGAGCTAACGCGGTCCTCGGCGTATCCATGGCGGTGGCTAAAGCCGCAGCAGCTTCCGTAGGTTTGCCTCTTTATCTGTATCTGGGCGGAGTTGCCGCCAAAGAGTTGCCTGTTCCGATGATGAACATTTTAAACGGGGGGCAGCACGCGGATAATAATGTTGATATTCAGGAATTCATGATCATGCCGGTAGGTGCGTCTTCCTTCGCCGAAGCTCTGCGTATGAACGCAGAGATTTATCATAAGCTGAAGAGTATTTTAAAAGCCAAGGGATTGAGTACGGCTCTCGGAGATGAAGGCGGTTTTGCTCCGAATCTGAAATGCAATTCGGAAGCTATAGAAATCATTTTGGAAGCCGTTCGCTCTGCAGGTTTTGAACCGGGCAAGGATATTCTTATCGCCCTGGATGTGGCCAGCAGCGAATTTTACAAAGATAAGATGTATCATCTTGAGGGAGAAGGCTTGGTAAAAACTTCAGAAGAAATGGTAGAATATCTGGCGGAACTGTGCGAGAAGTATCCTATTGTTTCCATCGAAGACGGATTGGCTGAAGATGATTGGGACGGATGGAAGAAGCTGACTAAAAAGCTTGGCAAAAAAGTGCAGCTGGTAGGCGACGATCTGTTCGTTACCAACGAACTTCGCTTGGGAGAAGGTATCCGCAAGAACGTAGCTAACTCCATACTTATCAAAGTAAACCAAATCGGAACTTTGACGGAGACCTTTAACGCTATTGAAATGGCGAAGCGTGCCGGATATACCTGCATAATTTCTCATCGCAGCGGCGAAACGGAAGATACTACTTTGGCGGATATCGCCGTAGCCGTCAATGCCGGCCAAATTAAATCGGGAGCGCCGGCTCGAACCGATAGAGTGGCAAAATATAATCAGTTGCTACGCATAGAGGAAGATCTCGGATCTGCAGCCAAATACGGCGGCAAAAAGGTTTTTTACAACATCGGATAACGTAAGCTGTACAAGGGAGCCCTTCGGGGTTCTCTTTTTTGTTGCAACGGAAAAGGTAAAAATAATCTTGCGATAACAAAGTTTTCTCATTGACTAAATGGCTGTCGGAAAGTATAATCACAATAGATATAGACACGTCTTTACGGGAATGCTACTATCTCTAGTGGATATGATTTAAAAATTGCGGAGGTCTGCCCCTTGAATAAAATGATAAATTACTTGAAAAATGAAATAAATACTACACGCGGTACTTTTCGCGATCCGATTGTGTGTGCCGTTGCTTTGGGAGTTATCGCTTCACTGTTCGTTTTTGTCGTGTGGCCATTACTGGAAGTGGTGAAACAGAGCTTCATAGATTTTGACGGCAATTTTTCTTTGCAGGCCTATATTAATATCGTTAGTATGCGGGAAACATACCAGGCTCTGGTCAACACGCTCAGCTTGGCTGTCATCGTGGGCGTTCTTGCCACAGCGATAGGTTTTCTTTTTGCTTATTGTTCTTCGCATCTGGCTATCAGAGGTAAAAAGCTATTCAATCTGATGGCTTTGCTGCCTATGGTATCTCCGCCTTTTTCCGTGGCGCTTTCCATCATAATGCTTTTCGGTGCGCGCGGACTTATAACATACAATTTGCTCGGGTGGCACGGCACGAACATTTATGGATTGAAGGGACTTATATTTGTCCAGACCATATCATATTTCCCCATAGCTTTTTTGCTGCTGGCCGGTATGCTGCGTTCTATCGATCCGAGCATTGAGGATGCCGCCAGGGATTTAGGCTCTTCCAAATGGCGTACTTTCAGCACGATTACGGTTCCGTTGGTAAGACCCGGCATCGCCAACGCGTTTCTCTTGGTCTTTATTAAATCCGTAGCCGATTTTGCCAATCCGATGGCTATCGGCGGAAATTTCACCACTTTGGCCACGCAGGTTTATCTGCAGGCTATCGGAAGTTACGATGTGCAGGGTGGAGCCGCCGTGGCGGTTGTTTTGCTTGACATAGCCATATTGCTGTTCATACTTTCCAAATATTGGGTGGAGAAGAAAACGTATATCACCGTTTCCGGAAAGGCTTCCAGGGAGCGTACCATGATAGATGACCCGCAGATTGTCGGAATTATAGGCGGTTTCTGCTTTGCTGTGGCGGCAGTGGTGCTGGCTATTTACGCTTTGATTCCGATTGCTTCCTTCATCAAAATGTGGGGCGTGGATTACACCTTTACAACTGAGCATTATGCCTATGCTTTAGCGGTCGGTAAGAATGCTATTTTGGATACTACGCTGTTAAGTGTCATCGCGACTCCCATAGCCGGCGTTCTGGGAATGGTAATTGCTTATTTGGTTGTCCGCAAAAAATTCATCGGCCGCGGCTTCATAAATTTTGCTTCCCTGCTCAGTATTGCAGTGCCAGGCACTGTAGTAGGTATCGGTTATATACTTACTTTCAACGAACCGCCGATTCCTCTGACAGGAACGGCGGCAATACTGGTGGCGGCTTTTGTGATTCGCTCCCTTCCCATCGGAATCAGAGCCGGCGAGTCCAGCTTGCAGCAGATTGATCCGGCCATAGAAGAAGCGGCAGCCGACCTCGGATCGGATTCGAGCCGTGTTTTCAGAACCGTTACTTTACCGCTCATTAAAAGCGCCTTTTTCGGCGGTTTGATATATTCTTTCATCAGAAGTATGACCAGTATAAGCGCCGTTATTTTTCTTGTTTCGGCCAATTACAGTTTGTTGACGGTGCTCGTTCTCGACCAGGTGGAAGACAATCAGTTCGGTGTGGCGTCCGCATTTTCCACTATTTTGATCGTGATCGTCTATGTCGCTATCATCGGCATCCGCATGTTGTTGGACAGGATGGGATCCGATTATAAAAAGCCGACACGGGCGACTGATATAAATTTGCAAGGAGAAGAAAATGTCTAAACAAGCAAGTATCGTTTTAAAGAATTTGACCAAGGAGTACGTTACTCACGGAGGTACGGACACATTTCTGGCGGTGGATCACGTAAATATCAATATAGCAAGCGGCGAACTGGTAACATTGCTTGGACCCTCAGGCTGCGGTAAGACCACCATACTGCGCATGATTGCCGGCTTTGAAACTGTAAGCGAAGGCGAAATTTTGTTGGACGGCATGCGGATAAACGAAATGACTCCCGATAAGAGAGATTCGTCCATGGTGTTTCAAAGCTATGCTTTGTTTCCGCATTATGATGTTTATGACAATGTGGCTTACGGACTGATAAATAAAAAGATTGCTAAAGACGAAATCAAAGAGCGGGTTTACAAGATGCTTGACCTTGTGGGTCTGAAAGGTTTGGAACACAGGATGCCCAATCAGCTTTCCGGCGGTCAGCAGCAGCGTGTTGCTCTGGCAAGAGCACTGGTGATGGAGCCGGCAGTCCTGCTTTTTGACGAACCTTTATCCAACCTTGATGCGAAGCTGCGCGTGTATATGCGCAGGGAGATCAGAAAGATTCAGCAGCGCATCAATATCACGAGTGTTTATGTTACTCATGATCAGAGCGAAGCGATGAGTTTATCGGACAAAATCATCATCATGAACGGCGGCCGCATCGAGCAGGTGGGAACGCCGCAGGAGATTTATCAGCATCCGCTGTCACGCTTCGTGGCGGATTTTATCGGCAGCGCCAATTTTGTGGAGGCCAAGGTCGAGAGCGTTCGGGAAGAGGATGCCGTGCCCATAGGTACGGATGGCGGTGAGCTTGCTGAAGCTGTTGTAAAAATGTTCGGCAAAGGCTTTTCCGTGAAATATCTCAAGGGAACGCTGCAGATTGGAGACACGGCGGAAGTTGTTGTAAGGCCGGAGTCTTTGGAACTCGGAGAAGCGGGCGATGTCGAAGCGGAAGTTGTTGCATCGACGTACATGGGGCAAATGCAGGATTATGTTGTTGCCGTTGACGGGCAGGAACTGGTAGTGGAGATTTATAATCCCGCAGCGAAAAAGATTTACCGTGAAGGCGATAAGGTTTGGCTGAAACTCAAATCTGAAAATCTTCACGCGATAAAAAAGGCGTAATAGCGCACACTGTCGAAGGATGCACGACAAAAACTGTTGTTGCGGCTCCTGAAGTAGACGGCAAATAAGGAGGTACGGAAATGAAATTTATGTGGAAAAAGACAGCTGCTTTTATGGCGGCAGCGGCTTTGGCGGTTACGGCTGCCGGATGCATGGGCGGCGACAAGGCTGCCAAGGAGGAACCTGTTGAGAAGGAAGTAACCGTTTATATGGGCGTGGTGGAACAGGCCGCTAAAGTTATCGCCGAAGAGTTTGAGAAGGACACCGGTATCAAAGTGAAGTTTGTCAGAATGTCCGGCGGTGAAACTTTGAGCCGTATTCGCGCAGAGAAAAACAATCCGCAGGCTTCCGTATGGTACGGAGGCAGCGCCGACTCTTACATTATGGCTAAAAAAGAGGGACTTTTGGAAGCGTACAAATCTGCCAACGCAGAGAAAATAAAAGCTGAGTTCAAGGATCCTGAGGGATACTGGACAGGTATTTATCAGGGATATCTCGGCTTTATTCTCGACGGTCGCTGGTTTGATGAGCATAAAGTAGCTCCTCCGAAATCATGGGACGACTTGCTGAAACCTGAATTTACGGGACAGATCGTTATGGGTAACCCCGGTTCCGCGTCCACCGGTTATGTGGTAGTTTCCGCAATTGTACAGAACAGGGGAGAAGAAAAAGGTCTGGAGTATCTGGCAAAGCTGGATAAGCAGATTAAACAGTATACCAAAGCTGGAGCAGCTCCTGCTCGCAGCGCCGCTTTAGGCGAGGCCGCCATCGGCATAACCTATCTCCACAACGGTATTCGCCTGATGAAATCCGGCGATACTAATGTAAGGCTTTCGCTTCCGGAAGAAGGAACTGCTTATGAACTCGGAGCTGTAGCTATCATTAAAAATGCTCCGCAAAAGGGAGCCGCCAAGAAATTTGTTGACTGGAGCCTCAGCAAAAAAGCTCAGGAACTGGGACAGAAGAATAAATCCTATCAGTTCCTTACCAATCCTGAAGCCAATCCGCCCAAAGAAGCTGAAGCGTTCAAAGACGCCAAGCTTATGAAATATGATTTCCTCTGGTCGGGTGAAAACCGCGCTCGCCTGTTGGAAGCATGGAACAAAGCTGTAAAGAAATAAGCTTGGTTAAATTGGTTGAAATGGTGCCCGCATTTTTGCGCGCACCATTTTATTTGAATTTATGTTAGGAGTAGAAAATGCAACATACGAATATAGGTGTGATTGGTTTGGCTGTCATGGGAGCAAATTTGGCCCGTAATTTAGCCGATAAGAAGATCAGGACGGTTGTTTACAACCGGTCCGCTGCTAAAACTAAGGAATTCATGGAAGCTTACGGCGCATGTGAATTTTTGGAACAGGCCGAAGATTTGGCGGAACTGACGGCTAAGCTGACGCGTCCGCGGAAGATAGTTCTCATGATCAAGGCGGGAGAGCCTGTGGACGCGATGCTGGAAGCGCTGCTGCCTTTTCTGGAGAACGGAGATATCATCATTGACGGCGGCAATTCTTTTTTTGAAGATACGGTGCGCCGCAGCAAGTCATTGGCAGCCAAGGGCATCGAGTATGTCGGCATGGGTGTTTCGGGCGGTGAGGAAGGCGCGTTGCACGGACCGAGCTTGATGCCAGGCTGCACGTTGGCAGCTTACAAAGAATTGGAACCGATGCTTAAAGCTATTGCAGCCAAAGCGGGAGCAGAGCGCTCAGATGCCTGTGTGGCGCATATCGGGAACGGCGGCGCAGGGCACTATGTAAAGATGGTTCACAACGGCATCGAGTATGCGGATATGCAGCTTATTGCCGACGTATATTCCGTTATGCATAAAGTGCTGCGACTTTCGGCGGAAGAAATGTCTACTGTTTTTGCAGAGTGGAATACGGGAGAACTTTCATCATATCTTGTGGAGATAACCGCAGATATCCTGGCAAGAAAAGACAGCGAAACCGGAAAACCGATGGTGGAAATGATTTTGGACAAAGCCGGGCAGAAAGGTACGGGTAAATGGACGGGTATCAGCGCTCTGGAGCTTGGAGTGCCCGTGCCTACCATAAGCGAAGCTGTTTTCGCTCGTAATTTGTCGTCGTTGAAAGAGGAGCGGGTGCTTCTCGCAGAAAAATTCTCTGCGCTGCCGTCCGCCGGCGAAGAGTTGACGCCGGAGCGGAAAACTGCGTATGTGGAAGATTTGCGGCGCACTTTATATGCCGCCAAAATTTGCGCGTATGCCCAGGGCTTCAATCTTTTGGCAGCAGCCGGAGAACATTACGACTGGCAGTTAAATTTAGGTGAGATAGCTAAAATCTGGCGCAACGGCTGTATAATAAGAGCCGCCTTTTTAGACCATGTCAGTGAAAGTTTCGCTGAAAACAAGGAGTTGCGTAACCTGCTGTTCAGCGAATACTTCGCGGAGGCTTTGCAGACTGCT
>JAXFPC010000072.1:0-1806 GCA_034180005.1 Acidaminococcaceae bacterium | reverse complement strand
TCTGCGGACATGGTCAAACCGGTACCGGTAGCCAGCATGATGGTTACGATGTTCATCAATGCGTTCTGTGCGGTGTCGGAAAGACGATCCAGGCAGCCTGCCTCTTTGAAGAGGTTACCCAACATGAGCATACCGATCAATGCGGTTACGGAAGGCAACAGCAAAGAAATAGCGATGGTACACATAATCGGGAAAACGATCTTTTCAAATTTGGAAACCGGGCGAAGCTGTTCCATAACAATTTTACGATCAGCTTCAGTAGTGAAAAGATGCATGATAGGAGGCTGAATCAAAGGAACCAAAGACATGTAGGAGTATGCGGCAACCGCAATAGCTCCGAGCAGCTGAGGCGCCATTTTTGCAGCCAGATAAATAGAAGTCGGGCCGTCAGCACCACCGATGATACCGATAGCGGCAGCTTCCTGTACGCTGAAGCCGAGCATCATAGCGCCCAACAGAGCAACGAATACGCCGGCCTGAGCAGCGGCACCCAAAAGCAGAGTTTTGGGGTTAGCAATCAGAGGACCGAAGTCGGTCATCGCGCCTACGCCCAGGAAGATGAGCGGTGGGAATACTTCGTGATGAATACCGTACATGATAACGGACATAACGCCGGGGGCTTCAAAGCCGTTTTTAGGAATGTTGGCCAGAATACAGCCGAAGGCGATAGGTGAAAGCAGCAAAGGCTCGAAACCTTTGCCGATAGCCATATAAAGCAGAATCAAACCAACAACGATCATGATAGCATGACCGCTTGTCAGAGCGGAAAAACCGGAATCTGCCCATACGGAAGACAAAGCAATAAGAAACGCTTCCATTTAATATCCTCCCAATTTTTAATTTAGGAGGGTCCTTGGAGCAGACCCTCCCAAAAATCTTGTAAGTTTTTACTGAATTACTTCAGCGCAGTTCCGATTAGAGAACGATCATTACGTCGCCGGTACCAACGGTTTGGTTAGCGGAAACGCGAACGTCGGATACAGTGCCGTCAGCCGGAGCCATGATTTCGTTCTGCATTTTCATAGCTTCGAGAATCATGAGAACGTCGCCTGCTTTAACAGCATCGCCAACTTTTACGTTTACGGACAGAACTTTGCCCGGCATAGGAGCGGAAACGGTGGTTGCGCCTGCAGCAACAGGAGCAGCAGCTTTCGGAGCCGGAGCAGCGGCCGGAGCGGCAGCTTTCGGAGCCGGAGCAGCAGCCGGAGCCGGAGCAGCGGCAGCTTTCGGAGCAGAAGCAACAACGCCTGCTTCTTCTACTTCAACTTCGTATGCGGTACCATTAACGGTGATAGTATACTTTTTCATGGGAAAATCCTCCTTAAAAATCTTTTTAAAATTGTTAAACCCTACAGGGTATTAGAAGCACTCTTTGCGAACAGAGATAGCTTCAGCACGTGCGTTCGTAGTCCAGCCTGTACTGTGAACGCGACGGATGCAGGCAATTTGTTCTGCGCTGCAGCCGCATGCTGCAACTGCTGCCGCAATAACAGCGATAACCTCGTTGTTATCCTGCGCCGGAGCTGCAACTGCTGCGGTAGCCGGAGCAGCTTTCGGAGCTTCTACCGGTTTAGCAACTTTTTTTTTAGTAGGATCGATAACCTGGATAAGCGTCATCAACACGCCCAAAGCGATCAGCACGCCGAACACGATGGTCATATTAATCAAAGCGATCAACCAGGGGTTAGTGGTAATAGGACCCATTTATTTCACCTCATCTTCCAGTAAATTTCTATTTGCGCTTGCTAAGCCGCCTGATTACAGAGGAATATTGCCGTGGCGTTTAGCCGGACGGGTTTCGCGTTT
>JAXFPC010000045.1:0-3547 GCA_034180005.1 Acidaminococcaceae bacterium | reverse complement strand
GTAACCGGACCAACAACAAGTTCCACATTATCTTTTTCATAACGGCGAGCAAGCTCTGCGCACAAACGCTCCGTATACTTAGGGTGCTGCAGCACATTAAATTTTTCAACGTACATAGGACTGTGCAAACCGCTGGTGAGCAAAAAATGACCATGCAAAACAGCTTCCGTTTCCTCAAGCATTTTCATTACATCTTTTTCTTCAAGTATCGACATCTTTACACTTCCTTTATCGCTTCAGCAATATTTACAGCTGCCGCTTTTCTGTCAGCAGCTTTAGTTATCGGTCTGCCCACGACAATATGCGTGGCTCCGTTTCTCAGCGCTCCTTCCGGCGTTGCCACCCTGTTCTGATCATCAAGCGATACACCAGCAGGACGCACACCCGGCGTAACTATTAAGAAATTTTCGCCGCAAGCTGCTCTTATTGCCGCAGCCTCTTGCGGAGAAGCAACCACTCCGTCCAAGCCGGCGCGTTGAGCCAGTTTTGCCAAATGCAATACCTGCTCGGCGATGGCAGTTTTGTAATTGAGACTGCCATACTGTTCCTCATCCATGCTTGTCAATATTGTCACCGCTATAAGTTTCGGAGCTTTTCCGCCCGACCCCGCAGCAGCTTTTCTTACAGCTGCCGCAGCTTCAGCCATCATTTTTTCGCCGCCGACGGCATGAACATTGAGCATGTCAGCTCCCAATCCGCTCAAAACAGTCATAGCATGGGCAACTGTGTTGGGAATATCTTGCAACTTTAAATCAAGAAAAACAAATTTTCCCGCAGCTTTCAAAAAAGTTATGATCTGATTTCCGGCGCTGTAGTAAAGTTCCATCCCGACCTTATAACAGCCTACCGCATCACCCAGTTCCTCAACGCAGGACTTAGCCTGCTCCATATCAGGAAAATCCAATGCTACAATTAAACGATTGTCGGACATCTTTTTCCTCCGTATAGCTATTTCAAATTCTGTTCCGATAATAAGGCATACTTGCTTTTCCGTGCGGCAGAGCTAACCCGACTATTTCTTCTATTTGAACAGTTCCGTGTCTGTCCAGATAATCCAAAATCCCGAGTGCTATAGTTTCAGCAATATCCGGCTGCACAAAATTCGCCGTACCGACAGCCACAGCACTGGCACCTGCCAGCATAAATTCCACGGCATCTTTCGCGCACATTATTCCGCCCATGCCGATAATAGGAATACTTACAGTCTGCGCCACCTGATATACCTGCCACACGGCAACTGGACGCACAGCCGGACCGCTTAATCCGCCGGTAATGTTCCCCAAAACCGGCTTTTGCCTGTCCACATCAATAACGGTACCCACCAAAGTATTTATCAGAGAAACAGCATCAGCGCCGGCTTCTTCCACAGCTTTGGCCATAATCTTAATATCAGTAACATTGGGAGAAAGCTTCGCTATTACAGGCTTCGACGTATGTGCTTTGACACCGCGAATAACGGCTCCCGCCATTTCCGGAACGGTACCGAACACTATGCCGCCTTGAGAAACATTGGGACAGGATATATTTACTTCCAATGCGTCCACACCTTCCACATCGAGCTTTTCCGCCACGGCAGCATACTCCTCCGCTGTGTGTCCGTAAATGTTGACAATGACAGGTACATTATGACGATTAAGTTCAGGTAAAGTACGCTCCAAAAAATACTCACTGCCCGGATTTTCCAAACCGATACAATTAAGCATGCCGGAAGGTGTTTCCACCGCTCTTTGTCCGCTGTTTCCTTCAGACGGATGTAAAGATGTTCCTTTTACCGTCACAGCACCGACCTTGGACAAATCAAGAAAATCCGTAAACTCCAACCCGAAGCCGAAAGTTCCCGATCCTGTTGTCACAGGGGTAACCATTTTGATACCGGCAATGTCAACCGCAAGCCTGCCTTCATACAGAGATTTTACCATTCCGCAACCTCCTCTGCTTTAAAAACAGGCCCGTCCTGGCACACCTTTAATCTTTTCCCCACACCGCTGCAGGCGCAGGACAGACAGGCGCCTATCCCGCAGGCCATATATTTTTCCAAAGAAACCTCACACGACACGCCTGCCGAAGAACATGCGGCAGCGACAGCCTTCATCATGGGAATAGGACCGCACACGTAAACGCAATCATAAATTCCGCGGCGCAACAGTTCCGGCAAGAGAGCCATAACCGTCCCTTTGCTGCCGATGCTGCCGTCGTCTGATGTCAAATATATACCACCGCATAATCCGGAATACAAGTCACTCCAAAAAAGTTCCTCGGAATTCCTGCCGCCCATAAGTACATCACAGCTTTCAGCTCCGGTTTCCTCCGCCAAAAAAAGCAACGGTGCCAAACCAAGTCCGCCGCCGACCAGTAGTTTTTTTTGCGGTTGAAGGTCAAATCCGTGACCCAGCGGTCCAACAATGTCCAAAACATCACCTGAACACACGTCAGCCAAAATATGTGTTCCTTCACCGACAATGCGATAAATCATTGTGAAGACACCCTGCTCTTTATTTACACCGGCTATTCCTAAAGGACGCCGCAGCAGCGGAGCCGTGTTTTTACAAACCTTTACATTCACAAATTGTCCCGGGACAGCAGCCGCTGCTATTTCCGGACTGTAAACATCGATTAGTTTTATCGTGTTATTAAGTATCCTCTGCCCGATAACCTTGGCATGAGCAATCGTCTTGGACATGACTCAATCCTCCCAAGTAAGATCCTGCAGCGCAACTACACTGACAACACGACGGCGGCGCATGGCGCTCATGACGCGCTGCAGCTCTCTTGCCGTATCCAAAGATGTCAGGCAGGGAATCGCATGTTCAACGGTGGAACGCCGAATTTTAAAACCGTCTCTTTCAGCGCTGCTTCCGTGGTTGCTTGTATTGATGACCATGCTGATGCTTCCGCTCTTTATATCATCCAGAATGTTGGGAGATCCTTCGCTGACTTTCGTCGCCAACTGCACATCTACTCCGTGCTCACGGAGATACTTTGCCGTACCTCCCGTGGCTGTCACAACATATCCAAGGTCGATAAATCCTCTGGCGATTTCCACTGCTTCCGGCTTATCGTTGTCGGCGACAGTCATAAGAATAAAACCTTCGTGCGGAACATTTATTCCAGACGCTATACAGGCCTTGTATAAAGCTCGACTGTATTGATAATCGCAAGCCATGACCTCCCCGGTAGATTTCATCTCCGGACCAAGAGTAATGTCCACATTGCTCATCTTATTAAACGAAAAGACCGGCGCTTTAACAGCACAGTAATCGGGGAACAGACGCAGCCCCCCCTTGTATCCCTGTTCCTCCAGACTTACGTCCATAGCACATTTTGTGGCTACATCCACCATGGAAATTCCCGTCACTTTACTGAGGAAAGGAACCGTTCTGGAAGAACGCGGGTTTACTTCTATAACGTAGACCTTATTATCCCTGACGATGTACTGAATATTGATCATACCTTTAACTTCCAGTCCCAACGCCATCTTGTTGGTATAACTGATGATGGTTCTGATAACCGTTTCTGAAAGATTGCGCGGCGGATATACGGCAATGGA
>JAXFPC010000073.1:0-1854 GCA_034180005.1 Acidaminococcaceae bacterium | reverse complement strand
ACAGTAATTCATCTGTATATTCTCCGGTAATTTTTTTCCTTATTTATGCCTAAGGTTCGCAAATAGTGTTACACCAAAATTTACTATTTACATATCAGCATTTCAGATGAACGTACTTTTAAAATATCTTACTATTTTTCTGATGTATTTCTAAAGTACACTTCCTGTATCAGCTTTTTACTCACAATAATTTTTCTATAACAATACCTAAGCAAGTACAATACAATCTTTATTTTTATGAGTGACGTATAATATGCCGTTTTTTAGCTGCCTTTCCTTTCCACAATATAGCCTGAACAACTTTATTGTGGAAAAGAAAGGTATTTTTTTTGTATAACAATCGTTGCGCACCCGCATAGCGGGCTGTTTATATTTCGTGCGTGCTAATTTCTCTGTTGAGAAACTCACTTACACACTCAACTTGCTCTATCTCCTACCCACATAAATAAAAAATCTCCTTTGATCGCAGTTTCGGCAGGTAGCCTTAACTTTTTAATCAAAGGAGAATTTTTAATTTTGTAGCCGGCGTTTGTATAACATGCAAAGCCTTTTATTTTAAACAATATATCATCTTCGCACATACGAACTTTCTATTGATTATAAAACCATAAATAATGTTCCCGCTCCAATCAATATACAGCCGATCAAAGATTTTAAAGCAAATTCTTCATGCAAAAATACAAAAGCCATAACCAACGTTATAACTACACTCAACTTATCGATGGGAACCACTTTGGAGGCTTCGCCGATTTGCAACGCCCTATAGAAAAATAGCCACGACGCTCCCGTAGCAAGTCCTGACAAAACAAGAAAAATCCAACTTTTCCTGCTGATATCAAAAACACCGCTCTGAGCATTTGTCAAAAAAACAATACTCCATGCCATTATTACAACAACCATCGTTCTTACAGCGGTAGCCAAATTGGAATTAACTCCTTCGATACCGATTTTCGCCAAAATTGACGTAAGCGCGGCAAATACCGCGGACAACAAGGCATACACAGCCCACATTTATTTTCTCCTCCCTTAAATTCAGATAAAGCAGCGCTGATCGCTTTAGAACACTCTTCATAGCGACAAGTTTCATCTGAACATCTCATACTGTCACTCTTATAATACATCCTCTATCCGATGTTATCAAGATAAGTTTGCTTTTTGTTTTTTTATCAGGCACGTTTTCAATAATCCTTTTTATAAAAACAGAGCCGCGGTTTTCCGCGGCTCTGTTTTTATAAAAAGGATTATTGATTTTACATCTAATAGTATTTCCAAATAATGTTTACCGATTTATTTATTTTTTTCTAAAAGCTTCTCAACCAAAGCTTGCATGGTCTGCACTTGTTCATGCAACTTTGCGTTGTCCGATTTCAGCTGCTCTATTTCTTTCACCAACCGCGCCTTGGAATAAATTGCATACATCCCGTCACGGCGTCCGTCAAGTTTAAAGGTAATACCTGCGTTAATCATGTTCTCACCATTGCCGACAGTTCCTCCCAGACTGAACATGGTTCTCTCATCCGGACGATAGAACGCGCCTAAAGCCGCGGAACTCTGTCCTTTGTAATGTCCCCAACCTGCAGCTATGTCCAACTTATTATCGGCGTCAAAATCTACAGGGTGCAATGCAGCCAGAGCGGCAGCTCCGGCTCCAACCTTGCTGACACGCCTGTCGACATCGTGGACTGCATTGCCGACACCGTTGACTACCTCACGCAACTGATCTACGTTAACTGCATCGGTTGGCGCTTCGCCCTTAGCTACATTAGTGATCCTGTTGCCGCCGTTATTCAGGCCGTCTTTTGTCAAAGCAACTTTTTTCTCATCGGCACTGTTGCCATCCCCGATGACGATGCC
>JAXFPC010000028.1:0-89659 GCA_034180005.1 Acidaminococcaceae bacterium | reverse complement strand
AAATTAAACGGCAAATATCGTGAATCGGATGAATGTCGCAGTATAAGTTACTTCATTGAAAGAATTTTAGCGATACACGCTTCAGGAAGTGACGAAGACGCCGATTTATTCAGTAGAGAATTGACAACAGAAAATAAAGCTTTTGCGTGGGCGATATTTTGCTGTTTGAAATATCATGATAATTTTTGTGCGGCGCTTTATGCGGCTTTGCAGTGCGGGATCGAAGGTGTCTCGGTAGCTGTAGGTGCACTTATGGGAGCAACATTAGGCATGGAGGGTATACCTGAATGTTGTTTGAGTGATTTGCCTTTTCAATCAACTATCTTGGAAATTGCAGATGATTTATGCGAGGACAGTTTTCAGCTTTCGGAAGGCAGTATGAGTTGCAGCGATGGTGAAATTTGGTTGCAGAAATACCGTATGAGCTGTGAAACTGAACGCAAAGAAAACATCTTATGCTAGATTTGTGGCAGTAAAATATTGACGAGCTGTAAATGAGACGACCCCCAAAAGTTGGAAAATTCCAGCTTTTGGGGGTCAGTTCATTGTAAAATATTTTATTCGGGTGTGTTCATTACCGCGCCTTTGGCAGCGGAACTAACAAGGGATGCGTAACGCGCCAGGTAACCTCCTTTTACTTTAGGCGGAGGGCAGACCCATGTCTTGCGGCGCTCAGCTAATTCTTCATCGCTGAGCTTAACGTTCAGGGTGCGTTCGGGAATATTTATCTCAATAATATCGCCGTTATTTATTAAAGCAATATTCCCGCCTTCACGCGCTTCAGGTGAAATGTGGCCTATGCACGCGCCTCTGGTAGCTCCGCTGAAGCGACCGTCAGTAAGTAGAGCGACATCCTTGTCGTGGCCCATGCCGGCAAGAACGGAAGTGGGATTGAGCATCTCACGCATACCGGGACCGCCCTTAGGACCTTCGTAACGGATAACGACAACATCACCAGATACGACATCGCCGGCACATATGGCTGCAATGGCGTCATCCTCTGAATCATATACTTTTGCGGGGCCGCTGAAAATCTTCATAGAAGGATCGACGGCGCTTTCTTTAACGACGCTGCATTCGGGAGCGATATTCCCTTTAAGTACGGCGATGCCGCCGGTTTTGCCGTAGGGATTATCAACGGAATGAATGACATCTTCACGCATAATAACGGCATTCTTCAAAATTTGTCCGATAGTTTTGCCGCTGACTGTTTTACAAGACTTATGCAGTAAAGATAATTTGTTTAACTCGTTCATAACTGCCGGTATGCCGCCGGCTTCGTTGAGGTCGATGATGTGATGAGTTCCGCCTGGACTGAGTTTTGTAAGGTAAGGAGTTTTTTTGGATATTTTATCGAAAAGTTCCAACGGAAGTTCAATGCCTGCTTCGTGAGCTATAGCAGGCAGATGCAGCGCGGTATTTGAAGAACCGCCGATGGCCATATCTACGGTTATCGCGTTTTCGAAGGCTTTTTTTGTCATGATATCTCTGGGGCGAATGTCTTTTTCCAAAAGCTCCATGACAGCCATGCCGGCATGCTTGGCAAGAGCGATTCGTTGTCCGTTGTAAGCTGCGGGAATTGTTCCGTTGCCGGGTAAGCCCATGCCGAGTACTTCGGTGAGACAGTTCATGGTATTGGCTGTGAAAAGACCGGCGCAGCTTCCGCATCCGGGACAGGCACTGTGTTCGATGTTTGCAAGCTGTTCTTTATTTATTTTACCGGATTCATAGCGACCGGCTGCTTCGAAGACGGTGGAAACGCTTATATCCTGACCGTTATAACGGCCGGGCAACATGGCGCCGCCGCTTACGACTACCGCGGGTATGTTAAGACGCGCTGCAGCCATAAGCATTCCGGGAACAATTTTATCACAGTTGGGAATCAGAACCAGGGCGTCAAAGTTGTGTCCGTTTGCTACGGCCTCAATGCTGTCGGCAATAAGTTCTCTGCTGGCGAGAGGATATTTCATGCCATTGTGTCCCATGGCGATACCGTCGCAGATTCCTATGGCCGGAAATTCCATAGGGGTTCCCCCGGCTTCAAGAATACCGTACTTCACGGCTTTGGCAATAACGTCCAGATGCATATGTCCGGGAATTATTTCATTGGCGGCACAGCAAACTCCGATAAGCGGTTTTTTCAGTTCTTCTTCCGTGTAACCCATTGCATAAAAAAGTGAGCGATGAGCAGCACGTGTAGATCCTTTTTTTACTTCGTTACTACGCATATATTCAACCTCTTTCTAAAAAAATCCTTATTTTTGAACATTATAAGAATTCTACAATCAAATTTTTTAAATGTCAAACGTTGGCGGAGAAGACGAAAGAGTGAATCAAATTGTGTAATGTTTAATGCAATATTTGCTGATCATCATAGAGAATTTTTCTAACGAAAACTGCTGCTTTAGTTGAAAAAATATATTATAATGATTGTGATAAAGATTTATCATTGCAGATAAGCAGACAGTTGTGAGGTGTTATTTTTATGAAAACAATGTTGACGGAACTTTTAGGCATCAAATATCCTGTTATTCAGGGCGGAATGGCTCACGTGAGCGACAGCAATTTGGCAGCCGCAGTTTCCAACGCCGGCGGCGCAGGAATTATAGGCAGCGGCGGCCGCACCGTAGAGTGGACAAGGGAAGAAATCAGACAAGCAAAAAAACTTACGCGGAATGCTTTCGGCGTTAATATTATGCTAATGGCTCCGAATGTTGAAGAAATGATCGAGATGCTCTGCGATGAAAAAGTTGATTTTGTTACTATGGGAGCAGGCAATCCGATTCCTCATATAGAAAAGCTGCAAAATGCCGGCATCAAAGTCATCCCGGTAGTGCCGAATGTTAAACTTGCGCTGCGCGTAGAGGCTGCAGGCGCCGATGCTATTGTCATAGAGGGTATGGAAGCCGGCGGACACATCGGCAAGCAGACAACGATGGCTTTAATGGAGAACGTTTTACCCCAGGTGAAAAAGATACCCGTTTTGGTGGCAGGAGGTATTTCTGACGGCAGAGCGATTGCTGCAGCATTGCTGATGGGAGCTTCCGGCGTACAAATGGGAAGCAGATTTTTAATGACGGAGGAGTGTCCTGCCAACCCGGCAGCTAAAAAGGCGATTGCCGCCGCTACGGATACCGACAGTGTAGCTACGGGATTCAGCCGTAATTTAGGCGTACGTTGTTTGGCAAATACCTTCACAAAAAAATATACGGAAAAAGAAATCTCCGGAGCGCCGAACGAGGAACTTATGGCAATGGGAACAGGAACCAACCGTCTGGGACTTGTAGAGGGCGATTTGGACAACGGCACCGTTATGGTCGGTCAAAGTTTGAATGTTTTGAATGATGTGTTACCGTGCGCTGTTGTTATGGAGCGTTTAATGGAGGAAATGCGCTCCGCGTTTGCTGCAGCTGCAAAATTTACGGAATAAAACATCAGATGATGGTCATAAAAAATCCCCGCTTTCAAAGCGGGGATTTTTTGCTTCAGATTATTGTTTCCAGTTATTTACTGGTTTACCTAAGGGCCAAAATTGCCTGCCGTAGAAACCGTTCAGGAAAGCAGCTCCGGATCCGTATAAGGAAACGAGCGCTATGGCCATTTCGGAGTAAGCGGCAATGGTGTGAGGTGTGTGACCGCCGATGCCCCACGCGTCAAGTGCCAAGCAGAGTAGCAGCGTATCGATGAGTACCATGTCCACAAAAAGAAACAAGTTGGCGGAAGATGCCGCTATTGTGCCGATAAGTGCGAAAAGATAATAAGCAAAAAAAGCGAAGCCGATAGCTTTAGGGTCAATGCCTGCGGCAAGTCCGGTACCGAAAGCGCCTGCCTTGATCATCCAGCTCATGCCCACTGCGGACCAGAAAAAGCCGAAAGCACAGAAAATTGTGCCGCCAAAAATGTTTTTGTGCAGATAATCCAGCGTACCTGCAAGAAGTTGCGCGAAAGAACCGCAGAAGAGAGCCCAGGGAAGCACCCAAGATACGTCGCTTACAATGCCCATTTTCTGTGCAGAAGCTACCATGGTTACGACGGCCAAGCCGAAAAGTCCTAATGGTGTAGGATCGGCCACAGCAATTTGAATGTTTTGCGTAAGGTTATTATTACTCATTTTACGCCTCCTTTATATTGGTTTTGCCGCTGTTTAAGATACGACAAAATCAATATAACTTATGGCCGTTGTCCGTGTCAATACAGGTTACGCTAATTTTTACAGAGTTTAAATATATGTAAATTTTATAGTTTTAAGGCACATAATTTCAGAATAAGATACTGCTATGGGAAATACTGCTGGAAGATTTTCCGAATTTGAGAGAAAGACAAAGTAAGTTTATGAATTTGAGCGTACAAAGAGAATGTGCAAAATTTAACTAGTATAAGTTTTCTGCATATATCGTTGTGGTATAATTAAATTAAGACTTTAGTCTTAGGACTAAAGTCTAAAAATGCTACTTTGGACTCTACTATGTCTAAAGCGCCGGATCCTACAATAAACAGTAGGAGATGCTTCGGGAGGTAAAATATGCTTCAGAACAGTATTAAAGCGGAAGACTGGTTGGAAATAGTTGGCAAAGACAGGCTCCAGGCGTATCAGGACAGCTACGCTAAGTTGAATTCTATCAGCTTGGTGTTTGTTGATCCGGAAGGAAAACCTTTGACTGTATGGTCGAATGCTCCTCTTCTTTGCAGCGCTGTCGCTGAAAAATACAGTGAACGCTGCGTCAAAGAGAGAAAAAATCAATTGCAGCAAGTTACAAAACAGAGAGAGTTGATAATAAGCAGTTGTTTTGTGGGGATAAAAAATTTCATATTTCCTGTTTACTATAACAAGGTTATTGTCGCTTACTGCATCGGCGGTGGAGTGGCCGGTGACACCATGAAGATATCTAACAAGAGTTTGGCAAATTATCACATGCAAGTCATTGAGGACAGTAATTTTTTAAATATAGCGCGTACTTTGCAATACAGCCTGCAATTACTGAATTTGGACGTAGAGCTTGTGTTGAAGAAAAGTTATGGAGAATCATCGAATTCCGAGCAGGATATATTTAGAGGCAGATTGAGCAAGCGTGAAGCCGAAGTGGCTAAAGCTATCTGCGCGGGTATGACTAATAAACAGATAGCGGACTCGCTTTTTATCAGCGAAAAAACAGTTAAGACTCACGTTTCCAATATACTGTTGAAGTTGGATTTAAATGACAGAGTACAACTGGTAGTCGATTACTGTAGATTTATTGCTGGCAGTGAGGTGAAATCCGGTGAGTATACGGAAAAAAATTAGTATATTTTTGCTGTTAATCGTCATGCTTCCCATGCTGATCACTTTGGTGGTTTCTACCGGAGTTTTTAAGGAGCAGGTGGAAAAGACGGAGCAAAACTACCTTTCTGTGGCAATGACTTATTTTCGGGAGATTGTCCTGAAACGTAAAATATCCATTCAACAATCCGGTAGAGTATTGGTGAAATCGGATAAAATGCGTCGCTTCGTCATGCAGAGGGAGCGTGACAATATTGACAACAGTCTGGAAAAATACAGAACGGAACTGCCGTTTCTGGACTCGGTTATGCTGTTGGATACGAGAGGGAATCTTATAGGTAAAAGTGCTCCTGAAGTGAAATATGACAGAAACAGTGTCTTGGGTAAGGCTGTTGAGTATGTTTTGGAAAATCGCGAGCCGTGGTTTTCCGAAGAGGTTGTGCTTTTGGATACTTTGTTCAGCAGATCAAGCCCCGGCTATGAGAAGCTTCTGGTAAAGATTCAGGACAGAAAAGGATCCGAAGACGCTTATATGCGTAAAGCGTTGATAGGTCTTAATGCTTTGCCTGTTTTTTCCGCTGATGACAACGAACAAGTCATTGGTGTTATGGTGGCTATTGATTCGCTGAACAACGAGAAAGAATTTGCGGAATACTTCAGTCAAAACATAAAGGAGGCTTTTATCGCCGTTTCTATAGACGGGATACGTATAGCCTCCAATATAGTTACTGAGGACAAGAATGATTATACGGGAACTCATACGCCTACCAAAAGTGAGGTGTCGGTTTTCAAAAAAAATATTTTTTTCGGCAAGCAGTTATTTGAACCGACAGGGGAAATGCACGTTTTTCTGGACGAAGAGGTTATAAACAGCGACGGCAAAGCTGTGGCGATGTTCGGCGTCGGGATTCCCGAAAAAAGATTTAACGAAATAGTGGCTAACAATTATAAAAGTTTAATTATCATCAGCGTGCTTTGCGGTGTTTTGACTTTGCTGGTCGGTTCGTATTTTTCCAAAAAACTTAGTGAAACTATTATGTCCATAGTAAATTCCGTGCGAAATTATGGCGAAGCTAACGGGATGAAGGTCGCAACTCTGGACTATAATGATGAAGTAGCCGTACTGAAGGGAACTTTTCTTGAACTCATAGCTCAGTTGGCCAATAAAGAAACGGAAAGAAAAAAATATTTGAGGGAAGTTCTTATTGCAAACGAAAAAGCTCAATCTTTAGCCGAAGAGTTACAGCATAACAATGAGCATTTGGAATACATGGTCAACGAGAGAACTCAGGATTTGCTTATGGCTGTCAAAGAACTGAAGAAAGTTGATATTGCCAAGTCGGCGTTCTTAGCCAACATAAGTCATGAATTGCGAACTCCTCTTAACGTTATCATAGGGTCGGCGGAGATATTGCAGGAAGGGGTAGGGGATGAACTTACCGAAAAGCAGCTGAAATATGTGAATAATATTCATGAGAGCGGCAGCCATCTTTTGCTTCTGATCAATGACGTGCTGGATATTTCCAAACTGGCGACAGGAAAGATGCTGCTTAATTTGGAGCCGTTTTATGTTAAAGATATAGTTGTACAGTCCATCAACGGCATCAAAGCGCTGACCGGCAAGAAAAATATTACTGTCAAGTTTGATATGGAGCCGGAGGATTTGTTGATTGTAGCCGATGTACAGAAATTTTTGGAGATAATGTATAACCTTCTCTCCAACTCTGCAAAATTTACTGAGGACGGCGGCAAAATTGAAGTGAATATCAAAAAACAGGAGAATACGTTCAGCGTCAGCGTCAAGGACACCGGCATCGGTATTCCGCCGGAGGATCAGGAAAGGGTATTCATTGAATTTGAACAGGTGGAAAATGTTTATACGAAGCAATATGCCGGTACGGGGCTGGGATTGCCTATAGTAAAGAAATTGGTGGAATTACAGGAAGGTTCCATTGTCATGCACAGCGAAGTCGGCGTAGGAACAGAAATAATTTTTCATTTGCCTCTTAATGTGGAAGCCGCGGTGAACAGAAAACGCGGCGACGGGCAGATGTTTGAAAGAGGTTGATTATGTTTAAGGTTCTGATAATTGACGATAACAGAAAAAGTGTGGAGATTATGAATGACTTTGTTCATTCGTGGGGATATGAGACTATTTTGGCTTATCAGGGCATGGAAGCTTTGGAGAAGGCTTTTCAGGAAAAACCTGATGTTATTTTGCTGGACGTGATGCTTCCGGGAATGAGCGGCTTTGAGATATGTCAAACGCTTAAGGACAGTCGCGAAACCAAGAATATTCCCGTGGTGATGATTACGGCGTTGGCTTCTCCCGAAGACAGGGTGAACGGTTTTTCCGCAGGAGCTCATAATTTTTTGAGTAAACCGGTTAATTATAAAGAGTTGCGGGCAGTCTTGAAAAATTTGATGGACAAAAAGCAATATTTGGATAATGTGGAAGAGGGACATAAGGTTATAGACAAGATTTATATGATGCTGCAGCACATCTCTGATAATTCTAATCTTGCGGAGAGTGAAAATGTGGACGATGCTACGGTTCGCAGAATCAATTATCTCCGCTGCACGGAAGAGGATATTTATAAAATAATTCAAGTCATGCGTTTCTGCGATTTATACGAAGATGTGGTCAAGACGGAGACAAGAAGAGAATTTGTGCAAAAGCTTTTTGAAGGATTGCATTGTTCAATTTGGCTGCTTCCGCTGCTGGAATATTGCTGTAAAAATTATGGGGTGGAAAATGAAAGATTGGCAGCGACGATCAAAGAATTACATTTGCAGGAAATTGCCGACAGTTGTTATCTGCTTAAGCGTTTCAAAGCGTTATGCAAGGAGCATGACGGCGACAGCAGTAAAATCCTTGATGTTTTCGGAGCAGAGAAGGTAAAATATGCTTATCCGGAGAAGATTGCCGCGGCCTTGGAGCAGGAAATGATCGACGGAGAGCTGCGGGCGACTTTGGACTTGTAATATTGCGCCTGCTTTTAATAAAAAAGTCTGATATAAAAGAGTTTTTTGGGACGAAAGTCCCATAAAAACTCTTTTTTTTTATTTTTGTCCCTATGGCGAAGGAAGATTAAAAAATATTAATACATTGGGCGTAAGTAATGGTTTTTTGAAAATAATAGAATGAAGTTGTAATAGTTTGTGCAGTGAAGGAGGGTAGACGTAAATACGAAGTGCTCTGGTAAAAAAATAATGAAAGGATGAATTTTATGAATGCAAAGAAAACTTCTTACTGCGTAGTAGCGGCCGCATGGCTGGCAGTATTTTGTCTGTTCGGTTATCGTGCGACTTTCGCCGTTTTTTCCGGACCCATGTCGCAAACGATGAATTGGACGGGCGCAGAGGTTTCGCTGGGATATTCGTTGATGATGACGATTTATGCCACAACGGCTTTTTTCAGCGGACTGATTCTTGACAAATGGGGCACGAAACCCGTGTATTTTATTGCCGCTATCTTTTGTATGTTGGGATTTTTCCTGACAGCTCGTGTGGAAAGTTTGCTTACTTACTATGCTTGCTATGCTATCTGCGCCGGTATAGGCACGGGTATGCTGTGGGTATCTTCGACCGTATCAGTTCGTAAATGGTTCGTTGGCGGAAAATACGCCACGATGTGGGGCATTGCTTTCGCCGGCGGTCCCATGGCTCAGGTGCTGCTCAGTTTGGGAGTGAAACCTTTATTGGTGCAGAGCGCGTCGCAGTGGCGTATTGCTATGACATATTTGAGCTGGGTATTTTTGGTGCTGTTACTTTTGGCTTCGTACTTGGCTAAGAAAAATCCTGACGCTTACGGATTGGAGCCTTTCGGAACGCCTGCGATCAAAACTGGCGCCGCACCGGCAAAAGAGGAGTATATTTGGTCCATCAAAGAAGCTTTTTCGACGTATCCGTTGTGGGCCGGAATTATTTGCTTCATGGCTTGTGTAAGCGGAGAATTTTTAATTTGGACACAGATAGTTCGTTACTGGACGAAAGATTTGGGAATGAACTTGGACATAGCCACTAATCTGTACGTAATTATAGGAGTTGCAGGCATCTTTACCATGCCGTTACTGGGAATTTTTTCCGACAAGTTGGTCGGCGCTTTGCACGATGAGATCAAGGCGCGTAAGCTTATGCTCATAATAGGACCTGCCATAGGCACCATAGCTTGCGTACTGCTGCTCATGATGAACGGTACATCTTACATGCTGGGCGTTATAGTGAGCATAGTTTTTGCAGCTTACTGGGCAATTGTTCCCGGCGGTGTTGTAGGTTACTGCGGTTCGATTTACGGACAGAAAAGTCTCGGTAAAATCTGGGGGTTGGCAACGTGGATCATCATGGGCATAGGTCCTGCAGTAGGCAGTTTTATGGGCGGCTATTTGGCTGATGCCACGGGTAATTTCGTGGCTTCCATCTACTTTGCAATGGGTTCGTTCATCGTTGCTATGGTAGCAGCTCTGACGATGCCTAAGAGCATAAGGCGTCCTGATGAGGTTTAGCGGAAAATTAAAAGTGCTTCTGATTGGCGACAGTTATGGCTTGCCAAGATTTCACCACAAAGAAAATAAAGTGGTTCTGTTTTATGAGGAAACGTATCCGGAGCGGCTGCGGGAGATGCTGGTCACGGAATATGCCGGAGATGTAGTGCTTGTTAATCGCTGTCGTCACGCTAACACGACTCACAGTCTTATCAGCGGCGAAGCAAATGAAATTTTTTTCCTGCAGCCGCAGGTTACGATAATTCAGTTGGGGCTTACCGATTTGTGGCCGGCCGGCAGAAGAAATGTTCTTCCTCTGCAGTCGGAGCTGATGGGCAGAGATCCTTGGGTTAGCGCAGGTGATTACATCGGAAACATTGAAAAATTTGCAGCGTGCGCGACTGAACAGGGAAGCCGCGTTATCCTCGTCGGCATACCGCGGGTGAGTGAAGCTGTAAAAAAACGGGAGCCGTCGGTCGCAATCAGAACGGATGAGTATACGCGTTTGTTGCGGGAATTTGCGGATAAAAGTGCGGCGGTCACGTTTCTTGATTGGCGCGGCATCATGGAGAATTATTCCGAGAACGAGTTGATTGGTGAGGACGGTATTCATCCCACGGCCTTCGCTTCGGGAAAATTGGCAGAAGCTTTGCTGAAGACTGTCAGACACGAAATATGCGAGAAAGGAGTTTGCTTATGAGCTGCAGTTGCGGGTGTAACAGAAGATGTTATAGTGAGCAAGAAAAAAATGAATTGCTGGAAAAAATCATCGCGATAGAAGCGGAGATGTTTGTGAAAGTCAATGAGGGGCAAAGTGATAAAGTTGAATGTCAAAAGCAATTGAAAACTTTCCACGCGATGCGTTACATGAGTTTCGCCGTTTTATCGGGAGAAACTTTGCAGGCTTATTGGGAAGATTTGCAGTTCGCTCTTCAGGACGAGCGCAATCTCGTTATGGAAAAATATGCCAGGATGGACGATTTGATTCCGGTGATTAACGAAAGCGGCATGATTGACGATATTGTTGCCGTCGAGGTAGAATGGATGACGGATCTGCATGCCAGATACCCCCTTTCGATAAATATGAGTCCGGCGTTTGCCAGATACGCACGTTGCGAATTGGAGACTTACTCAGATCAGACATTGGAACTGTATCTGCGAGATGTTTTGGAAGCAAAAAAAATGAACATCAATCTTGTGGAAGAACGGTATAAGATTTTGTATCGCGGCATGGGATTTAAATCGTTGGAAGAGGTGGAAGCCAAGGCTGCAGCGCAAAAACGGGCAACTGATTAGGATGGTGAAAAAGATGCTCGATAAGGAAAAAGAAAGTTTGCTCAAGGATATCCTGGAACTTGAACTGGAATTTTTTACATCCATGAATGTAGAAGAAAGTGTTCCGGAAAAAGCTTTACCCGCGTTGAAAAGAATGCGTTGGATGACTTACTCCGTACTTTCTGAAGAAACACTGACATTGTTGCTGGAAAATTTACATGCAGCCAAAGCTGCGGAGCGGAATACGATGATTGAAAAGTATGCTTTGCTTGACGGGTTGATTGAACCGATTCAGGAGAATCCGCTCATAGAGAAGATTGTTTCTCAGGAAGTTTTATGGATGGACGAAGTGGCGGAGCGTTATCCGCAGCTGGTGCAGAATCATGAAAACAATAAAGACCTTTTCGCGCGTTATATGTCCTGTGAGCTGCAAAGCTGGCAGCCGGAGGGACTGGCTTCCTATTGGTGCGATATAAATGCTGCATTGAGCCAAGGAAGAAATTTGGCGGAGGAACGCTATGACAATTTGTACATGAGTTTGGGCAAAGGCAGCATGCGTGATTACAGTAGGGAGCTTAAAGGATGTTAAGGGCACTAGGTCTTTAGTAGGAGCATCACGAAAAATTTAAGTTTTTTTAAGTCCATGGAGCCACGAATTCGGTGGTTGCAGAATCATATAATATAGTCAAGGGCTTTGGATGGCCGATCTAAATCTATAAGGAGGATCTGTTATGAGCAATGAACAAATATTGCAAGAGGAAAAATTAAATGAGCTGTTGAAAAAACGCGGACTGGATATCAATACTTACGACCGTACGAAAGAAGATATCCCTGCGCCGCCCGAAGGCTGCACCAAATTGTTGGATATTTACTATCAGCTGAAAAATTCGGTAGACATGGAATATCCTTACTGGTACAACAGAGTATGGCAGGAAAATGATGGCGACATTACCATTATTCGCAGAGCTAAGGCTATGGCCGCCGCCCTCTCTCATATGACTCCTACCATTCAACCGTACGAAAAACTTGTTATGAACAAAACCAGAAACGTGCGCGGTGCTTTCCCGTTCCCCTGGGTAACGGCAAGTTTCTTCAATGCGCAGGCGGAAGCTTTGATGAAAGAAGTGGATGCTCCGCCCGAGAGTGAAGCGGATGCAGTTTCCATCGTTGGTGCCGGCGGCGGTAACGTTACCCAAAGTTATGGCAATATCATTTCCATAGCTAAAAAATTCGGTATGCGCAAAGAAGATATTCCTGTTCTTGTCAAGGCATCCAAGCCTTGGGACGGAAACTCTGTAGAAGAGCTCAGCACGAGATATTCCAAATATACGCCCGGATACGAGCAGGAACAAAAAATCATGGAATCCGTTTTGTGTATGTTCGATTCCTACTGCATACCGCAGGGACGCGAGGTAATGAATTACTATCTGCCGCTGCAATATGGTTGGGACGGCATCATAGAGATGTGCGACAAAAGAATTGCCGAAACGATCGGCGAGTCCGGCGGAGACGGCATCCAGGGTATGGGGCGCGCTTATTATTACATCGCTATGAAATACATCGCTCAGGGTATGAGCAAATGGTGCCAAAACCATGCGGACAGAGCACGTTATCTTGCATCTGTTGAGAAAAATGCGGAATTTAAAAAGAATTACGAAGAGATTGCAGAGGTTATGGATGCTGTTGCTCATAAAGCTCCGTCCACTTTCCGTCAGGCATTGCAATTAACGCTTGCTTGTCACCTGGCTGTCGTTAACGAAGATCCGCAGTCAGGACAATCAATCGGCAGATTGGGTCAAATTCTGCAGCCTTTCTACGAAAAAGATATCGAAGACGGCATCACCAATGATGAAGAGGTTATAGAGCTGTTGCAATTCTACCGCATCAAAATAACCTGCATAGAATGCTTCGCTTCTGCCGGCGTAACCGGCGGCGTGCTTTCCGGCAACACTTTCAACAATTTGTCGCTTGGCGGTCTGACTAAGGACGGATTGTCTGCGGTAACTCCTTTGGAGTATTTAATCATAGAAGCCGGCATGAGAAACAGAACTACTCAGCCTACATTATCCGTTCTTTATGATGAAAAAACTCCGGAATCGTTCCTGATGAAAGCCGCTTCCTGTACGAAGTTGGGCATGGGCTATCCGGCCTGGATGAATAACCAGACAGGCATCAACTTCATTCTTATGAATTACGGGCCCGAGGGAATGAATCTTGAAGACGCTCGCGCTTGGTGCTTAGGCGGCTGTTTGGAATCTTCACCGTGCTGCTTCCTGCCTTTGGAATATAACGGTAAAGTTACTTGGATTCCCGGCGGCGCAGGTCCTACCGCAGGTACAGGCGTTCACTTCGTAGGTCTTCCGAAAGTTCTTGAACTGGTATTGACCAACGGATTTGATAATCGCACCGGCAAGCAGATTCTGCCGAAGCATGACGTTAAGCTGGACAGCATGAAAGCGATAACGGATCAATGGCTCGCTTACCTGAGACTGATTATCGGTGTGGTAAATAAAGTCAACAACATTCAGATGGATATCTGGAGAAAACATTGCCCGCCTGTAATCGCTTCTTTGCTGAAACCGGACTGCTTTAAGAAGGGTGTCGACCTCGGTATGATGGGTGGACGTTATAATGCCACCATTAACTTCGAATCTTGCGGCACTGTTACTTTTATCAACGAATTGGCTTCGTTGAATAAGAATGTGTTTGTTGACAAGAAATATACTCTGGAAGAAATTGTAGATGCAATGCTGCACAATTTCGGCTTCAAAACTTCTTATGAAACGGGCGTGTTCTCGCCTGATTTCCGCGAAGCTACTGCCGATGCTCCGAAGTATGCAAAGATTTTTGCTGACTGCTTGAATGCTCCTAAATACGGAAATGCGGATTGGGAAGCAGATAAATTCCTGAAATGGTACGAAGATGAAATGTTCGGTCTTACGAGAGAATTCCTTTCCTACTACGGCAAGCCTCTCTATCTGTGCCAGATCTCCGTATCTACCCACGGTCCTCAAGGCTTTGTAACCTTAGCTGATGCGGCAGGTCGTTTGGCAGGCACAACTTATTCGGACGGTTCCATGTCTGCGGCAGCCGGAACTGATAAGAACGGTGTATACGCTATCTTTGAATCGGCTACTGTTTACGATCACGGCACTGCTCAGAACTCTCAAATGAATCTGAAGTTGCACCCGACAGTTGTCAAAGGTTTGCAGGGAACAAGAAAGCTTCTGGATATAGTAAAAGCTTATATGCGTAAAGGCGGCTTCCATGTTCAGTTCAACGTAGTAGATTCCAAGACCCTGCGTGAAGCCCAGGTTAAGCCTGATAAATATCGCGACCTGACAGTGCGTGTAGCAGGATTTACTCAGTACTGGTGCGAAATAGGTAAACCTATTCAGGATGAGGTTATTTATCGTACAGAGTATGATAACGTTTGACAGACGATGCGTATAAAAAGAGGAGGTAAGTAATTATGAAGCATATAGACTGCAAAAATTATATCCATCTGGATTGCGAAAAAGGAATGTGTGCACTGAGCAAGAATATAGTATATATAGACGGAGAAGGCAGTGATGCTTGCCCGATGTTTGTTCAGGCTGAAAAATGTTCCTGCTGCAGCTTCTTTAAGGATGCTGACAAATACGGCATCGGAACGTGTACGGGATTTGATAAAGAAAATTGGGCATATGGAACTTGCGGAGCAAGTTCATGTGAACGCTTTGCAATGAAATAAGTTTTTAGAAGTGATATAAGGCGGATTTATTCCGCCTTATATCAAAGTATGAACGAAAGGATAATTTTTATGAGAGAAGATGAATTACGCTCTGTAATTTTCGATGTCCAGGCATTTTCGGTTCACGACGGACCGGGATGCAGAACTACAGTCTTCTTTTCAGGTTGTCCGTTACGCTGTGAGTGGTGCGCTAATCCGGAAAATTTTGCCGGCCGCAGGCATCTCATGTATGCCGAACGAGTTTGCAAGTGGAACAGCGGTTGTCGTGCATGTGTTGGCCTGTGCAATCAAGGCGGTATGCGTTTTGATAATCAAAAGGGGCCTGTAATTGATTGGGATATCTGCAATAAATGCACTACCTTTGAATGTACACAATATTGCGCTTCAAATGCTTTAAAAATCTGCGGTAAAGAATATACTGTAGCCGAGTTGATGAAAATATTGCATCGTGATTTTAACAACTGGGGCAGTGAAGGCGGCGTAACTTTTTCAGGGGGCGAACCGTTACTGCAGTATGAGTTTTTGTTGGAAGTGCTTAAAAAGTGCCGCAATTTGCAGATTCATACGGCAATAGAAACCACGGCTTATTTTGATACCGAAAAATTTTTAAATATAATGCGCTATATAGATTTCGCTTTTATAGATCTGAAAAACATGGATGACGCAGCACATATACGCGGAACGGGCGTTTCCAACGATAAAATATTGCGAAATATTGCTACCTTGAAAGAAAGCGGTTGGCCCGGAAGGTTGGTTTTGCGTACACCGATCATAGGAGGTTTTAATGACAGCGCGGAAAATGCTCAAAAAGTGATTGACTTTATGAAAGAGCATGACTTGTTTGAAATCAATTTGCTTAAATTTCATCGCCTGGGACAAAGCAAATGGGAACAGATGGGGCTTGAGTACGCTTACGCAAACTGCGGAGATGTTACCATGGAGCATCTTGAGATGCTGCAAGGAATGTATCTGGATAATGAAATTATCTGTTATGTGGGTGACAGAACTCCGTTTTAATCTTCATCTAAAGGAGGCGCGAGCATGAAAAAGGCCGAGTTTATTCCCGAACTTATAACCGGTAACGAAATAATCGATGATCAGCATGGAGCTATGATCGAAGCTATAAATAGTTTATACGCAGCTCTTGAGTGCGGCAAAGGCACCGAGAAGGCCGAGGAAGCTCTGAGATTTTTGACGCTGTACACCGTGTTCCATTTCGGCGGGGAAGAAAATCTTTGGCAGGAAGTAGGTTACCCGGAATACGGGAAGCACAAGGCGGCTCACGATGCTTTTGTGGAGGTGGTTAAGGAACTTCACGATGATTTGGCTGCCGGAGGAGCCACGGAGGCTTTTGCTGAAAGAGTCGAACAGGAAGTGACGAAATGGTTTTTGGAACATATTCAGGGTATGGACCTACAGGCTATAAAATGGGCGCGCTTTCATGCAGGTAAACAACTGCACGATATAATATAAAAGCATTTTCTCGGGGGAGAATCTTCAATACCTGTAAATTTGTTGTTTGCCTAAATTCCTTATATTAAAGTAGGACCTCGCTGTGAGTGGACAATGCAGTGAGGTCTTGCTTTTTGTTTTTTCAAAAATTTTAAGGATTGGTTTTTCGTTTGAATATTTGCGTAGTCCGGAATACCAAAGAAATACAGATTTGTGATATAATTACATTGGTCCATGGAAATGGATGTACGATGAAAAGCTTCGGTTATTGCAGCGTATGCTGCAGCATTGCATATGAAAGTGAGATGTACGTAAACCATGAAGAAAACCGCTAAAGAATTGCAGAAGGAATTGACCTGGGATTTTCAACACTTAGGAAAAAATAAAACCTCGGACAAAGAAAAGGCATTTTTATATTGCGAAGGGTATAAAGATTTTTTGGATCGCGCAAAGACTGAAAGGGAATTTGTGGAACAGGCCGAGGCATTCCTGAAATCGGCAGGATATAAAGTTTATGAGTTCGGGAGAAATTATCTTCCGGGGGATCGGGTTTATTTTGTAAACAGGGGCAAGTCAGTTATTATGACCACATTCGGTACGGCTCCGCTGGAAGAAGGAATACGCCTGAATATTTCCCACATAGACTCTCCGCGTTTAGATTTGAAACCGAATCCTCTCTACGAAAAAAATGAATTGGCATATCTTAAGACTCATTATTACGGCGGTATTCGCAAATACCAGTGGGTGACGATACCACTTGCCATGCACGGTATTGTCATAAAAAAGGACGGATCCGCCGTTAATGTGTGCATCGGAGAAAAAGCAGGAGATCCGGTTTTTTGCGTTACGGATCTTTTGCCGCATTTGGGAGCGAAGCAAAATGAACGCAAATTATCAGAGGGCATCAAGGGAGAAGAACTTAATATTCTTGTCGGCAGTCTGCCTTTTATCGATGCGGATGATGAAATTAAGGACGCTGTTAAGCTTAATACTCTAGTTTTGCTGCATGAGTATTACGGAATAACGGAGAAAGATTTTCTGCGCGCGGAAATAGAATTTGTTCCGGCAGTGAAGGCGGCAGATGTCGGATTGGACAGGAGCATCGTCGGCGCTTACGGACAGGATGATCGTGTATGCGCCTATACGTCGCTGACTGCTGCGGTAGAAGTGAAAAATCCTTATTACACTGCCGTTACTGTTTTTGCAGATAAGGAGGAAATCGGTTCTTACGGAACGACGGGACTTAATTCCGATTTCGTGCTGCATTATATTGAAGATTTGGCGGTGGGGGAAAAGGCGAATGTAAGGAAAGTATTGCGCAACACTTTAGCTGTATCTTCGGATGTAAGCGCGGCCTATGATCCTACTTTTGATTTTGTATATGAGTCAAGGAACAGCTTTTTCCTGAATAAAGGCGTGGGGTTGACTAAATATACAGGTGCAAGAGGAAAATCCGGAGCAAGCGATGCCAGCGCGGAGACAATGGCGCGTCTGATAGACATAATGGATAACGCCGGAGTGTGTTGGCAAGCGGGAGAAATGGGGGCGGTCGATGAGGGCGGCGGCGGAACCGTAGCTTTGTACGTAGCCGCTATGAATGTGGATGTTGTCGATTTGGGCGTACCGCTTCTATGTATGCATTCGCCGTTCGAGTTAGCTTCAAAATATGATGTGTATAACGCCCATAAAGCTTTTGTAGCCTTTTTGAGCAGCAAATAAATTCTGTTTCGCAGAGAATATATAGTTGTTACGTTAACGTAATTTTATTCGAGGAGGCTGAAAATTTGAAAAAGTTTTTATCTGTATTTGTGTTGTGCCTGTTTTTAATCGGTGTGACCGGTTGCGGCAAAAATATAGACAAACCTGCTGAGGCAGATCCGGCTACGGCGATTTTTGAAACCAGCATGGGAGTTTTTGAAGTGAAGCTGGCAACCGACTATGCACCGAAAACGAGCGAGAATTTTATTAAATTGGCTCGAGCAGGATTTTATGACCATTTAATTTTTCACCGCGTCATAGATAATTTTATGATTCAGGGCGGTTGTCCTAACGGTAACGGTACAGGCGGACCCGGCTACAAGATCAAGGATGAGTTCAGCAGTAAGCTTCTTCACGACGGCCCCGGCGTTATATCCATGGCTAATTCCGGACCGGATACAGGTGGAAGTCAGTTTTTCATAACGCTACGCAATTGCGATTGGCTTGACGGGAAACATGCCGTATTCGGACGCGTTACCAAGGGGATGGACGTGGTCTATCGTATAGGAAAAGTCAGAACTGATGCTGCGGATAAACCGCTACAGCCTGTGGAAATAAAAAAGATAACTATTGAGAAAAGATAACCGGAGGGAAGAAGTTTGACCGAAAGGATTGAGCAGACGGAGTATACTCTGATCGCGGAAGATCAGCAGGAGATGGTCGGCATATGCGGACGCAATGATGAATTTTTGAATATTGTCAGAGAGCATACGGAGTGTCGCATCCTTGCTAGAGGAATTCAGCTGCTTTTTTCCGGAGCAGCTGAGTCGGTGGATAAGCTGCGTCAACTGTTCGGAGAGCTTATTTTTCTGTACAGGCAGGGAAATCCTCTCACAGCTCACGATGTTCGCTACGGCATCTACATGGTCAATAGCGGCAGGACGGACGTTTTGCACGATATGTATGCTGAAACTGTTATAACAAACAATCGCGGGCGCCAGGTAAAAGTTAAAACGCTGGGACAGTGGAGATATATAGAAGCAATACGCAATAATTTCATCACGTTGGGCATAGGTCCGGCAGGCACGGGGAAGACATACCTTGCCGTCGCTTTAGCTGTGGCGGCTTTGAAAAAGCGAGAAGTGGAAAGAATAGTTTTAACGCGTCCGGCGGTAGAAGCCGGTGAAAAACTCGGATTTTTACCGGGAGATATGCAAGATAAGGTCGATCCCTATCTGAGGCCTCTTTATGACGGGCTTTATGATATGTTGGGCAGCGACACTTTTCAAAAATATTTATCCAAAGGGATAATAGAAGTAGCGCCGCTTGCTTTTATGCGAGGACGTACTTTGAATGATGCTTTTATAATCTTAGACGAAGCGCAGAATACTACGTCGGAGCAGATGAAAATGTTTCTTACGCGTTTCGGTTTCGGCAGCAGGATGGTTATAACAGGAGATGTGACGCAGATAGATCTGCCGCAAGGGAAGCGCAGCGGACTTGTGGAGGCAGCGACGGTGTTGCGGAATGTAGCCGGAGTGAATGTTACCCGTTTTGAACAGCAGGATGTAGTAAGGCATGAGATAGTGGGGGCCGTTATCAACGCTTATGAAAAATTTGCTGCAAGTCGAGAGGAAGACAGTAAATGATTATTACCGTGGAAAATTCTCAGACCAAGGTTGAACTTGATGGTAATTTGGAGAAGATACTCCGCGCTGGATTGAACGCCGTAGCGGACAGACATAAATTATCCGCTCAGACGGAAATCGGCGTGACGATTGTGGATGATGATGAAATCCACGTTATCAATCGTGATTACAGAGGCGTGGACAGGGCTACGGATGTGATCAGTTTCGCGCTTAACGATGACGACGCTGAAGCGGATATGGTAAAGCTTGTAGGAACTTGCGAAGAAGAACTTTTGGGGGACATTATAATTTCCGCGGAAACGGCACTGCGTCAAGGCGAGGAATTCGGACACGGGTTGGAGCGGGAAATAGTCTATCTGGCAGTGCACGGTCTTTTGCATCTTTTAGGATACGATCACATGAACGAAGAAGAGAAAAAAATAATGCGCAGAGAAGAGGAAGCCTCGTTACGCGTTATCAATCTTGCGGAAGAAAATTTCGAGTAACGTTTGTGTGTTTCAGAGAGGACGAAAAATGACTGACAGAGAACTGTATCAAGCTGCGGTCGCAGCGAGAGAGAAAGCTTACGCGCCTTTTTCCGGTTTTGCCGTCGGCGCTGCGGTATTAACTGCGTCAGGAAATATTTATACAGGCTGCAACATAGAAAATTCATCTTTCGGACTTACCTGCTGTGCGGAGCGTGTTGCAATCTTTAATGCCGTCAGCAAAGGAGAGCGTGATTTTGAAGTGTTGTGCGTTGTAGCCGATACTGCCGAACCGGTTGCGCCTTGCGGAGCATGTCGGCAGGTGGCGGCAGAGTTCGGCGTTCGGCGCGTCCTTTTAGGAAATCTTTCAGGTGCTGTGAAGGAATTTTCTCTGCAGGAATTGTTGCCTTACGGATTCAGTTTGTGATTAGACAAAAGACGGAGAGAGAAAAAATGAAAAATGAAAAGCATTTTGCGGGTTTTGCAGCTATGGTGGGGCGTCCTAACGTCGGTAAATCCACGCTGACAAATAGTCTTATCGGCGAAAAAATAGCAATTATGTCGGATCGTCCTCAGACGACGCGCAACAAGATTATGTGCGTTATGAATACTGATAACGCTCAAATAATGTTTTTGGATACTCCCGGTATTCACAAGCCGCAGCACAAGTTGGGGGAGTATATGGTGAATACTGCGGAAAAAACGCTGCAGGAAGTGGATGTGATTCTCTTTGTCGTCGATGTAAATGAAAAACGCGGCGCCGGCGACAACTATATCCTGGAACTGCTGCGCAGGATAAAAACGCCGGTTATACTGGTTGCCAACAAGATCGATAAGTTGGCAGATAAAGCCAACCTTTTCCCGATTTTGGAGGACTACGCCAAGGAGTACGATTTTGCTGCAATTATGCCGATTTCGGCAAAAACGGATCGGGACTTCGGAGAATTGACGGCTGAAATAATAAAGCATTTGCCCGAAGGACCGGCATATTTTGAAGAGGATGTTCTGACCGATCAGCCGATGCGCGATATCGCCGCCGAACTTATAAGAGAAAAAATTTTACGCCTCACAAGGGATGAGGTGCCTCACTCCGTAGCAGTAGAGATAGATGAATTCAAGGAACGCAGCGAGGATAATATTTATATCCGCGCGACTATTTTCGTGGAAAGAGAGTCGCAGAAGGGTATCATCATCGGAGCTAAAGGAGCGTTGCTCAAAAGAATCGGGAGGGAAGCGCGCGTTGATATCGAAGCTTTGACAGGCTGTAGCGTTTATTTGGAACTTTGGGTGAAGGTAAACAGTGATTGGCGTAATAAGGACAAGGCTCTGAAGCAACTGGGCTATAGGGCATAGCAACGAGAAACCGGCTCGTGCAGGACAAAAAGGATTTTGTTGTACAATGGGAAGAGAAGTCATTTCAGATGAAATAATCGTTTTACGTGTTAAGGATTGGCAGCAGGCTGATAAGTATGTGATAGGATTCGGCAGGGAGCAGGGCAAGCTTCGCTTCATTGCTTACGGTGCGCGTTATCCTAAAAATTTATCGGGCCGCTTGTTGCAGCCTTTCGCACGTTTGCGGGTAGAAGTTCAGTCGGGAGAACGGATCGATAAGCTGTTGAATTGTGAATTGTCGAAAAGCATCAACATGACAGATATTAAGCAAGTGGCGTACGCTTCCGTGATAACGGAGCTGGCGGCAATTTTCACGGAAGATCGCGAGCCGTTGCCGGAATTGTACGAGCTGCTCTGTAACTGCATGCAAATGCTGGCGGAGCGTAATCCGCGTTTAGTGACGCTTATTTTTGCAGTACAGTTGCTCGGTTTGACCGGTTTGCTTCCCCAGACGGATGTATGCGTCATTTGTTCTGAAAGTTTGGAGAATGAAGCTTGGTTCAGCTCATTGCACGGAGGTACGGTTTGTGCTGATTGCCGCATTGCTGCGGGAGTCGGTGACGTAGACGCGTGTCATGAGGAAACGCGAAAGTTTTGGAAACAGCTGGAGGAATTTGATTTCCATGCGGATACCGAGCTGAAAGTTCGCGGCGGTACACTCATGGAAATGGAAAAGCTTCTGTATCATTTCATATTGTTTCAAACGGATCGTCCGCTTAAAAGTTTGGCATTTGTTCAGGAACTCGGATTGTGACGGCAGGCGTTATCAAAAATAATCAGTGTGAATTATCATTGACTTTATAATTTACGTTATATATAATATTTTTGTGCTATGAAGAAGAGGAGTAACCTGCAATTGCAGAGAGTCGCGGCGGTGGAAGGCGACAGGCGGGCGAAGGCGCTTCGGAGCGATAAGTTTATTTTGTTGAGGCGGACTGTTGCGACAGTCAAGCAGGGTGGAACCGCGGAGCTTTTACTTCGTCCCTGTAACTTGTACAGTTACGGGAACGGAGTTTTTGTTTTTTAGAGAGAAAATATTATCTCGTGACCGTAATTTTAAGAATAAGTATCGGGAGGAAAAAATGGACTTTCAAACAATCATTTTGACGCTGCAGAAATTTTGGGCGGAGCAGAATTGTATAATGGCGCAGCCCTATGATGTGGAAAAAGGCGCGGGTACCATGAACCCGTCGACTTTTTTGCGTGTGTTGGGACCGGAGCCTTGGAGAATTGCTTACGTGGAACCTTCAAGACGTCCTGCCGACGGACGGTACGGCGATAATCCCAACCGTTTGTTCCAGCATCATCAGTATCAGGTCATCATCAAACCTTCTCCGGAAAATATTCAGGATCTCTACCTGAAAAGTCTTGAAGCTTTGGGGATCCGTCAGGACGAGCATGATATTCGTTTCGTAGAAGATAATTGGGAGTCTCCTACGCTCGGAGCGTGGGGCTTAGGCTGGGAGGTTTGGCTGGACGGAATGGAGATAACTCAGTTCACATATTTCCAGCAAGTCGGTTCTGTAGATGTTAAACCGGTCACCGTGGAAATAACCTACGGTCTGGAACGTCTTGCGATGTACATTCAAGGCGTGGAGAATGTTTTTGACATTAAGTGGGTGGGTGATGTGACTTATGGAGATGTTTTCCATACCAACGAAGTCGAGCAGTCCTACTACAATTTTCAGATAGCCGATACGGAACTTTTATTCGATCTTTTTGATAAATATGAGGCTGAAGCCAAGCGTGTTATTGCCTTAGGGTATGTACGTCCTGCCTACGATTACGTACTTAAATGTTCTCATACCTTTAATTTGCTTGATTCAAGAGGAGCCATAAGCGTAAGCGAACGCACGGCGTATATCGGACGCGTACGCGCTATGGCCAGGATGTGTGCCACAACATATATTGAACAGCGTGAGCAACTTGGCTTCCCGCTTTTGCAGAAAGGGGAGAATAAATAATGGAAAAATTGCTTTTTGAAATAGGTACGGAAGAAATACCGGCAAAATTTATGACGGGCATCTTGGCTCAACTGAAAGAACTTTCCGAAAAAAAGCTGCGTGAACTGCGCATACCGTTCAGTTGCGTTAAAGTTTACGGAACACCTCGCCGCATTGCCATGCTGGCTATAGATGTAGCAAAAACACAGGAAGACAGCGTCGTGGAGGCAAAGGGTCCGTCAGTGAAAATAGCTTACGCTGAAGACGGGAATCCTTCCAAAGCCGGCGAAGGGTTTGCCAGGGGGCAGGGCGTAGCGGTTACAGACCTCGTAGTGCGCGACGGTTACGTTTACGCCGTAAAGCATATGGTGGGGATGCAGGTGAAAAATTTGCTGTCGGAACTTCTTTACGACATTCTTACTTCTCTGAGTTTTCCCAAAACAATGCGTTGGGCGGATCATGAATTCAGATTTGTTCGTCCTGTAAGATGGATGACGGCATTGTTCGGCACCGAAGTGGTCAATGTCGAAATCTGCGGGGTAAAGAGTTCGCACTATTCGAGAGGTCATCGCTTCCTGCGTTCGGAATTGCTGCCGGAGGTAGATAAAGAGATGCTTAAGGATTTCGACTCCGCTTTGGATACGGCGAAGAATTTGTTCAATACGGCTTTGAGTAAAGCTAAAAATACTGTTGCTTCGACGAGACTGGGAACGTCCAGCGTGGTGGAAATTCCTTCCGCCGACGATTATGAAAGAGTTCTGTATGAAAACTTCGTTTTGGTCGATCAGGATGAGAGAAGAGTATTAATCCGCAAACAGGTGGAGGAGCTTGCCGCAAAAGAAGGCGGTCATGCTGAAATAGCGGAAGATCTTTTGGAAGAAGTCAATTATCTTGTCGAGTGGCCTACAGCTTTGTGCGGCACTTTTGAAGAAAAGTTTTTGCAATTGCCTAAGGAATGTATTATTACGCCTATGCGCGAACATCAAAGATATTTTCCCGTGCTGGATGCCGACGGCAAATTGCTCAACAAATTTATAACCGTGCGCAACGGCGGCAGCGAACATCTCGACGTGGTTACTCGCGGTAATGAGAGGGTGCTGCGCGCGCGTTTGAGCGATGCCGAGTTTTTCTTCGCGGAAGATCGCAAGCAAAGTCTTGAGGACAGATTGGAAAAATTAAAAACTGTTTCTTTTCAGGAAGGCTTGGGGAACATGTTTGACAAGAGCAATAGGCTGGTCGATATATCAAACGGCATAGCTGCAGCTTTAAATGCTTCCGTGGACAAAGATATTTTGTCGCGCACTGCTTTATTGTGCAAGGCTGATCTGGTTGCCGGGATGGTTGTGGAATTTACCGAGCTTCAGGGCGTTATGGGCAGAGAATATGCGAAGCTTGACGGAGAAGCGGAAACTGTTGCGGAAGGTATTTTTGAACATTATCTGCCGCGCTATGCCGGAGATACGCTTCCTACAAGTGATGTGGGACGCATCGTCAGCATCGCCGATAAACTGGACAATATAGTCGCTACCTTCAGTCGCGGATTGGCGCCTACCGGCTCGCAGGATCCTTATGCACTGCGTCGGCAGGCTTTGGGCGTTATAAATATCATCATTGACGGTAAATATCATCTGCCTCTTAAAAAAATCATCTTGAGCATTATGGAAATGCTTAACGTACCTGCTGAAAAAATGGCAGAGATGGCAGAACAGATTATGGAATTTTTCAAACAGCGTCTGAAAAATATGTTGATTGATCAGGGAATAAGATATGATGTGGTGGATGCTGTGCTGGCGGAAACCAAGAATGATGATATTGCCGATCTTTGTCTAAGGGCGGAAGCGCTGAACAGATTTGTCGCGGGAGATGGTGCCGCAACACTGTTGCAGGCGGCGACACGTGTGGCCAATCTCTGCAAGAAAATTGAGCAGGAAACGGCTATCAACACGGGAATTTTTGCGGTGCCGGCCGAAAACGAACTTCACGAAGCGGTTATCGCCGCCAGTCAGGTGACACTAAATGCAGCAGTCAAATATGATTACGATTCCGTTTTGGCTGAAGCTGTCAAGTTAGCAGCTCCTGTCAACGCTTTCTTCGAGAGCGTCATGGTTATGGATGACGATGTGAGAGTGAGAAACAATCGTTTGGCTCTTTTGAGTGCGGTAAAGGATATAACTCACGCTGTGGGAGATCTTTCCCTTGTAGTAGAATAATTAAAATTCATCAAGCTGCTTATCTTAAAAATTAAGGTAAGCAGCTTTTTTATCACTTAACCAATCTTTTCGCAATGTGGTAAAATGAATAAGTAACGTACGTTATTTATGAGGGGTGAGGTTTGGATGACAAAATTATTTTGTACTCCGCTGGGAAATATTCCGCATAATTTGTTTTATAAAGATTTGGAACAATCGCGTAGCGGCGAAAGTATCTTGGTGCTGCCCAGCAGATTGTTGGCTGACAGAGTTTGCCGCCGCGGTTCTGTTGAATGCATAAGCATAGAAGGTTTGGCGATGCGGCTGCTGAATATGAACGGTTACGGGTTCTTAAGAGAGATAAGCCGCGGCAGTCAGGAATTGTTGGTAGAGGAACTCTTGGAAGAACTTGCCGAGGCGGGAAGAATGAAATATTTTCAACAACTCGCCGGGAAAAAAGGTTATATCAAAGCTATGACTTCGTTGTTGGGGCAGTTGTCGAGAAGCGGCACCGATGCTCGTCAGCTTTCTCTGGCTTTAGGTAACTGGCAGGAAAGAAATGAAGCGGAAAGAAGTAAGGATTTTGATGTAGCGCTTCTTTATACGCTTTACCAAAATCGGCTTAAAGAGAAAAATTTATTTGACATCGAAGGCAAATATCGTTTGGCTATAAGAATTTTGGCCGGATCGGACGTCGTCCTACCGTGGCGAAAAATATACTTTAGTGATTTTTATACCTTTGACAGATTGCAGCTTGATTTCATTAAAGAGCTTTCCGGGAAGTGTGAAGTATCCCTGGGGATGATGTATGAGAAAAAACGCAGAGCGCTTGCCGGTGCTTCCGGTAACGTTATCAACAATCTGAGCGGTTTTTGCGATATGATGTTTGTTGCGGCGGAACGTGAAATACCTTACGGCGAGGATTGTGAAGATTTAAAATATCTGGCATCAGTATGGGGATGGGCAGGCAGGAATAGAGATGACAGTTCTGCGGAAATTGAAAAAAATACACGTGTAAAGAAACTTATAAGAGCAAGACATGATGTCAAAAAATGTCCTAAGAATATAGAACTGCACTGCGCCGGCAGTCGTGAAGGCGAAATCAGTATGGTTATGACAAAGGTTAAAGAGTTGCTGCTTGCCGGTGTCAAGCCGTCGCAGATAATGCTGGCCGTACGCAATTTGCGCAATTACGGTGGTTTAAAAAATTTTGCTGTCGAATACGGTATTCCTGTGACACTGAGCAGCACGGCAGCTTTGGCTATACAGCCTTTGACTACATTGTTGCTTGATATGCTGCTGTCAACAGCAAATAACAGAAACGGAGCGGAAGCGTATTTTCGGGTAATCAACGCGCCATTGGGAAAAGCGCTTTACGGAGAGGATTTGTCGTGGTCGACGCTGCTGCGTGGGAATAAATATTTTCTTACACCGGACTCTGTGCGCGGCAGCATGATGGAACAAATGGAAAAACGCGACGGCGAAGGCAGTAAAGGAACATTTTTTTATTACGTTGATGCGTTGCTTCAGAGCATCCCCGCTGAAGCAACGGTCAGCTTTTATCTTGATACACTTCAGAAAGTTGTTGACTCATTGGAGTTGGAAAAATTGCTGGGAGAGCAGTTTAAAGCAAGAAAAATAGATTTGTTAGCTTTAAAGTTGGTTTTGCGTTCCAGAGAAGAGTTAGAAAATGTTTTAACTATGCTCAGGCGGGAATATGAAATTTGCGGTCAACAAGGTAAAAAAATTTCCGGTACAGATTTTTGTCGGCTTCTGCAGGAGCGGGTCGCCGATGTGCAAATAAACTTGGATAAAGGACAGCAAAACGGAGTTTTGATCACCGACGTTGTAGACGCGCAATGTCTTGAGTATGAATATATTTTTATCCTCGGGGTTCGTGAAGGAGAATTTCCAGCTGTAGAATCAGAGAATTGGATTTACGGTGACGCGGAACGTCGCTTTATGAAATATGCCATGGGTATAGATGTGGAGCTTACAGAGGATCACCTGGCGGCGGATGAGTATTTCTTTGCCAATTTACTGACGCAGGCTCGGGAAAAAATATTTATCTCCTGGTTTGAGGAGGATAAGGTCGGCGCCTCCGTGTATATTGGACGCCTTCAAAATATTATGCCGCAACTGATTGTTTCAGATTTTAACCGGAATGAAAAAAAACCGTGTTCTCCTGAAGAGGCGACTCGTTGCGGAGTAACTGACGACTGGTTGCGGGAAAAAATGGGCGCGGATGTAGAGGGAACTTTGGCAGCTGCGTCTATAGAATTAAAAAGATCATCGGGAGAGATAACCGACGGAAGTATAAAAAATCGACAGTTGTTGGCGCATATAAAGGAAGGGACCGCCGAAAAATTCAGCGCTTCCAAACTGGAGATGTTTGCGCAGTGTCCCTTTAAGTATTTGGTGACGCAAATTTGGCAGCAGGAAAAGTATATGGAGGCGCAGGAAGAGCTTGAGCCTACCGTAAGAGGAACTGTTGTTCACGCAACTCTGGAAAGATTGTTCTCTGCAAAATCTCCTATTAAAGGCAATATAACAAACTACAATTATCCGGAAGTTAAGGAAATTTTGCGAAATATTTTCGAGGAGTGCTGCGAGGAAAATGTCAGAGAGGAAGTAAGAAATAGCGTTTTTTGGAACTACGATAAGGAAATGACTTGGAAGCTGCTTTTGAACTGGCTTGACTATGAGTATAAAGAGCGTTCTTTATGGCGGGAATACTCGCCGTGGAAGACGGAGTACGCGTTCGGTTTTCGCAAAGAAAACAGCTTGGAGCTTGCAGCGGAAGACGGCAGCACATTTAATATCAACGGGAAAATTGACAGGTTGGACAGGTGCGGGGATAAAATTTTTATTACGGACTATAAGACGGGCGGTTATCCAAATAAAAACGCACTGGAACAAGGACTTGATTTGCAGTTGCCGGTATATATGCTTGCTGCCGCCCAACTGGACGGCAGTGTTGCCGGCGGAGGTTATTTGAGTCTTAAAGCGAAGGAACGGATTAATACTGTCGCTTTTACTGATTTGGGTTCTCATGAGTTTAAATTGGCTAAGCTTCCTTTTGAAGACGATTCGGATAAGTGGGAAAGCATGAAAAATTTCAGTGAGGCTTTGCTCAAAAAGTATGTCGCCGCAATCTGGCGTGGAGAATTTCAACCGGCTCCCGTAGATTGTCGGTATTGTCAAGCAGCAGATGTTTGTCGTTATCAGGATAAACTGGGAGAAGGTGATGAATAATGACTGCTTTCAAGCCAACCGAAGCACAGGCTGAAGCCATTAATGCGATAGATGTTAACGTGGCAGTGTCTGCTGGCGCCGGAAGCGGCAAAACAAGAGTGCTGGTGGAACGCTATCTGAATATTTTGTACCAATCCATTCTGAAACAGCAACAAAAGTTGCGCGCCGGAGGAGATGCCGGAGCAGGTATCGGCGTGAAAAATATTCTCGCGGTTACTTTTACACGTAAAGCGGCGGCGGAAATGAGGGAGAGAATTCGCCTTGCGATTATGCAGCTGTTGGAGTTTTCCGAGCAAATGGAACTTGCCGCCAAAGCAGGAGCAACTTTGTCCGCGGTAAATTATGAAATGCCTTGGGAGCGCAAGGTAAGGGAAGAAGCCGAAGAGGGGATGCCTGAATATTTGCGCAGCATAAATTTTTGGGAAAAATATCTTCACGATATGGATAAGGCGCAAATAGCGACCATCGACAGTCTGTGTTCGGGAATTTTAAAAGAACATCCCCTGGAAGCTTGTATAGATCCACATTTTACTGTGGCGGAAGGTCTTGAGGAAGAAGAATTTATTCGCGGAGTTATAAAAGTTTTTCTTCGCAGCAGATTGGAAAATAATAATGCCGCGGCGAAAAAAATGGCGGAAATCTACGGTATATCTGCCTTAAAGACATACCTTCGGCAGCTGAGCGGAGCGGCGGAAGATATAGTTGCTTACTGCGCGCAAAAAGATTTTGCGGCCAATTATCTGCGCGTCGATACCGGCGAGGCAGTTCGTGATCTATATGATTATGTTGAGCAGCTTGCCGCTTTGGAAAATTGCGGCAGCAATCAGAGCGGTATAAACAGTTTGCGGGAAAATCTCGGCGCCGTTAAAGCCGGTTTACTGGGAGAGCGTATTGATTGGCAGCCCTATAAAAAATATGTCAAGAAAATTAAAAATATGGGTAATGCGGTCAAAGGTATTCTGAAAAATATTAATTGCCTTGAAGAGAAAATCTTGCAGGCTGACACGGATGGGGAAGCTATTAAACTGCTCTCCGCGTGGCAGGAATTTTTAACCGACTTCGCATCGTATCTTAAAGAGGAACGCAGACGCAGAGAATTTTTCGGTTTTGCCGACGTGGAGCAAATGGCTTTGCAGCTGTTGAGTGACAACAGCAAGGTAAGACATAAGTTGCAGTTAAGATATGCTTACATCATGGTAGACGAGTTCCAAGACACCAACGATTTGCAGCGCAAACTTGTATACCTGCTCTGCGGAGATGATGAAGATGTTTTGCACAATAAAAAACTTTTTATCGTGGGAGATCCTAAGCAGTCAATTTATAAATTTCGCGGCGCGGACGTGAGTGTTTTTGCCAGAGTATGCAGAGATGTCGCGGCTTCGGAAAACGGCATGCTTATTTCCCTGAGAGATAATTATCGCTCCACAAGAGCCGTTTTGGCATCATGCAGAGATGCGTTCACGCCCCTGATGGGAACAGACAGAAGCAAGGATGTCTTCTTTGAGGATTTATATGCTAACGGCAAAGACGGTGTTAAGCCGCGGCTGTTGCAAGTTGCTTATACCGAGGAGCAGAAGTCCTACAGTCTGGATTTTGAAGCAGCCTGCGTAGCAAGCGAAATATATTCTTTGCATGAGCAGGGGACGCAATATGGAGATATGGCCGTACTGCTTGCCAAGATGACCAACTGTGAGAACTTTGCTTCAGCGCTTCGCCAATGGAATATACCGTACAATGTGATTGACGGCAGAGGATTTTACGAACGCCAGGAAATAACCGATCTGCTCAATTTGTTCAAAGCGCTTGATAATAAACATTGCAATATGGAATTGGCGGGCGTTTTACGTTCACCTTATTTCGGCTTGGATGACGAAACAATAACAGCTTTGTTTTTTTTCGCCGAGAAGTATCAGAGCACGCTTATGGACACAGTCAGGGAAAAGCACGACACTGTCCAGGTTAAGGAACAACAGCGACCATTGCTTGCGAGAGCGGCAGCAATCCTTGCCGAACTTTATTCCTGCGCCGCATTGTACAGCTTGCCGGAATTGTGGCTGAAAATGATGCGGGTTTTGCGAGTGGAAGTCGTTATGTTCAGACAAAGCGACGGAAGAAGTAAATTTGCCAATGTAAAAAAACTTCACCGGGATATGTTGAAACTTTGTAGCGAAAAAAAACTTACTCTCTCAGGATGGCTGGATTATATTCACAGGCAGAAGGAAGCCGGCGAACAGGTCAACGCCGCCAATGATGACAGCAGCGACGCTGTACAGATCATGACCATACATAAATCGAAAGGTCTGGAATTCAATACGGTTATAATTCCGCAAACAGCGAGCGGCGTGCGCGGCAATTACGCAAGCGTCTTTTTTACAAAAGAAAACGGTCTCGGTATTTCGGCTTTGGTATCTGGTGAACTGAAAAAAAGCAGCGTATTGCTGAGGCAACTGGAGAGGGACAAAGAACTGGAAGAAGCCGAACGTTTACGCCTGCTTTACGTTGCTATGACTAGAGCTGAAGAAAACCTCATCATAATCGGCAGTAAAAATATTTCATCTAAGCGAGAGTCCCAAGCAAAAAATTGGTTGGTGACGCTTTCAGCAATTTTTGGCGATAATGCGTCGGGAATGGAAGTAAAACTGTGGAGATATGAGGATATAAAAAAAGTTAATGATGCGGGCGATTACGGTGCAGGTTTTGTTGCGAAATTTTCAGAGGAAATGGCGTTACCGCTTGAACAGTATCATGGCAGCGGACGTATTTATTACAGCGCAACGTCATTGCAGGAGTATCTTTACTGTCAGCGGCGTTATTATTACTCATTCGTAGAAAATTTACCTCCCGTAGAAGTTCGTGGCGACGGCAACGGAATAGATCGTTTGACGACAGGCTTGATTTTACACAAAGCCTTGGAATTTTATGAGGGTGACGCTGAGGCAGCTTTTGCCAAAGCGACATCTGCGGTTGATGATAACAAACATGACCGAGCAGCCTACGAAGAATTGAGGAGGCTGTTGAAGAATTATATTGACAGCGGATTGTTGCCAACTGCTGAAGAAAGATGTCTGCGTGAATGGAAATTTACCTTGCCTTTGGCTGACGACATCATCTTCCTCGGCGTGGCGGACTGTATTTGTATAAAATCTGACGGCACTGTTAAAATCATCGATTACAAAACAGGAAGACCGTTTAAAGATGAGGACACAGCGTTGGGATACCGCTACCAGCTGACGCTTTATAAGCTTGCAGTAGAGCGTATTTTGCGTTTGACGGTTGACAGCAGCGAGCTGCATTTTTTGAGAGATCTCAGCGTGTGGAAACTTCCTGATACTTCCGATTATGTACCGCAAATATTAAGCCTTGTGGAAGAGATGGAGGCAAAAACGGAAGAAAAAGCGTTTGCATGTAATACGGAACACTGTCTGCATTGTCCTTACGAGTATCTTTGCGATAAGCAAGTGTGAAGCGCTGCGAATGTTTGAGAGGTGAATTTGAAGATGACGGAATTTTTTGCGCAATTGGATTTATGGAGCGGACTGGCCTTAGTAATCATTGCCATATCGCTGTGGCTTTTATCAGGAGGAATAAATTTACTCAAAAAAGCGGGTCAGGAAAGCGTGAATGAAGATAAGCTGCGTCACAGTGCTTGGGGAGGCTTGCTTGTGGGATTGGTTTATTTGGTAAGTTACTTTTACTGAGTATGCAATGAAAATATCCGGTGCGTATTGATAGTTCCTGCGGTGGGATGTCAAAAATTATTACGAGAAAAGGGATTATCGCTCAATGTAAGTTCGATTTTTATACATTCTTCGAGGAACAGGATCAGGGAATGTAGTGAAGGCGGAGAAGGTATTTCAGATTAAGCCTAAGTTGAATATGTGATGTTAAATTGGTATACTGTAAGTGTAAGATAAGCAACGGTAATCCGATGATAAATATAATAAACGACAAAGGAGGTTTTATTTATGAAAGGTTTTGCAATGCTTCGTATCGGTGAGACAGGCTGGATTGAAAAGGAGCGTCCCGTCTGCGGTCCTAAAGATGCTATTATCAAGCCCCTGGCTGTTTCTCCATGTACGTCAGACGTGCATACGGTTTGGGCAGGAGCAATCGGAGAAAGGCATAACATGATTTTGGGGCATGAAGGCTGCGGCGTAGTTGAAGAAGTTGGCTCGCTTGTCAAAGACTTTAAACCGGGTGATCGCATCATGGTAGCCGCTATAACTCCCGACTGGGGTTCTTTGGAAGCTCAGGCAGGTTATCCTATGCATTCCGGCGGCATGCTTGCCGGATGGAAATTTTCTAACTTTAAGGACGGAGTATTCGGCGAATATTTTCACGTGAATGATGCAGATGCGAATTTGGCGCACCTTCCCGACAGCATAAGTCCGGAAGAAGCGTGCATGCTTTCCGATATGGTGCCTACAGGATTCCACGGCGTGGAATTGGCAGACGTGCAGTTCGGCGATACTGTGTTGGTAGTAGGCATCGGTCCTGTCGGGTTAATGTCTGTGGCCGGCGCGAACCTGCGCGGCGCTTCACGAATTATCGCGGTAGGTACGCGGCAAGTTTGCCGTGATGCTGCTAAAGGTTACGGCGCAACCGATTTTGTCGGTTATAAAGACGGATCCATAGATGAGCAGGTTCTTGCTATGACCGGCGGTAAAGGTGTCGACAAAGCTGTAGTAGCCGGAGGCACTGTGGAAACATTTGAAGAGGTTATCAAATGTTTGAAACCGGGCGGCAAGATCGGTAATGTTAATTATCTGGGAGAAGGCACTTACATCAACATTCCACGCATAGAGTGGGGCGTAGGCATGGGTCATAAACAGATTGTCGGCGGATTGATGCCCGGCGGAAGATTACGCTTGGAAAAATTGGCAAGTTTGCTGGAATGCGGCAAGCTTGACGTAAAACCGATGTTGACGCACAAATTCAAAGGATTCGAGCATGTGGAAGACGCGCTGCTGCTCATGAAGAATAAACCGGCGGAACTCATTAAGCCTGTTGTTATTCTTTAAAGATGATATTGTTGTGAAAAAGGGAAGCTTTTCGGCTTCCCTTTTTTAGAGGTGGATATGAAAATATTGATTATCAGCGGATTCCTCGGCGCAGGAAAGACGACGTTTATCAAAAAAATGGCGGAACGTACAGGTAAGCAATTTGTCATAATGGAAAACGAATTCGCTTCACTGAATATTGATGCCGAGATATTGAGGACGAATCCGAGCGCACAACAGATGAAAGTTTGGGAGTTGACGGAAGGTTGCATATGCTGTTCGCTTAATCTTGATTTTGCACATTCCGTCATGACTGTCGCCAATTCGATCGATCCGGAGTATCTGATAGTTGAGCCGAGCGGCGTAGCGTGGCCGAGCAGAATTGTAGAACAGCTTAATAAAATAGCGTATGAAAGAATCGGTCTTCTTGCGCCGATAACTATAGTTGATGCGCTCCACTATGAAAAAAGCAGGAAAGAATACGACGAACTTTTTAAAAATCAGTTGTACACAGCCGGCACTGTCGTGCTGAGTAAGTCTGAAAAATTTGCCGCGGACGATTTTCAAAGAGTAAAAGAAAATTTGTCGCTCGGTACGAATACGGCGTTTCCTTTAACGCACTACGATTCGTGGCAGGAAAACGAGTGGTTGGCGTTGCTTAACAAAGAACTCATCGTGGAAACGGATAACGTCGATAAACCTGCTTTTAAATTTTTGCAGCAGGAACTTCCGCAGAGTGAGGTTTGGGAAAATATCAGTCTGGAAAATATCGGCATAGATAATCCAGGTGAATTGGCGACGGTTCTGGAATTTTTGGTACACGGATACGGCGGCAGAGTGGCGAGAGCCAAAGGACATTTTAAGGCCGGCGGCTTCGGTATCAGATTCGACTTGGTAGAGGGAGACTATGCGATTACCGGCTGCGAACCTCCTCAAGAGAATCAGGCTGTCGTAATAGGTAGAGGGTTGCGTAAGTCGGTCATAGAACAATTTTTTAAATTGCCGAAGAGAAGACTCAAGTTGTCCAAAGGAAAAATAAAGAAGCCTGTCACCGTTTGAATGGTGACAGGCTTTTCGTATAATTTAAAGCAAGGATTTCAGCTCCTGCAGTTTCTGTGAAAATTTTTGCAGCGTGACGGTTATAGGCTGGGGTGTGGTGAGATCGGCTCCGGCTTGACGTAAAAGATTAAGAGAATAGTCGCTGCCTCCTGATGCGAGAAATTTTAAGTATTGTTCAACAGCTCCCGTTTGTCCTGATAAAATTCCGGCAGCCAAAGCTGTGGCAGCGGAATAACCGGTGGCATATTTATAGACGTAAAACGGCGTATAGAAGTGCGGTATGCGCGACCATTCACAGGCAAGATAGGGATGCGCTGTCAGAGCCGGTCCGTAGTACGATTTATTGCTGGACAGCCAATAGCCATCGAGAGTATCCGCCTGCAAAGAACGACCTTCGGCTATTTCACCGTGAATAAATTTTTCAAACTCGGCAAACTGCACTTGGCGGTAAACGGTAGTGCGAACAGTTTCGAGGAATTGACATAAAAGGTAAATTCTCTGGTTTTTGTCTGCGTGTCGGACAGCGTAGTCCATAAGCATAATTTCATTCGTCGTGGAAGCGACTTCGGCGCAGAAAATAGTATACTCCGAATTAATATAATTTTGCTTGCGGCTGCTGAAATAGCTGTGCAAAGCATGTCCAAGTTCGTGGGCGATAGTGGAGATGCTGTTGTAGCGAGGCTGATAGTTGAGCAGCACAAACGGATGCACTCCGTAAACTCCCCAAGAATATGCTCCTGAACGTTTGCCTTGATTTTCATAGATATCTATCCAGCGTTCACGAAAGGCTTTATTTAAAACAGCCGCGTATTCCTGACCCAGAGGTTCCAGCGCCTGCTTCACCATTTCGCAGGCTTCTGCAAAAGAGCGGGAGAAAGAATCTCCGACTGACGTAAGAGGCACATAAATGTCGTAAGGTTGTAATTCTTCCAAGCCTAGCACAGTTTTTTTCAGTTCCATATATTCGTGCAGCGGTTCCAAATTTGCGCGGATTGTTTCGATTAAACCGTCATACAAAGACGTGGGAAGATTATCGCTGTCAAGACTGGCCTCTAAAGTGCTCGAGTATTTTCGCGCGGTGGCGTAGAAATTTGCGGAACGCGAGGCGGCAGTTAAAGTTGACGCCAAAGTGTTTCTGTAATTGCGATAGGTACGCATGAGATTTTCAAAGGAAGTTCTGCGCAATTCCCTGTCAGGGGAAGTAATGTTGAGCATATAAACGCCTTCGCTGACCGGATGAGGATTGCCATTGCTGTCGGTTGCATCGGGAAAGTTTATATCCGCGCTGACAAGAGAACGGAAGATTGTTACCGCGTTACCCGTTGCCAGGCGACTGTGCGCTAAAATATCTTCCTGTGCGGTGGTTAAAATATGCTCGGAGGAACGCAGCATATTTTTTATGTAGAAATTATATTTTTGAAGTTCAGGCTCTTCGCTGATAATGTCTTCCGATTTTTCGCGTATCAGAGCCGCAATCTCCGGTTCTATATAAGCGGCTGCTTGAGAAAATTCGGCTGCGACAGTTTCTGCCTGACCTGATAAATTTTGCAGTTCGGAGTTGCCGTTATCGGCATCGAGTTGCAAGCGTGGATAGGCGTAAATTTTATCAAGATCACATGCCAATCGTTCCTGCAATTTTAAAATGTGCAGCAGCGATGACGCGTTTGTTATTGTCCCTTTCCCGGCAGCAAGAACGGCAAGTTCTTTTCTGAATTTTGAGCAGGCTGTTTTCCAAGCGGTTGCATCGGGGAAAATATCTTCAACGGCCCATTTATATTTTTGCGGTATATCTTTACGGTTAACACTGCTTCCGTGTAACGGTGCATCCTCAAAAGCGGTTTGCATTCGCTCATCTCCTTTACTACGTGAACTGACTTTGATTATAACACAAAGCGAAAGAAATATGTTATAATGCGGTTATTAAATCAGCGGAGTCGGATATGAAGACTGTATTAATTTCTATAAACAGCAAATATGTGCACACAGGATTGGGAATACGTTATGTGGCTCAGTACGCGCGAGATTGCGGTGAAGAGATCGAACTGGTCGAAGAAACAATAAACACTCGGATGCAGTCTGTTCTTGATAATTTAATCAACAGCGCGGCAGATGTCTACGGGTTTTCAGTACATATTTGGAATCGCCGCTATGTCTTTGAACTTGCGGTGATGTTGAAATTATTGCGGCCGGAAGCAGTTATTGTTCTCGGAGGACCGGAAGTTTCTTTTGCAGTAGCCAAAGCCTTTGCGGAACTTCCCGTTGTCGATTATATTGTGCAGGGCGAGGGAGAACGGTCTTTTGCCGCTTTGTTGAAATACCTGCGTAAAGGTGGAGCTGTTCCAGAAAATATTGCTTATCGTTCCGCCGACGGTGTTATGCTGAACGGCGGGCCGACGGTAGTTGAAGATTTGGCGATATTACCGTTCCCGTATGATGATATCGAACAAATAAGAGACAGTCGCAAAATCGTTTATTACGAATGTACCAGAGGCTGTCCGTACAGATGCGCTTACTGTCTTTCCGGTATTTCTAAAAATGTCAGAAAGCGGCCCTTGGAATATGTTCTGCGCGATTTGGACCGTTTTCTTGAGGCAAAGGTGGAGCTTGTAAAATTTGTCGACAGAACATATAATTTGGATGAAAGCTATTTTTTACCGATCATGAAATATTTGGCTGCGGCTGACACAAAAACGGTGTTTCATTTTGAGATCAAAGCTGACACTCTTTCGGAAAATGCGCTGGATTTTTTGGCGAAGGTTCCCGCAGGACGTTTTCAATTTGAGATAGGAATTCAGAGCACAAACGCGGCTACGTTGCGCGCAATCAACAGATGGGATGATTGGCAGCTGCTTTCAGGAAACATCAAGAGGCTTTTGGAAACAAAAAATATCCATATTCATGTCGATCTCATTGCGGGACTTCCATTCGAGGGACTGTCGGAGTTTGCCGAGTCTTTTAATGCAGTGCATGATCTGAATGCAGATAAGTTGCAGTTAGGTTTTTTGAAAGTTTTGCCGGGAACGGAACTGGCTGCGCAACAGCATAAGCACAGACTTGTGTTTATGCCTCAGCCGCCTTACGAAATTTTGGCTACTAAATATTTGCGGTATCATGATCTGCGTATGCTGAAAATGCTGGAAGAGGTATTTGATCACACCGGAAATAACAGTTGCTTTAAAAATACGATGCGCGCTCTTATAAGTTGCAGTGAAAGTAACGCCTTTGAATTTTATTGTGAACTCACCGGCTGGTGGCATGAGCATGACGGTTTTATGCGGCAGCATAACAATAAAAGCGTTGCCAAATTACTGCATGGATTTATTTTGGAGAAATACGATTGCCGAAAGGCGGAAGTTCTCCTGGAAATATTAAGATTTGATGTCTTTGTGCATATAAAGGATTGGCGACCGGAATGGCTTAACTGGCGTCGCCAGGAAATATTTGAGAAGATGTCCCGCTTTTGGAGAGACGAAACAAAAGTGAAAAAATATGTACCCGACTATGAGTATGGCAGTTGGAGCACAATCAATAAGAAATATCCGGTGGAATGCTTTAAATATCACTGGCTTACGAAAGATTATGGAGATATTTATGTACTTACAGATACTGTTTCGGGTAAGGTGCATTTGCTGGACATTTAAATATGAGAAGAGGTCAGCGTCTATGGCGCTTTTTGCAAGATGCATTGCGGATTGAAAAGGCTGTGCAAAAAGTGTGTAGTATATCAGGAGAGAGGTGCAACGGACTTTGCAGAAAGTTTTCAGCATGCCTGAGGGCATGGTTTTCAACTTTACAAATATGTTCGGCGAGGGCAGATTGTTCGAACAGGATGTTGAGCGGTTTATTACTGACAGAGGTTACTGCGCGGATGCGGCAGTGACCAAGATTCGTGAGGAAGGTTTCGCTTCGGGACATTTTTCCAAAGACGGTATCGAAGAACCTGTTTTTTTTGCAAAAATGCCTTTCGTAAAAGACGGCAACCCCAACGATAAACATTCTATACGACGTCTAATTGAATACGGCAGAAGGCTTAAAGATTATGACGCGGTGATTTTTTTCGGTGTGGGCGGATCCTATCTCGGCAACAAGGTACTGAGAAATGCGCTGGGAGGAAATTCCTGGAATCGTAATCAAAATATTCGGCAGGGGTATCCGCGGATTTATTTTTGCGGCAATAATCTTGATGCGGCGGATTGTCGTGATCTTGCGGAAGAATTGGAATATCTCAGCCTGGAAAAAAGCCTGAAGATTATGCTCATCGTCATAAGCAAATCAGGAACAACTGTCGAACCGATTACCGGTTTTTTATATTTCTGCGACGTGCTCGGAGCGGCAACTGAAATTGAGCTTGCTTGCACTGTCGTTACCGATAAGGGTCGCCCGGATCTGCCTTTGTACGCTTTAGCGGTAGAAAAGGGGTGGGATATTTTTGACATCAAGAACGGTATCGGCGGGCGCTTTTCCGTTATGACGGATCCCGGACTGTTGACTTTGGCTGCTTTGGGCGGAGATATAGAAGAATTTTTACGCGGTGCCAGGGATATGGATGAGTATTGCCGAGAAGCGGTTCCGCATGATAACCCGGCTCTGGTCAATGCTGCATTGAAATTCCTCGCTTACGGCAAGGGTCGCGATATAGAGATTTTCATGCCGTACAGTATGGATTTAAAAGCTTTGAGTGAATGGTACGTACAGCTTTTGGCGGAATCTTTGGGGAAGCGCCGCAATCGAAAGGGTGCTGTCGTCAACTACGGCAGGACTCCAGTCGTCGCTGTCGGTACGACGGATATGCATGCTCAAACTCAGCAGCATCAGGACGGCAGGCTGAATAAAGTTATACAATTTTTGTCGGTCAGAGAAACAAATAAAAATATAAAATTAGTCAATCCGTTTAAAGGTAACGAATTTTTCGATCAATATGACGGATTTGATATGCATGCCGCTCTGAATATCGCTTTGGAATCAAATGAAAAAGCTTTGGCGGGGGATGAACGTTACAGTGCCAAATTCATAATGCCGCGCATCAACGAATATTATTTGGGACAGATGATGTATTTTCTCATGCTGTCCGTTGCATATGAGGGTGAATTTGCAGATGTTGACGCGTATGATCAACCGGGTGTGGAAGCCTACAAAAAAATAATGAAACAGATGTTATGACAAAGGACGGTTCCATGAACCGTCCTTTTCTCTGACGTATGAGGGATGATTTGTTGAAACTTTTTCCTTGTGATATAATAGAGAAAATATGTTCATGTTAGGTGGAGTGTTAAGTGGAATTTAAAGTGGAAGCTCCGTTCGAACCTGCCGGAGACCAACCGGCGGCGATAGATGCTCTTGCAGACGGCGTGAAAAAAGGTTTACATACGCAAGTTCTTTTGGGTGCCACAGGAACAGGTAAAACATACACTATAGCCAAGGTAATAGAGAGAGTGCAAAAGCCGACCTTGGTCATAGCTCATAATAAAACTTTGGCGGCGCAGCTGGCCAGTGAATTAAAAGCTTTTTTCCCCGACAATGCTGTTGAATATTTTGTTTCGTATTATGATTATTACCAGCCGGAAGCGTATATTCCTCAATCAGATACATATATTGAAAAAGATGCTTCGATCAACGATGAGATCGATAAACTGCGTCACTCCGCCACAAGTTCTTTGTTTGAGCGTAGGGATGTTATAATAGTCGCCAGCGTTTCCTGTATTTACGGTTTGGGCGCACCGCAGGATTATTACGATATGGTGCTTTCGCTGCGGTTGGGGCAGCAGATAGACCGGCAAAAGATTTTGCGGAAACTTGTCGAGATACAGTATGATCGCAACGACATTGATTTTAAACGCGGAACTTTCAGGGTCAGGGGCGACGTCATAGAAGTTGTTCCTGCGGCTTACGGAGAAAAAGCTGTGCGCATAGAAATGTTTGACGATGAGGTTGAGCGAATTCTTGAGTTTGATGTACTTACAGGGGAGATTCTTTCGCAGCGGAATCACGTGGCGATTTTTCCAGCTTCCCACTACGTGACCGGTCGTGAAAATTTGGAACGCGCGATGGCGGATATCAGAGTCGAACTGTCGGAAAGATTGGCGGAGCTTAACGACAGTTTTAAAGTTTTGGAGGCGCAGCGTTTAGAGCAGCGCACCAATTATGATTTGGAAATGATGCAGGAAATGGGTTACTGCTCCGGGATTGAAAATTATTCACGTCATCTGGCGGCGAGAAAAGCAGGTGAAGCTCCTTTCACTCTCGTTAATTATTTTCCGGAAGATTTTTTGCTGGTGGTGGATGAATCGCACGTCACCTTACCGCAGATCAGAGCTATGTACGCCGGAGATCGTTCGCGCAAAGAAATGCTCGTACAGCACGGCTTTAGACTGCCGTCGGCTTTTGACAACAGACCGCTGACATTCGATGAATTTCAGAGGCAAATTAAGCAGGCTATTTATGTATCCGCAACTCCTGCGGCGTATGAAATGGAAAAAGCGGAACGCGTAGCAGAGCAAATCATACGTCCGACCGGCCTGTTGGATCCGGAGATAGAAGTGCGCCCGATCAAAGGGCAGATAGACGATTTGTTGAGCGAAATCAACAAAGTTACAGCTCAGGGGGAGAGAACTCTTGTTACTACTCTGACCAAAAGAATGGCTGAAGATTTGACGGAATATCTTGCAAAAGCCGGAATCAAAGTGCGTTATTTGCACTCCGATATAGCGACTTTGGAGCGAGCTTCCATAATAGATGATTTGCGCAGCGGCAAATTTGATGTGCTTGTGGGGATTAATCTTTTGCGAGAAGGTTTGGATCTTCCGGAGGTGTCGCGCATTGCCATCCTGGATGCCGATAAGGAAGGCTTTTTGCGCAGCGACACTGCTATGATACAAACCATCGGCAGAGCGGCTCGCAATGAAAACGGCAGAGTGATTATGTACGCCGACAGAATGACCGACAGTATGAGACGCGCCATAGATGAAACCAACAGACGCAGGCAGAAGCAGAAAGCTTATAATAAGCAACACGGTGTTGTTCCGAAAACAGTCTATAAGGAGCAGCGTCAACTCATTAAACTGACCAAGGTAGCGGAGAGCGCCGGCGTAAAATCTTACGGTGAAAAAGCTCTGAACAAACATAGTACCAAAGAGCTGCAGCTTTTGGCAAAAACATTGGAAAAACAGATGCACGAAGCGGCGAAAAATCTTGACTTTGAAGCGGCGGCGGAACTGCGGGATCAGTTAATTCTGGTCAAAGGAAGCTTGGGAGAAAAGCTTGTTTCAAAAAAGAAAAGGTGAAATAATGCAGGATAAATTGATAGTTAAAGGTGCCAAGCAGCACAACTTGAAAAATATAGACGTGGAAATTCCCCGCAATAAAATGGTTGTAATTACTGGACTCAGCGGCAGCGGTAAATCATCGTTGGCTTTTGATACTATTTACGCCGAGGGGCAGAGAAGGTACGTAGAATCGTTGAGCGCGTATGCCAGACAATTTTTGGGACAGATGGATAAGCCGGACGTGGAATATATTGAAGGACTCAGTCCCGCCATTTCTATAGATCAAAAGACAACAAGCCGTAATCCGCGTTCAACTGTGGGGACGGTTACGGAAATTTACGATTACCTGCGTCTTCTTTTCGCCAGGATAGGCGAGCCGCACTGTCCCAAGTGCGGCAAGCTGATAGAAAGGCAGAGCGTGCAGCAGATTGTCGATCATGTTCTACAGATACAAGATGGTGTCGGATTTATGGTTATGGCTCCTCTGGTGCGCGGCCGCAAAGGCGAACATCAGAAAATTCTGGACGACATGAGACGTTCCGGCTACGTACGCGTGCTTGTCGATGGAGAGGTACTCACCCTTGATGAAGAAATTCTTCTCGACAAAAAAAAGAAGCACAGTATTTCTGTGGTCATAGACAGACTTAAAGTCAGAGAGGGGATAAGACAAAGACTTACGGATTCCATCGAAACCGCATTGAAAATTGCCGAGGGTTTTGTGGAAATAAGTACGTTGGATGGGGAAGTTCAGCTTTTCAGCGAGCATTTTGCCTGCAATGAGTGCGGCATAAGTCTTCCTGTGATTGAACCGAGACTGTTTTCCTTTAACAATCCGTATGGAGCTTGTCCGGTATGCACCGGACTCGGTATGCACAGAGAATTTGATAAGTCGCTTATCATTCCGGACGGCGACGTTGCTTTTGCCGACAGGTGCATTGCGTGCTTTTCCAATAACACAGCCTCTTACTCCATGAAGCAGCTGGAGTCGGTTCTTAATTTTTACGGTTATGATTTGCGTGATACCTGGAACAGCATTTCCGAAGAAGTGAGGACGGTGTTGTGGGAAGGTACGGACGAAAAACGCTTTCGCTTCGTTTATGAAAACCTTCAAGGAGAATCAAGAGTTCATGAAACTGCATACGACGGTATTCTGAATATTTTAAAACGGAGATATCGTGAGGCGTTCAGCGATTCTATGCGTCAGGATTTGGAAGAGTTTATGACCGGTACACCATGTCCGGAATGCGGAGGAAAAAGGCTTAAGCCGGAGGCCTTGGCTGTGCTGGTTGGCGGCAGAGATATTTGCGAAGTGACGGCGATGACGGTGGGAAATTGTCTGAAGTTTTTTGAAGAAATTCATTTGACGGAACGACAGGCTTTTATCGGCAGGCAAATTTTAAAAGAGATAAAGGCCAGGTTGAATTTTCTCTTCGATGTAGGCTTGGAATATCTTACCTTGGATCGCAGCGCCGGCTCTCTTTCCGGAGGTGAAGCGCAACGAATAAGATTAGCGACGCAAATAGGGAGCGGACTGACAGGTGTGCTGTACATCTTGGACGAACCGAGCATCGGTTTGCATCAGCGCGACAATGATCGTCTTTTGCAAACTTTGAAGCACTTACGGGATTTGGGGAATACTTTGATTGTTGTGGAGCACGATGAGGATACCATGTATGCTGCGGATAGAATAATTGACATCGGGCCGGGAGCAGGAGCGCATGGTGGAGAAATTGTTGCGCAGGGAACGGCGGAGGAAATAAAAAGCGCGCCTGATTCCGCAACTGCGGCATATTTGAGCGGGCGTCTCTTCATACCTGTTCCCAAGGCGCGTCGCAAAAATGACGGCAGATTTCTGGTCATAAAGGGTGCCAGAGCCAATAATCTGAAGAATGTGAACGTAAAAATCCCGTTAGGGGTTTTTACAGTTGTCACAGGTGTAAGCGGTAGCGGAAAGTCAACGCTCGTCAACGATGTGTTATACAACGCTCTGGCTGTGAAACTTACAGGCGCCAGAGTGCGACCGGGCGAACATGGAAGCATCGAGGGTTTGGAGTATGTTGATAAAGTCATCAACATAGATCAATCGCCGATAGGCAGGACGCCACGCTCCAATCCTGCGACTTATACCGGAGTCTTTGATTATATTCGCGAGCTGTTCAGCCAGACCAATGAAGCAAAGCTGCGCGGATATAAATCGGGGCGTTTTAGTTTCAATGTTAAGGGTGGGCGCTGCGAATCTTGCAAAGGTGACGGCGTGAACAAAATAGAGATGAATTTTTTGCCGGATGTGTATGTTCCCTGCGATGTGTGCCACGGAGCAAGATATAACCGCGATACGTTGGAGATTCGCTATAAGGGGAAAAATATAGCGGAAGTACTGGAAATGACAGTAAGCGAGGCGTGTGAATTTTTCCGCAACCAACAGAAAATTTTGAGAAAATTATCCGTGTTGGAAGATGTCGGGTTAGGATATATACATCTCGGGCAGGCGGCGACAACATTGTCCGGCGGAGAAGCTCAGCGAGTTAAACTGGCGACGGAACTGTCACGGCGCAGTACGGGACGGACAGTTTATATACTCGATGAGCCTACCACAGGTCTGCATACCGCCGATGTACATAAACTGCTGGAAGTTTTGCAACGTCTGACCGATGGTGGCGACACGGTTATAGTTATAGAGCATAATCTTGATGTGATAAAGGTTGCCGACCATATAATCGATTTGGGACCGGAAGGCGGAAGCGGAGGCGGGGAGGTGATTGCCTCAGGCACTCCGGAAGAGGTAGCTGCCAAAAAGAAGTCCTATACGGGCAAATATATTGCCGCAACGCTGGCCAAGGCTAAAAAATACGGGTGGTATCAATGACGGAGAATTTTGCGGACGTAAGTGAAAAAATCCGCGTGGCATTGGCCGTGCTTCCGGAAAAACCCGGCGTATATCTCATGCGTGATGCCGAAGGGCGTGTTATTTACGTCGGGAAGGCCGTAGTTTTAAAAAACAGAGTACGCAGCTATTTCCGTAATCTGTCCACGCACACTCCCAAGATAAAAGCTTTAAGAGCAAAGGTGGCGGACATTGAAACCATCGTTACGGGCAGCGAGGTGGAAGCACTTATTTTAGAGTGCAATCTGATCAAGAAATACCGTCCGCGTTATAACATCATGCTCAAGGACGATAAAGCTTATCCGTATCTTAAAGTTACCGTTCAGGAAGATTTTCCGAGATTCTACGTTACGAGAAAAATCAGCAGGGACGGGGCAAAATACTACGGTCCTTACGCTGATGTCACTGCTATGCGCTCGACGGTCAAACTGTTGCGGAGTATGTTTCCCGTAAGATCCTGCAGAATAATGAACACGGACAGACCTTGCTTAAATTATCATATTAAGCGTTGCATGGCTCCCTGTGTAGGATATATTTCGCGGAAAAAGTATGCTGAACTTGTGAGGTCGGTGTGCATGGTTCTGGAAGGCAGAACGGACGAACTGGAAAGTATGTTGAAGCGGAAGATGAGTTCGGCGGCTGAGGAGTATCGTTTTGAAGAAGCAGCTCAACTGAGGGATCAATTGCGCGGGATTGAGCGCATCGGTGAACAGCAAACAGCAGTTATTGCCGCCGGGGGAGACCTCGATATTATCGGTTGCGCTCAAGATATGACCGGCTTCTGCCTACAGGTTTTTTTCGTGCGCCGCGGTAAATTATTGGGGCATGAACGTTATTTTTTCCCTAACGGAGAAGACGCGGCGGAAGAAATTGTTACAGCGTTTATAAAACAGCACTACAATGAAGCTACGTTCATACCGAAAGAAATACTTGCGTCAACAATGCCGTCAGATGATGACAGACTGCTGATAGAAAAGTGGCTGACAGAAAAATCCGGCAGGAAAATTGTTCTGCATAGGCCAGTGAGAGGATCTAAGAAAAAACTGCTTCAGCTGGCTGACGACAATGCGGCAAAACTTTTGAACGAAAGATTACGCAAAGGCGCTTTGGCGATCAAAAGCGAGCAGGAGGCGGCCGAAGAATTGCGCGCGTCATTGGGATTGGCATGCCCTTTGGAACGCATGGACTGCTTTGACATATCCCATACCCAGGGAAGTGAAACGGTTGCATCCATGGTTGTGTTTCGTAATGGAAGTGTGAGCAAAAAAGATTACCGCAAATATAAAATAGTTTCGGCAGAAGGAAAGCCTGACGATTTTAAATCCATGCAGGAAGTAGTTTACCGTCGCTATAAAGATTACAAAGATTTACCGGATTTAGTTATCATAGACGGAGGCAAAGGGCAGTTGAGTTCCGCATTGGAAGTCATCAGAGGATTAGGTCTGCAGGAACTCCCGGTAGTAGGTTTAGCCAAAAGAGAAGAGGAAATTTTTTTACCGAATGTGAGTACAAGTATAATGCTTCCAAAGGATTCCGCAGCTCTGCATCTCATTCAGCGTATTCGCGATGAAGCGCACAGATTTGCCATTACTTACCATCGCAAGCTGCGCGGTAAGCGTAATCTTGTTTCCGTTCTTGACCATATAGATGGCATAGGGCCCAAAAGACGTCAGGCTCTATGGAAAACTTTTAAGAGTTTGGCGGCGATGAAGGAAGCGTCCTTGGAGGAACTCGCCGCTGTCGAGTCAATGGATAAAAGGTCGGCGCAGGCTTTGTACGATTTTTTTCGTATGGAAAATTCCGCCAGGAGAATGATCCTCAAGTAGAAATTTTAGCTGCGAAATAACTTTTCCGGATGCTTTTTCTGATTAAGATTGTTGTTGCGTGTCTGAGGATTTATGCTATAATAGGCCTGAGGAATTTATAAAGGAGGATGTCATTGTGGAAAAATGGATTTGCAATGTTTGCGGATATGTATATGATCCGGAGGTTGGCGACCCTGATAACGGTGTCGAGCCGGGTACTGCTTGGTCCGATGTTCCGGAAGATTGGGTATGTCCGTTGTGCGGCGTAGGCAAGGATGATTTCAGCCAAGAATAAGTTTACTGAAAGACGATTTCCGAGGAAGTCGTCTTTTGTTTTTTATGTATACAGGACAGAAACGGCAGCATGTGATAGAATTGTATTGTGAATATTCGCAGGATTTGAGGAGGGAAATTTATGAGAATAGTTCTAACCATAGTCGGAGAAGATAAAGTTGGAATAATCGCTCGCGTCAGCAGCAAGCTCGCAGAGTTCAACATCAACATTATCAACATAAATCAGAACATTATGCAGGGATTTTTTAACATGGTGCTTATCGCGGATATGTCAAATGCCAATGTGTCATTGCAAGAAGCCAAAGAGAAATTTTCTCTGCTCGGAAGTGAGATAGGTGTGGAAATACGTTTGCAAAGCGAAGAAATTTTTACGGCTATGCATCGTATATAGGAGGCAGTCATGCTTTTTAATACAGACGATATTTTTGAAACCACGCGCATGATCACAGAAAATAAGTTGGATGTTCGAACCATTACGATGGGGATAAGCCTGCGAGATTGCAGCCATTCGGACATCAGGACAACGGCGCAAAAGATGTATGATAAAATTTGCAGCAGGGCGGAGCGCTTGGTGAAAACCGGTGAGGACATAGAAGCCGAGCTCGGCGTTCCGATTATCAACAAGCGCATTTCCGTAACGCCGATCTCCGTCGTGGGCGAGAGTTGCGACGGAGATGATTACGTACCTTTGGCATTGGCTTTGGACGCGGCGGGAAAAAATGTGGGCGTCAATTTCATCGGCGGTTTTTCCGCTCTGGTGGATAAGGGTTATACATCAGGCGACAACAAACTGATTGCTTCCATTCCTGAAGCTTTGGCGGTTACGGACATCGTATGCTCTTCCGTGAGCGTTGGTTCCACCAAGTGCGGTATTAATATGGATGCCGTACGTCACATGGGAGAAATAATTAAAGAAACCGCTTCACGTACTGCCGATAAAGACGCGCTCGGTTGCGCCAAACTTGTAGTCTTTTGCAATGCCGTACCGGATAATCCTTTTATGGCCGGAGCGTTTCATGGTATCACCGAGCCGGAGTGCGTGATCAATGTCGGTGTCAGCGGACCTGGAGTTGTCAAGCATGCTTTGGAAAGTGTGGGCAGTGAAGATATCGGCGCGGTTGCTGAAACTATAAAGAAAACGGCTTTTAAAATAACTCGTGTCGGTCAGCTTGTTGCTCAGGAGGCTGCGCGCAGATTAAATACGCAGTTCGGGATTATCGATCTTTCGCTGGCGCCGACTCCGGCGATTGGAGACAGTGTTGCGCATATTCTAGAAGAAATAGGATTGGAATGCTGCGGCGGGCCGGGAACGACGGCGGCGCTCGCTTTGCTCAACGACGCGGTCAAAAAAGGCGGCCTTATGGCTTCCAGTTATGTTGGAGGATTGAGCGGAGCGTTTATACCGGTGAGTGAAGACGCCGGCATGATAAATGCAGTGGAACGAGGTTGCCTGACGCTGGAAAAGTTGGAAGCCATGACTTGTGTTTGCTCCGTCGGCTTGGATATGATCGCGATACCGGGGGATACAACGGCATCAACAATTTCTGCAATAATTGCCGATGAAGCGGCAATCGGTATGATAAATAATAAGACTACGGCAGTGAGAGTTATTCCCGTGCCGGGAAAAACTGTTGGCGATAGAGTGGAATTTGGCGGACTTTTGGGTTATGCGCCGATAATTTCCGTCAACAGCTTCAAGGCTGATAAATTTATAGCTCGCGGAGGGAGGATTCCCGCGCCGGTGAGGAGTTTGACTAATTGATGTTGAGAAAAGCCGAACGTGAAATTATTTTGAGTAAGTTGGAAGAAGAGTACAGAGATACGAAGACGGCGCTGAATTACAATTCGCCTTTTGAATTACTGGTAGCCGTTATTTTGTCGGCTCAATGTACGGATGAAAGAGTTAACGTAATCACTGCAAGAATTTTTCCGCGGCTGGGAACTCCGGAAAAGATGGGAAGTTTATCTTTGCCGGAATTGGAGCAGGAGATTCGTGATTGCGGTCTGTATCACGCCAAAGCGAAAAATCTTTTGGGAACATGCAGGATGCTGCTGGAGGAGTTCGGCGGAGAACTGCCAAAGAGCATCGAAGAGCTGATGCTTCTTCCGGGAGTTGGGAAAAAAACGGCCAATGTTGTGGCGAGCATTATTTATAATATTCCGGCCATAGCTGTAGATACACATGTATTCAGAGTATCTCACAGACTGGGTTTGGCTAAGGGCTCAGATCCTTTGGCTACCGAAAAAGAGCTGCAAAAGCAAATACCTAAGGAGAAATGGAGCGCAGCTCATCACTGGTTTATATGGCACGGACGCAAAGTATGCAAAGCTAGGAAGCCTTTGTGTGATATTTGCGTCGTTAGGGAGCAATGCAGATTTTACGGTAAAGAAATGTGACAGGGAGGCTGCGTTTTACGCAGCCTCTTTTATCATCGGGAAGGGACGTGGCTGAAATTTTTGACAACGAGTATCTACACAAAGCATTGAAATATTATTACGGTCACGAACAGTTCCGTCCGGGGCAGGAGAAAGTCATAAATTGTATATTGGATGACAGGAATGTTTTAGCGGTATTTCCGACAGGCGCCGGCAAAAGCATCTGCTTTCAGTTGCCGGCATTGCTGTTGCCCGGGGTAACTTTGGTTATTTCCCCGTTAGTCTCATTAATGAAAGACCAGACGGAAAAATTAAAGTTGTCGGGAATAAACGCTGCATATCTTGACGGATGTATGTGCAGAAATGAGTATGGCAGGATTTTGCATTCCGTACGCAGCGGCGAGTGTAAAATTCTTTATGTGGTTCCGGAAAGACTGCGCAATGAGATTTTTCGCAATTTTATCAGGCAGATGCACGTGTCATTTCTTGCTGTCGATGAGGCGCATTGCGTTTCCCGTTGGGGGCATACTTTTAGAGAAGATTACGGTAATATTCCGGATTTTATTAAAATACTTCCCGTAAAACCACGGTTGGCAGCATTCACAGCGACGGCAACGGAAGCGGTGTGCAAAGATATACTGGAGGCGTTGGACTTTAAAAATTCTCAAGTCGTATCCACGGGATTTGACAGAGAAAATTTATTCTTTTCAGTGGAACGCGCTGCGGATAAAACAAGAGCATTGCTTAATTTTTTGGAGAAACGCAAAGAGCAAAACGGAATTGTTTACTGCGGGACACGGGCGAAGGTCGGAGAGGTTGCCGATTTGTTGCGTTTAAGAGGTTATACAGCTTTGCGTTATCACGCCGGTCTTACTGCTGAAGAGCGTAGAGAAAATCAAAAATTTTTCACGGAGAAAAAGGCGGTGATAATGGTCGCGACAAATGCTTTCGGAATGGGGATAGATAAGGCTGACGTTCGTTTCGTCGTTCACTATAATATGCCCAAAGATGTGGAGAGCTACTACCAGGAGGCCGGCAGAGCCGGAAGGGACGGAGAGTTTGCGGAATGTCATTTGTTGTACAACCGGCAGGATATCGAACTTAATAAATATTTGATAATGAAAAGCGGCGGCGCTTCTGCGCGGCGTGATTATGAACTGCAACTTTTGCATGTGATGAGTGATTATTGCAACACTTCCGGGTGCCTGCGCAATTTTCTTTTGCGCTATTTCGGTGACGCTGTTCCGGGGGACTGTAAAAATTGCGGTAATTGTGCAAATAACTATAGCTCAGGCTGGCGCAGATTTTTGAATATATAGCTTGTGAAGCAGGAAATAATTAGTCGGCAGCGAAGTAGACAGTTGGGGGTACGGTTGTAAAATTTTCAAGCAGTGTTTGGGAGGGATGCGGTCGTGAAAATAACTTTTTTAGGTGCAGCGAAAGTAGTCACGGGTTCATGTTATCTGGTAGAATCGGGCGGTAAAAAGATGCTGGTTGACTGCGGGATGTTCCAGGGGTCTAAGATAGTGAAGGCTTTTAACGAGAGGGACTTTGCTTTCAATCCTGCCGAAATAGATGCCGTGTTTTTGACACATGCTCATGTCGATCACAGCGGTCTGCTTCCCAAGCTTGTCAAAGGCGGATTTAAGGGACCGATTCATTGTACAAAAGCTACACGTGACTTATGTTCTATTCTTCTGCCTGACAGCGGTCACATTCAGGAGAGTGATGCCGAGACGATGAATCGCAAAGGACTTCGTGCAGGAAAGAAAATGGTCGAACCTTTATTTACGGTTGAAGATGCTTATAGCACGTTGAAATATTTTAAAGTTCATGATTTTCATAAAGAATTTGAGGCGCTTCCCGGAGTCGTTGTTTGTTTCAATGTTGCCGGACATATTTTGGGCTCATCTTTTATAAAACTCAAAATCAGCGAAGGTGATAAACAGACAAGCTTGATTTTCACAGGAGATGTAGGGCAACCCAATCAACCTATCATAGAAGATCCGGAAGCGTTAAGCGGAGCGGACTTTATTGTAACGGAGTCTACCTACGGCAACAGAGTTCACGAGATTTATGACAAAGAAGAAGAACTTACAAGAATAATTAATGAGGCGGCCGAACGAGGCGGTAATATAATCATTCCCGCTTTCGCTGTAGGACGTACGCAGGTGTTGCTCTATTACTTCCAAAAGCTTGTGGCTGAGAAAAAAATTCCCGAACTGCCGATATACGTCGACAGTCCGATGGCCAATAAAGCTACTGAGATAACGTTGACCAATCCTGCGGAATACGATGCCGAGGCAAGAGCACTGTACGAGATGCACGGCAATCGTTTGGTTGCTATGCGCAATTTACGTTTTACCGAAACGGCGCAGGAGTCGAGAGCTATTAATGAGATTCCGGGGGTGAAAATAATTTTATCCGCAAGCGGCATGGCGGATGCCGGAAGAATTTTACACCATTTGAAGCACAACTTGTGGCGCGAGGACAGCAGCGTTATTTTTGCAGGATATCAGGCGGAAGGCTCGATAGGTCGCAAGTTGGTTGAAGGAGCGAAACGCCTACGCATTATGGGCGAAGATATTTCTGTCAGGGCGACCATCTACAATATGAAAGGATTTTCCGCTCATGCCGATAAAGAACAATTACTGCAGTGGTATGCCGGCATGCAGAAAATGCCGACAGCTTTTATGGTTACTCATGGAGAAGCCGATGCTGCCGCAGCCATGGCGGATGAATTGCAAAAGCGCTTCGGCGTGGCGGCGTATGTTCCTCAGTTCGGCGACTGTCTGGAGATTGAAGGAAAATCGTGGCGAGTTAACGCTGCGGATACGGTGGAACATACAGCTGAAACGGTTGAACTGTACAATGATCTGGGGCGTATAGAGAGGAATTATCTGCAGAAAAAAGCGCAGATTCAGCAGGCAGTCACTTTGGATGCTGCAAAAGCTAAAGTTGTGCAGAAAAAATTGGCTAAGTTACGTAAGTTTATGGATGAATTGCTTCAGGATTTGTAGTATGTAAATTATATTTTTGTAAATTAAGGTGAATGATATGCGTATTTTAGTAACAGGAGGAGCCGGTTATATCGGTTCGCACATAGCTCTTGTATTGCTGGAAGCGGGGCATGACGTCGTTATTGTCGACAATTACAGCAACAGTTCGCCGGAGGTGATAAAGCGTATCCGGTTTCTGTCGGGACGAGATGTGCAAGCTTATGAGGCGGACGTTGCCGACAAAGAAGCATTGCTCGGTATTTTGCGGAGTGAAAAATTAGACGGAGTTATTCATATGGCAGGTCTTAAAGCTGTCGGTGAATCAGTGAATAAACCGGTCTTGTACTACAGAAACAATCTTGATACAACGCTGACTTTGTTGGAGTGTATGCAGGAGACAGGGATTAAAAATATGGTGTTTTCTTCTTCCGCTACTGTGTACGGATCTGAAAATATGTTGCCATACAGAGAAGATATGCCTAAGGGGAAATGTTCCAATCCTTACGGGTGGACAAAATCGATGATAGAGCAGATTTTAGAAGACGCGTCTGTTGCGGACAACGATCTTTCGGTGGTGTTATTGCGATATTTTAATCCTATCGGCGCGCATCCGTCCGGAATGATAGGTGAAGATCCTAAGGGCATACCCAATAATTTATTGCCGTATGTTGCGCAGGTTGCGGTCGGAATAAGAGAAAAGCTGACTATTTTCGGCAATGATTATGCAACGCCTGACGGAACCTGTCGAAGAGATTACATCCATGTGATGGATTTGGCTGAAGGACATCTGAAAGCTTTGGAATACGCAGCGTCACATAAAGGCGCTGAAGTATTCAATTTGGGCACCGGTAATCCATACAGTGTATTGGATATTGTCAATGAGTTCCAGAGGAGTTCCGGCGTTGAAATTGCTTACGAATTCGGCGCAAGACGCTCAGGAGATCTTCAGGATACTTGGGCGGATGTTTCCAAAGCTGAGCGTGTGCTTGGCTGGAAGGTCTCCAGAAATTTAAAAGATATGTGTGACAGCACTTGGCTTTGGCAAAGCAAAAACCCTCGCGGATATGAAATGCCGGAATAAGATTGCGCCGCAGTTTACCAACAGCACGTAAACTGCGGCGTGTTTTATTTTAGCAAGATGCGGTTTCTTGTAATATTGGAGCTTTTATAATATAATCAATATGTATGTTCAGAGTAAAAAGTTTAAATATAAAAAGTGCATTTACTTCAGGAGGTAACACATATGTGCGGTATTGTTGGTTTTGTAGGAAATAAGCAAGCTTCACCGATATTGTTGGACAGTTTGGCTAAGTTGGAATACAGAGGGTATGATTCAGCCGGCATCGCTGTGCGCGACGGAGAGCGTCAGCCGGAGATTGTCAAGGCCAAAGGACGTCTGAAGATTTTAGCGGAAAAAACGGACGATGGCAGAGCGGTGCGCGGCACCTGCGGCATCGGTCACACACGTTGGGCGACGCACGGCGAACCGACGGAGAATAACGCTCATCCTCATTGCACGGAGGATTATAATGTCGTTGCAGTACACAACGGCATTATAGAGAATTATCAGGAACTTAAGGAAAAATTAGTAAGAGCCGGCTACACTTTTTATTCGCAGACCGATACAGAAGTGGCAGTGAAGCTGATCGACTATTATTATAAAAAATATAATCGCGGACCTATCGACGCTTTGTCCAGAACAATGATGCGCGTGCGCGGTTCTTACGCGTTGGCTGTGCTTTTTAAAGAGTATCCGGAGGAAATTTATGTTTCGCGTAAAGAGAGTCCCATGATAATCGGATTGTCTGACGGCTGCGCTTTTTTGGCTTCCGATGTCCCCGCTATTTTGAAATATACCAGAAATGTTTACTACATAGGCAATATGGAAATAGCGCGTTTGGAAAAAGAAAAGGTAACTTTTTATAATATTGACAAAGAAGAGATTCCTAAGGAGCTTACGGAAATAAAATGGGATGCCGAAGCGGCTGAGAAGGGCGGCTACGAGCATTTTATGATCAAGGAGATTCATGAACAGCCGAAAGCCGTGCGTGATACTTTGAATTCCGTGCTGCGCGAAGGGAGGATCGATTTGGAAGAGATCGGCTTCAGCGCTGAAGAGATAGGGAGAATCAATCAGATACACATTATCGGCTGCGGTTCCGCTTTTCATGTGGGCGTCGTAGGCAAGTACGTTTTTGAAGAGCTTACCGGAATACAGACCTGCATAGATTTAGCGTCGGAGTTCCGCTATCGCAAGCCTATTCTGCACAAAGATGATCTTGTAATTATAATAAGCCAGAGCGGAGAGACGGCTGACAGTCTGGCTGCTTTGCGTGAGGCTAAAAATAGGGGCGTTACAACTTTGGCGATTGTTAATGTTGTCGGGAGTTCAATCGCCAGAGAAGCCGATAAAGTCTTCTATACTGTTGCCGGTCCGGAAATAGCGGTGGCTACGACAAAGGCATACAGCACACAGCTCATCGCCTGCTATTTGCTGGCAGTAAAATTTGCGGAAATCAGAGAAAAGATATCTTCTGAAAAAACAGCTGAGTTGTTGGACGCACTGCAAAGCATTCCTGAGAAAATAACGCAGATTTTGAAAAATCAGGAGCGCATCCAGTGGTTTGCGGCTAAATTTGCTAACGCGCGTAATGTGTTTTTCATAGGGCGCGGTATTGATTATGCTGTAAGTCTTGAAGGCAGTCTGAAGATGAAAGAAATAAGCTACATTCACTCCGAAGCTTATGCTGCCGGAGAGCTTAAGCACGGAACTATAAGCTTGATTGAAGACGGAACTCTTGTAATAGGAGTGCTCACACAGCCGGAGCTTTTTGAAAAAACCATGAGCAATATGGTGGAGGTGAAAAGCCGCGGAGCGTACCTCATGGGGTTGACCACTTTCGGTCATTATAGCGTCGAAGACACTGTCAATTTTAATGTGTATGTTCCTAAGATGGAGCCGCTGTTTGCGGCGAGTCTTTCCGTAATACCTCTGCAACTGCTCGGGTATTACCTGAGCGTGTCCAAAGGACTTGACGTTGATAAACCCAGAAATCTTGCCAAAAGCGTTACTGTGGAGTAACCGGGACGATAGTCCGAGTCGGTATAGGTTTGAAGGGTGAATTTTATGAATGACAGCAGAATCGTATTGGTTACCGGCGGAGCTCGCAGCGGCAAGAGCGAGTTTGCCGAGCGCTACGTACTGCATTATGCGGAAAAATGCAGTTATCTTGCTACCAGTGAAATCTTCGACGAAGAAATGGAAGAGCGCGTTAAAATACATAGGGCGCGTCGGGATAACGGCAGATGGTTAAATTACGAAGCTCCTTATGAAGCGGAAAAAATTTTTGCGAAGCTTCCCGAAGAGAGCGGCGCGGTGCTTTTTGATTGTCTGACGATTTATATGGCCAATCTGCTCTACGGTAAAGAACCGCTGCAGGGAAACGTGCTTGAAAAATGCGACGTTTTGTATCGCCGAATAGATTCTCTTATAGCTGCAGCAAGGAACAGCGGCAAGATAGTCGTCTTCGTAACGAACGAGGTCGGCAGCAGTATCGTGCCGGAAAACGCTATGGCCAGGGAGTACAGAGATTTGGCAGGATGGGTAAATCAGCGCGTTGCCGAGGCTGCTGATGAAGTGTATTTATGTGTGGCAGGTCAAGCTGTTGACGTTAAAAAAAATGCTTTTAAATTTACTTAGCGCTAAAAAAATATTGTTAGGAGAATGATTTCATGAAAATAGATATTCCTGCTCTTTCAAATGAGTGCGCGGAAAGAGTGCGCGATAATTGGAAGAAAATTCCGAAATGCGGAGCAAGCTTGGGTAAGCTTGAAGAAATGACGATTAAGTATGCTGCCATCACCGGAAAAGATCTGCCGGAAAATATTCGGGCAGCCATGGTTTTGATGTGCGGCGACCACGGGATAGCCAAATATGGTGTCAGCGCGTATCCGCAGGAAGTTACGATGCAGATGATCAACGGTTACAGACGTGGAACTGCCGGAGCCACCGTTTTGGCCAGACATGCCGGAGCGGATGTTTTTGTGGTTGATGTGGGAACGGCTTTTGATTTAAGTCAGTTTGATCACGTGCGTCATAACAAAGTAGCTTGGGGAACGGAAGACTTTACCCGAGGACCGGCCATGACGGAGCGGCAGGCGGAACAAGCTATCAATGTAGGTATAAAAGTTGCGGAAGAACTCATCGCTGAAGGTTACGGTCTGCTGTACACCGGTGAGATGGGAATTGGTAATACTACTTCCACAGCAGCCATAGCCAGCGCGTATCTGAGCATAGATCCCGCTTTGACCGTGGGGCGCGGAAGCGGTATCAATGACGAGCGCATGAAAGTGAAACGGCAGGTTGTGGTAGACGGACTGACGTTCAACAAACCGAAGCCGGGCGACGCGCTGGATGTGCTTTGCAAGGTTGGCGGATATGATCACGCCGGACTTGCCGGCGTAATTTTAGGATGCGCCAAAAATAAAGTGCCGGTAATGGTGGACGGTGTCAATGCTACCGCTGCAGCTTTGATAGCCTACGGTATCAACAGCAACAGTCGTGATTACATGTTTTGCTCACATTTAAGCAGCGACATATCACACAAAAAAATGCTGGAAGAAATGCAGCTGATGCCGATTGTTGACGCGGGTATGCGTCTTGGAGAAGGAACAGGAGCAAGCCTGGCCATTCCGGTGTTGCAGGCTGCCATAAATGTTTACAATAAATTAAGCAGGTGACCCAATGCGCGATTTTATTACCTGTCTGGAATTTTTGAGCAGAATACGTTTCTCCGGAAGAAGTGATTGGCGCGAGGATGATTTCAGTCGCAGCGTTCCTTATTTCCCGTTTGCGGGATTGATGATGGGAATGTTGATGTCCGGTGCAAATTTTTTGATGCTTGCGGCTGAGACTCCGTCCGTGCTTCGTTCGGCGGGTCTTATTTTGGCGGAAATTTTAATTATCGGGAGTCTGATGTACGATGGGTATATGGATACGTCCGATGGAATTTTCAGCGCCAGAGAACGTGAGCGTATGCTTGAAATCATGAAAGACAGTCATGTCGGCGCCAACGCAGTGATAGCGCTGTTCGTATTGGTGCTTCTGAAAGTGGCGTGTTACATGGTTATTGAGGGAAATGTTCTGACGTATGCTTTAGTGTGTGCGTACACGACGACGAGAACTTTTATGGTAAGTTATATCGTTCATCATGATTATGCTCGTAAAACAGGTATAGGGCATATGTTCAAGCAGTATTCAAAACCTGTTTATACTTACGTTGCCTTTTTCAGCTGCGCGATTATTTTGTCTTGTTTCGGTTTACCGTATGTATATGCCGCAGGGATAACTTTTTTGCTTTGCCAGGCAGTGGCGTTTTACATCAGTCGTCAACTTGGCGGTCTGACCGGAGACACTTACGGTTTTTTGACTGAGTGCGGAATGGTTGTGTATCTTCTCAGTCTTTTTTATATTTTGAAATTTTAGGAGAATGTTATGCATATAGAAGAAATAGTGGAAAAAATTAATCCCATAGATAAAAAGTACGTTCATCAAGCGCAAGAAAGATTTGACCAATTGATAAAGCCTCTCGGATCGCTTGCCAAGTTGGAGGAAATGACATCAAGATATGCAGGCATCGTAGAAAAAACTGATAAAAACGAACTTGATTATCCGAAGAAAATGCTTCTGGTTTGGTGCGATATACAGCAAGCTGCTACCGTTGAGCAAATAATGGCTGGAAAACTTCCTGTAAATGTTTTGGCGGAAGAAACGTCCGCTGTCGTATATCCGATCGTTGTCACGTCGGACAATAAGGAGGATGCTTTGAATGAAGGCGCTGCATTGGTTCAAGAGTTGGTAAGAAAGCATGCTGTTGAGTTACTCGGCTTCGGAAGCCTGTCGGAGCAAAGCAACGTTGTTTCTGCAATGTGCGGAGGGATGCTTCAGGCTGCAGCAATGAAGATTCCTGTAGTTCTTGACGGTAAAGCCACCTGTATGGCCGCTGTGCAGGCTGTGACATATACTGCTCATATTAAAGATTATTTGTTTGCAGGTCACGTAAGTGAGGAGAGCGGAATGGAAAATCTTCTGGAAAATTTGGGATTATCCGCATCGCTGCGACTTGAAATTTCCGATGGAGCCGGAGCGGGAGCTGCGATGGCTTTCACTTTGTTCGATGCCGGATTAAGAGCTTATAAAGAAATGGAAACTTTTGAGGAAGCGGGCGTTCACGCTGAAATGAAAGAATTTTCACTGCACGAACAGAAGAAAAAGGGGCAGTAACTGTGAGGATATATCTTATAAGGCATGGACAGACTTCCGGTAATTCCGAAAAACGTTTTCAGGGAAGAATAGACACCCCGTTAAACAAGGAGGGTTTTCTGCAGGCGAAAGCTTTAGCTACATTTATGAAAGATGTGCAAATTGATGCCATATACAGCAGTACGTTGTTGCGAGCAAAGATGACCGCTGCCGTTTTAGCGGGAGCTAAAAATATGTCATACCTTCCTCACGACGGTTTGGAGGAAGTATGTTTCGGCGAATGGGAAGGCTTACGCTACGATGAGATTGAACGCAGATGGCCTGACTCGCTTCATGATTTTTTCACTCGACCCGGAGAGTGTTTGCCGCCCAACGGTGAGTCATTTGCTCAGGCCAAACAGAGAAGCGACGCGGCGTTACAGGAAATTATTAAATGGCATGGCTCCGGTGATAATATCGCCGTAGTTTCTCACGGTGGTATCATCAGACTTAATTTGTGCGGAATTTTAGGTATGCCTCTCAACAATTTGTGGAGAATAAACATTCATAATGTTTCGGTTACCGGAATAAACGTATATGACGGGTTGATGTCTACAGACATGATAAATGATTTTCATTTTGTGCCGAGAGCGGAAAACATCTGATATTTGATTTCAAAATATGCGTATCGTTGTCCATATAGATTTATTTTGCTGCGCCTGCGTCGAGAAACTATTTTACGCACAGGCATTGACTTTTCAAATACTGTAGTATATACTTGTGTCAGTGTATCTCAGCGGTTTCGTTATGGTTACAAACTTCTTCTATCCTTCTAATCGTAGACGACATAGGGGAGCAGTGGTAACAAGTTACGCGTTCTTTGGGGTATGATCTATGATTAGGAGTGATTTAACAATGAAAGAAGACAAGACATTAAACTGCTGCGAGTGTGGCAGCGATTTCGTATTCTCCGCTTCCGAGCAGGAGTTCTACGAAGAAAAAGGATTTACCAACGAACCTCGTCGTTGCCCGGCTTGCCGTCAAGCTCGCAAACAACGTATGGGCGGTTCTTCCGATCGTCCGCAACGCGAGATGTTTGCTACTACTTGCGCTGAGTGCGGTAAGGACACCATGGTTCCGTTCCGTCCTTCCGATGATCGTCCGGTTTACTGCCGCGAGTGCTTCAACGCACACAGAGATTAATCTCGTCGCTTCGGATTACACAGAAATTACAGGTACAGTTTACACTGTACCTGTTTTTATTTTGGCGGAAGAAATTATTTAATAAGCAAAATAAAAGCCGGAGAAACTCACCGCAATGCTTGGAAATTTAGCGGTCGCGGCGGGCATGTTTTGGACATGGTATAAGTTGGTAAAATATGCGTAAGTAGTTTAAGTTTCACTACTCACCGGTGATGCATCTTTTTAAAAATTCTTTCTGTTTAAAGGATAGGAAGGATATTCTGTACCTTATTTGCGATAATGTTTGCATCAAATATGGTGATAATAGATCCGTATTCGATGTATAAAGGGAAAACTTGATACATTATGCTCCGTAATTGGATAGCGATAATATTTTTGGGATGTATTTCTGCATTTTGCAGGAAGCATCCTTTTTATTTGAGCATTTCGGCAGAAAGCTTTTGGATGAGAATGATGGTTTTGCTCGTATTGTTCATAAGGTGTTACTGTCATTTATCCGGACATATTTTATATATAAAATGACTTGAGCATATACCAGGAATATGGTTTAAAATATACGGTACTTGGTCTATATTTTTAATAAATATTTAAGGTGGTAGTATGCTGCGTTTTTACAATAAAATTATTATCTGCATTCTTTTGTTGACAGTTTTTATTTTTTCCGGGTGCAGTAATAAGAGTCATTTAAAAACTCGATCATCAGGTACCTTTCCGCCATATGAAGTTATCGATGCCAGAGGTGAAGCTGTAAGGCTTAGCGGAAAACCTCAAAGAATTGTCTCTCTTACTTATGGAACAGATGAAATTTTAGTTGCATTGGTTCCTCTGAAAAGAATCGTAGCTTTCAGCAAATGGGCCGGGGATCAGGAGATTACTTTTATAAGCAAAGAAGTTGCCGGCGCTGTGGGGTGCAGAGCTTGCGGAAGTTGCGAGCAAATAGTGAGATTGGAGCCTGATTTGGTTCTTGCTTCCGTTGCAACTGACGGAGACTTAATAAATAGTATTGAAGCTGTCGGGATACCGGTATTTGTTGCATCCAGTCCCAAAGATTACCGGCAAGTCAAAGAAAAAGTGATGGCTGTAGCGGCTGCTGTTGCCGAAAAGGAAGCCGGAGAACTTTTAGTACAAAAAATGGATTCACATTTGGAATGGTTGGATGGAATTTTAGCAGGCGTTGCTCGGAGTTCAAGAAAAAGTGTTGTTGCCTTTTCTTTTTCAGGTCCCATAGGAAGAAGAGGGCAGTTGTTTGACGATATGCTTAAACGTGCCCGTGTTATAAATGCCGTGTCGGAACAGAGTATTTTTGAACAAGACGCGGTTATCGGCAAGGAGAAGATAATTGCTTGCAATCCGGATATGTTGCTACTTCCCACATGGAATTACAATGGTAAGAATAATGCGGTAGATTATGCCAAGCATATTCTAAATGATCCGGCCTACGCGGAACTGAAAGCTGTAAAAATGAAACAAGTGAAATTTGTTTCGGACAGATACAGGTATGTTGCAAGTCATCATTACACAGATGCCGTAGAAAATATAGCTAGGGCGGTGTATCCTGAAGCTTTCAAGTCTCAGGAGAAACGGTTTCGGAACAATTAAAGCATCATTAGAAATAAATACTGTCTGAGAACGGGGGAGAAGCGTGTCAAAAATAATTTTTTTAACTAACGTGATAAGGCGTCTGGGAGTTATGCAGCAAACCATGGAACGTCTGCAAAGAGAGGAAAATTTAAGTCAAGAATGTGCCTGTTTTTGGCTCACGGCTGATACAAAGTGGGATGGTAATTTGAAACGGAATTTGCAGCAAGCCGATTTTGTTATGGTAAAGTGGATGGGGACCGGGTTGGATACGCCGTTTATGAAAAAAGCAGTAGAGTTTTTGCAGCGTAACAAGCGTCGCTTTTACGTTGATGCGAGCGGCTCTAGTGACGGTGAGATTAGCGGCGGTATTACGGAAGAACATTTAAACAGTATCAGAGCCTATGCTTCTTTCGGTGGTGAGTTGAATTATTACAATATGTGGTTGTACATTGAAGCGCTTTTGAGTGGGAACGAAGCGGAAATTCCAGCTGCCGATCCTATTCATTGGTGCGGGATTTTTCATCCGCGTGCGTCAAAGGTGTACACTGACCTGTCTGCTTATCAAAGAGATTTTTGTGCGAAGGGAAAGCCTAACGTAGGAGTTATCTTTTACAGGGATGAGTGGGTTTGGAAAGATTTACAGTATCAAACAGCAATAATAGAAGAGATAGAAGCGCAAGGGATGAACGCAATTTGCGTCTTCAGCAACGGTATGCCCAACACGGAGATAGGCATGCCGTCTTTGCAGGAAGTTTTTCTGAAATTTTTTGCCGACCAGGGTATTTCAGTAATTGACGTACTTCTGAATACGATGAAATTTTCATGGACGGGAGGAGGCTCGCTGCCGTTAGATTTTTTGAAACAATGGAATGTACCCGTCCTGGAGGCGTACACTGTTATAGCTCCCTACGAGGAATGGAAAGAAAATCTTGAAGGCATGAATGCCATGGAGATATCTATAAGTGTCGCTTTACCTGAGTTTGACGGAGCCATACACGGCGTGCCGGTAGCTTGCAAGCAAGTGTTGGCAAACGGTGACGTGCGTTATATGCCGATATCGGAAAGAATCAACCGCATGGTAAGCAAAGCGCGTAAGTGGGCGACTTTAAGGCGCAAACAAAATCAGCTGAAAAAAATAGCTGTAATATTTCACAATTATCCGCCGCGTAATTCAAATATCGGCAGTGCCGTCGGCTTGGATACTATTGAAAGTGTAAGAAGACTTTTACGTTTGCTACAGGAACAAGGCTATAGAGTGGGCAGCGTGCCTGAGGACGGAGCAGAATTTATCAGAGAACTTACGGCAAATGCCACCAACGACAGAAGTATGCTTACTGAAGCTCAACTGCAGGCTGCGCAAAAGTTGTCCGGCAAAGATTATGAAAAATTTTTCTCCAGATTTGAGGATGCGGTTCAGCGCCAGATGATAAAAGATTGGGGTGCGGCTCCGGGAAGTGTGATGGTGTACGACGGTCAGCTTCTTATACCGGGAGCTGTGTATGACAATATTTTTGTCACTGTTCAGCCGCCAAGAGGATTTGGAGAAGATCCTTCCAAAATATATCATTCTCCATTTTGCGCGCCAACTCATCATTATTTAGCTTTTTATCACTGGATAAGAGATGTGTGGCAGGCGGACGCTGTCGCTCATATCGGAACGCACGGATCTTTGGAGTGGCTGCCGGGGAAAAATGCTGGTTTGGATTGTACTTGCTACCCCGACCTTGCCTTGGGTGAGCTTGTGAACATCTATCCGTATCACATAACTATTACCGGAGAAGGTATCCAGGCGAAGCGGCGAGGGGCGGCCTGCCTTATTGAACATTTGCCTGCGCCGCAATCACGCAGCGGTGTCTACGATGAGTTGGAAGAATTGGAAAAACTCATGGAGGAGTACCTTCATTTTAAGAGGACACAGCCCGAGAATGTAAATCATCTTGAGGAAATGGTTAAAGCTAAAGCTGCTGAGGCAAATTTGCAGAATGAAGTGGCTTATGATGAAGAGAAACCTTTCAGTGAATACGTACTCGCTCTGCATAACTATATAACGGATTTGAAAAATATGGAAGTTCATGTGGGGTTGCACATTTTGGGGCAGCAACCTCAAAATGATCTGCTGGTGGAATATTTGCTTTTGCTTACCAGGTTGGCTAACGGAGATGTTCCCAGTCTTAATAACACTGTAGCGGAACTGTATGGATGTGATTATTATGAACTGACGCAAAACAGCGGAAGTTTTTACGAACCGTTGGGGATTACAAACGGTGCTCTGATCGACCGCATTAATGAACAGTGCCGAACAGTAATCACAGTCTTGCAAGAGCATGACTTCGAAGATCCGGAAGCGCCGCTGCAGCTTGATTTTATGAAAGCCGCGGACGTTGCTGTGAGAGAGCGGCTTGCACGTGTATGTAATTACGTCTGTGATAATATTCATCCGGCGTTGATGCTGACGACGCAGGAACTGACAAATATGGTACGCGCGTTTGACGGCGAATACATTGAACCGGGACCAAGCGGATCGCCGGGAAGCGGCGGTGCCGATCTGCTGCCCACGGGACGTAATTTTTTCGGTATAGATCCGCGCACGCTGCCTACCCCTGCAGCGTGGGAATTGGGAAAGATTTTGGGAGATCAGGTTATTGCGCGTTTCATAGAAGAGGAAGGACATTATCCGGAAAGCGTAGGCATAGTTCTTTGGTCAGGAGCAAATATGCGCAGCCATGGACAATGTATAGCGGAATTTATGTATCTGATGGGTATAAGACCGGTATACCAGAGCGGCAGTATGCGCGTTACTGGTGTGGAGGCTATACCGTTGACGGAATTAAAGCGGCCCCGCATAGATGTTACTGCCAGAATAAGCGGATTGTTCCGCGACAGTATGCCTGCGGTCATGGATCTTTTAGATAAAGCCGTACTCCTGGCTGGCAGCCTTGAAGAGGATCGGCAGGTTAACTATGTGCGCAAACATATTTTGGAGGATAGTGAAGAGCTGCGTTCACAGGGCATGAGCAGTGAGGATGCTTGGCGTCAGGCAGCTTTCAGAATTTTCGGAGATGAGCAGGGTGTTTACGGAGCGGGAGTAGCCGCTTTGCTGGAGGCGAAGAATTGGGAAACCATAGATGATATAGCTGATGTTTACGTGCGCTGGGGAGCGCATGCCTACGGCGGCAAAACAAAAGGCGCTTTTATGCCGCAAATGTTCCGAAAGCGGATGGGCAGTTTGGATATCACCATAAAAAATGAGGACAATCACGATACCAACATGCTCAGCAGTGACGATTACAACGCTTATCACGGCGGCATGATCGCAGCAGTACGCAGCATTAAGGGAAGCGCACCGAAATCTTATTGCGGTGACAGCACTGATCGCAGCAGAGTAGTTATGCACAGTGTCCAGGAGGAGGCTAAACGCATTTTTCGCAGCGAGGCTGTCAACCCTAAGTTTATTGAGGGCATGATGAATCACGGGTATAAGGGCGCTGCTGATATGGCTAATATGATTGCGCACAGCTTTCAGTGGGATGCGACCAGTAATGTTATGGAAGACTGGATGTATGAAAAATATGCCGAGAAATATGCTTTCGACAAAAAAGTTCAGGATTGGCTGCGGGAAGTAAATCCGTGGGCTCTGCAGAGAATGACGGAAATACTTCTGGAAGCACAACAGAGAGGTCTTTGGTCAGCTAAGGAAGAAACTCTTGAAGAATTGCGTCGTATATATCTTTCCGTAGACGGAGAACTGGAAGAACGCTGCGACAGCTAAGCGGAAGTCTGCTGCGGAGAGAGTGTGCGAGCGGCAGGAAAACACAGGCAAAGGGAGAATAATTATAACAAGGAGCAGCGTGTGTCGGAGATATTTTTCATAAAACGTCGAGTACGATATGCGCGCGTGTTCTCCAAGATTATAAGGATATAAGCGAAGGATAATATATCAATGCTGAGAGACTTTTTTCATTATTACAAACCGTACAAGGCAATATTGTGCGGTGTTATCATAGGATCTTTTGTGACTGCAGCCTTGGATTTGGTGTTCCCGGTTCTGGTAAGGGAAATTCTGAACGTGGAGCTTCCGCAAAAAAATATGGAGCAAATTTTTAGGTTATCAGTACTCTTATTTGCTCTTTATGTTGTCAATGCATACTTGGTATATGCCATAAATTATTATGGACGCGTTATGAGTGCCGGAATAGAAAATGATATGCGGAGAGAACTTTTTGCTCATTTGGAAAGGCAAAGCTTCCGCTTTTTCGATAATTCTAAAACGGGACAGTTGCTTTCGAGGATTACTAGCGACATTGTTGAAATCAGTGAGTTGACCTTTAGGGGGCCGAATGATGTTTTCGTATGTACGGTCACCATGTTCGGAACAATGGGGATTCTGTTTTACATGAACATTTACCTCGGGACTTTGGTGAGTTTTCTGCTTTTGGCAAAAACATTTCATTCGGTTATCGTCAATAAAAAACTGAAAGCTTTATACAGGCGCAGTCGTGTAAAATCCGGAGAGTTATCAGCTCAGACAGAGGAATCGTTAAGCGGAGTTCGTTTGGTAAAAGCTTTTGCCAATGAAGATGTGGAAATTGACAGATTCATGGAAAAAAGTAATGAACTTTATTTCACAAGAAGACAATCTTTCGGGCTTACAGCATATTTCGGTACGAGCATCAGCTTCTTTACAAATTTCACCAATTTGTCGGTACTTTGTTTCGGCGGTTATCTTATTTCCGTCGACAGTATGACTTTAAGCGACTTCGTTGCTTTCTTACTTTATATAAATCTTTTTATGAAACCGATTTTGCGGCTTATGGTTTTCACGGAGATGTACCAGAAGGGTATGGCCGGTTTGGAACGGTTTTTTGAAATGAAGAACTGCCCCCTGGAAATAGTTGATATGCCGGGAGCGATTGAAGACAAGGATATACAGGGAGAAATAACGTTTGAAAATGTAACTTTCGGTTATCTTGACGGCAGACCTGTTCTTAAGAATTTTAATCTCAAAATACAACCTGGACAAAAAGTTGCTTTTGTCGGTTCTACCGGAGCCGGAAAAACTACTATCGCCAATCTGTTGTTGCGCTTTTACGAACCTTCCGAGGGACGTATTCTCCTCGACGGAATAGATATCAGAGAATATCAGCAGGCTTTGTTGCGCAGAAAAGTGGGATTGGTACAGCAGGATGTTTTTCTTTTCTCCGATTCTGTTCGATTTAACATAGCTTATGGAAAAATGGATGCGGCGGATGAAGAAATAAGGAACGCGGCTAAGTTGGCAGTGGCCGATGATTTTATTGCGCAACTTCCCGAGGAGTATGATACCTGTATAGGTGAGCGCGGAGTGAAACTGTCCGGCGGGCAGAAGCAGCGTCTTGCTATTGCGAGAGCCTTTTTGAAGAATCCTCCGGTAATAGTGCTCGACGAAGCCACTTCGGCTTTAGATAACAAAACGGAAAAGATGGTGCAGGCATCTCTGGAAAAATTGTCCGAGAACAGAACTACCTTGATTATAGCGCATAGACTGTCGACGGTTATCAATGCGGACATCATAATAGTCTTGCAGGACGGCAGAGCGGTAGAACGCGGTACTCACGAGGAGTTGCTTGCTGCCGGTGGTGTTTATAAAAAACTTTATGATATTTCAGAGTACGGTGATAATTAATATAAGTACGAATTTTGTCGGCATATGCTGATAAAATATTGTCGATGATATTTTTTTGTATTATAATGAAGTTGTACTTTTGAGAAAGTATTTGCTCAAGAAAGCCTTTCGCGCGAAAGGCTTTCTTTTGGACGCTTAGTTAGCTAAAGCTAACTAAGCGTTTCGGAGCGTGGCGGAAGAGAGTGTGGTGTGATGTAAGATATTGTTTAGAAAATTATGGGGGAGGCAATATATGGATTATAAATTTTTCGGTAAAGGAAGAGTGTTCAATGAAAAAGAAAATGAGATGGTGTATTGCCTTTTTTCTATCAGTACTGATTATCGGCGGGCAAAACAGAATAGTTGGCGCCGCTGCGACGGACAAAAAATATGAGAGTTTTGAGTTGCCTGCTTTTCACGTTTATGCTAAAAGTTTGGCTGATTCGGCAACAGTGGGAAGCAAGATAGCAACCGATATAAACGAGTTGCCTGCTTCCGTTTCTCTGATCAATTCGGACGAGATGGAAAGACTGGGCGTGTATAACTTGACGGACGCGCTGGAATATAATGCAGGAATTACCGTAGCTCCGAGAGGCTATGATTCTCTGTATAATTTCAGCAAGTTGCGCGGCTTTGATATTTCTCATAACAATTTAGTCGTGGATGGTATGAAAACATTTGGCGCTGTCGATAATATGACAAGCTTGGAGCTTTACGGAGCGGAACAGGTGGAGATCTTGAGAGGACCTGCTTCGGTATTATTCGGAAGCGGCTCTGTTAGCGGAACAATTAATATTAAAACGAAGCGTCCGCGTAAATATGATTTTGCAGAAAGTCAATTGCAAATCGGTTCACACGGAGAAAAGATGACGGCGGTTGATGTTAACGGAACTAACGCTGACGGTTCTTTATATGGCCGCGTGGTTTCAGTGTGGAGAGAACAGAAATTATTTTACGATGACACCAAACATAGCCGTATTTATATAGCGCCGTCTTTGACTAAAAAGCTTGGAGCAAACGGCACCTTTACACTTCTTCCTTTTTATTCGAAGGATAGAATAAACGGTTACGCGTACTCTCCGCGTACTCGTATCAAAGGAGATCCTTTGTACGGGATTTTGCCGGATAAATTTTTTGTAGGCGTAAAGGGTTGGGATAAATATAATTTAGATCAGTACGGTATCGGATACGAACTGGAATATAAAGTCGGAGACGGCGTAACTTTTCATCAGCGCGGTACGTATCGCAGATCGGATGTTTTGAGCAATCAGACAACGGGAATTTTTAATCCTGTTGTCGGCGCCCTGACAAGATTCGGCGCCATGCTGGACGGCAAGGGAAGTTCGTGGGGATTGGATCAATTTATACATTGGCGTCGTGAAAACAAAAATAAAACTGCAGATACGGTATTGGGATTTGACTGGCGTTACGAGAAGATTTTTACCAAACAGAAAATGCGCAATTTGGCGATGTGGAGTTTGGACGAACTCCAACAGCAGGTTGCGGGAACGGGTACAGCGGACGATCCTGCAACAGATCAACCCGGCAGCATTTTGCCAATGGACGATTTGCGTTATTGGAGCCGCGAAAAAGGATTGTATCTCAATCATTCGGACTATATAGGGGATGTTAAGTATACTGCCGGTATCAGGCGCGGTCTTTATAGTCAGTACAGCGAGCGCGATGAGGGAAAATTTTCCCAAAATGCCTGGACGGGACAGATAGGTTTTGTTTACGGCGCCGATAAACCTTGGCATCCTTATTTGCATTGGCACAATTCTTTCGATCCTGTGCTGCACCGGGATAAGGATAATAAATTATTGGAGCCTACTACAGGAAGCGAGTGGGAATTGGGAGTGCGGTACGCGCCGAAAGGATCTCCTGTAAGATTGACGGCGGCGCTTTTTGACTTGCGTAAGCAGAATATTCATGTTGGCGTTCCGGGTACGCAATATTTCACTTCTATTGGTGAAATTGCTTCCCAAGGAGTTGAATTTGAATGGAGAGCGGCAGTAAATGACAGACTGCGTTTGCTCGGTTCATATACATATCTCGATGCTAAAACTACAAAACATACGAATCAGTCAAAAGTTGGATTGCGACCTGGAGGTGTCGCTAAAAATACATTTAATTTACGCGCTGATGCCGTTCTTTCCAAGTATAATAACGGAGAGCTTACCTTTGGATTGGGAGCAAGACATATCGGCAGAAGATTGGATGACAGCAATAAAATAACTATGGGAGGGGTTACTTTGTTTGACGCTTCTCTTTCATTATCCAGAGGTAAAGATGCTTGGACTTTCCATGTAAGAAATCTTTTGAATAAAAAATATATGTCCAATATAGAGCCGATGTGGGGCGTTCCTTTGGGCTTTGCCGGTCAGGAAAGGACCTGGATCTTTTCCTATATACACAAATGGTGATGCGGGAAAGATTACGGCACATAAAGAATTTTATTTTTGAGTGCCGGAAATTGCTGAGACCCGTACGGCAGAGCAAGGAAAGGAATAAAATATTAGTGTTTTTAGCCGTTGCCATGCTGTTTAATTTGCTCAATGTGTATATGACTGTCAGGCTCAATATTTGGTCGAAAAATTTTTTCAATGCTCTTGAGAATAAAGATGCTATTGAATTTATCAATCAGTTGGGCATACTGTTTTTATTGGCAGGTGTAAGTTTGTTTTTGTTTGCCAATCAAAAGTATCTTTGCTCAAAATCCGTGCTTGTTTGGCGCAGCTATATGTCCGATTATTACACGCACAGATGGCTTTCTTCCAAATGCTATTACTCTGAAATTTTTATTAAGCGAATAGATAATCCTGATCAAAGAATCGCAGAAGATTTGAGAATTTTCCCGACGCTTTCCGTTACGCTGCTTTTTGATTTTGTAGACTCCGTCAGCTCTTTGGGAGCTTTTGCAATTATTTTGTGGAACTTGTCTGAAGGTTACACAATTTTCGGAGTGGTAATACCGGGATCGATGTTGTGGATTGCAACGAGTTTCGTTTTTTTCGGTACTTATATAGTGCACAAAATAGGTTCGCCTTTGATAGCTCTTGATAGAAAAACTCAGGAATATGAAGCTGATTATCGTTACAATCTTTTACGGCTCAGAGAATGTGCCAAGGAAATCAGTATGTATGACGGGCAAGAGGTTGAGAAGAAAGGGATCGTCAACAGCTTTGCTCATGTTTTCAACATTTGGCTTAAAGCCATTCGCAAAAAGCGCCAGTTGAGTTATTTTAATTTCGGTTACGGTCAGATTTCCGGAGTAGTGCCGTATCTAATGGCGGCCCCCAAATATTTTGACGGACTGTTCAAAATGGGCGAGATGATGCAGACAGTGTCAGCGTTTAACGGTGTAAGGGTATCCTTGTCGTGGTTTATTCTTAACTATGGCAGATTAAGTGAATGGAAGGCCGCAGCGGACAGGCTCATACAGTACGATCTGCTTTTGGATGAGGAAGCATTCACGAGCAGTTTTCAGATAACCGAATATGAGAAGGAGCTTGTGCTGAAAGATGTCGCTATAAAACTGCCCGATGGCAAATTGTTGACAAATTCTATGAATTTAACAGTTGCTGTTGGAGAAAAAGTGGTTCTCACAGGAGCGTCCGGCGCGGGTAAAAGTACATTGTTTCATGTTTTGCGAGGTTTGTGGCCTTTCGGCGAAGGAAAAATAAATATGCCGGCAACTGACAAACTGTTTTTTTCACAAAAACCGTATTTGCCTTTGGGGAATTTATATAAAGTTTTAGCTTATCCGAAGGATGCAGATATTTTAGACAGAGAAATTTTTATAAAGGCGCTTAAATCTGTGGAACTTGAGCATTTGTGCAATTGTGCGGAAGTGGAGCAAAATTGGGAGAAGGTACTTTCTCCGGGTGAGCAGCAAAGGATTTCTCTGGGAAGAATCTGGGTGCATAATCCTCAATGGGTTTTTCTGGACGAGGCGCTTTCCTCAGTAGATAACAAGCAGAGAGAAAGACTTTTGCAGCGTTTAAATAGAGAATATCCGGATTTGAGTGTCTTAGGGATAGAGCATTACGGCGCAGAAAGTTCGTTTTACGACAGGCGTGTAGTTTGGAATGAATGGATAAAGGCTATATGAGTGAAAAAAAGTCGCGGAAAAGACTGTGGGATAGTTATTACAAGCAAGGAACACGGCAAACAGCGGCAAAGTTTACAGGAGCAGAGAAAATACTTTTTCGGTTGCCCGGTACTATTCGCAATATGCTCGATGTTGGCTGCGGAGAGGGAGATTATGTAAGAGCGTGGGCCGGGAGAAATGTTATGGCTTGCGGCATGGATATTTCTGCCGTGGCCATTGAGCGGGCAATCTCCCAAACGCCGCCGCAATTGCACAGTCATTGCATGTGGCGATGCTCGGACTGGGAAGAAATTGTGTTGGATGATTTGGGATGGCGGCGGAGGTTCGATCTGGTCTACAGTTGTATGGGTCCTGATATGGAAAAGGATAGCGCTTTGGAAAAATTTATGCTGAGCAGCAGGAAATATTGCAGGTTGGTGCTATATCATGACGGAGAAAATACTATCCTTAACGGGCTGAAAAAATATTTTCCCGCAGCAGATATTTGCAACACGGATAAGAGTTCGACGGAGCGGCTGCTGGAAAAAATTGAGACGCTGGGGTGCAGGCCGCAACTTGAAAGCTTTGTTTTAACAGCAGAATGGAAGCAGGATTTTTCGAACTGGTTGCAATATTTGCATAAAGTACATTATCCTCAGAAGGAAAAGAATGCACTGAGGCGAGCTTTACTTGAACTTGCGGGAGGTGAATCGGAAATAAGCAGTGTGACGCGCGTTCAGTACTCTATGATAACATGGCAGGTTTAAGAACAATAAATTACCGTCTGAGCAAGTCTGCAATAAATATGAGCAATTAATAGGCGGCTCATCATATTTGTCTTACAGCAAACGTAAACAAAAACTCTACATAAAAAAACACCCGACCAAAGTATAAAGGTCGGGTGTAATATATTTTTTATTTACTATCAACGCCTGTTTTGCTCATGTTAATGTCAGTGTTCGGAGCGGCACCAGCAGCAGTTACATAAGGAGTGAGAAGTATAATAACTTCAGTTTTATTTTTACTTCTGCTTGTGTTTTTGAAGAGGCCGCCGATAAACGGGAGATCGGCTAACAGCGGAATTTTTTGCAGAGTGTTTTGCTCGTCTTCGTTAATCAGCCCTCCTATGATAAGAGTTTCACCGTTTTTTAAGCGAACGTTGGTATCCGCCGTGCGACTGGTTATACGATAGTTTTTTAATTCGCTGATCAGTGTGGGAGTACTGATTTCAGTGTGGACCGAGGCTGTGATCATAGTGTCGTCTTGACTTATAATAGGAGTGAAGAGCAGCTTTATGCCTGCATCTAAATACTCTGTCGAAATATATGTGCCGTCGCTGCCGTGTTTTTCTGTTTGTACGGGAATATGATCTCCTATGAATATTTTTGCTTCCTTGCCTGGAAGCGCTATGATTTTCGGCTTTGCCAAAAGTTTAGCTTTGCCGTCTGCGATTAAAGCATTAAGTGCAGCGTTGAACCGGAAGGCATAATTGCGCGAAAATTTTAGCGATCCTTTATTGGTTGCAGATTCGGCGGAGTCGGAAGCTTGCGGTATATCGTCCCAAAACCATGAAAGTCCGAGCTTTTTGCTGTGTTCGTTGCTTACCGCTATAAGTTTTGCCTCTAAGGTTACCTGTTTCGTGGGGATATCTAATTTTGAAATTAGCTGTGCCAGCAGTCGGTTTTCTTCAGGAGGACCTGAAAAAATTATGCTGTTTGTTACAGGATCGCTACTGAGCTTACCTGCGGGAAAAAGATTTGTCAGCGTGTTTTTTATTTCTGCAGCTCCTGCATAGTTCAGCTTGTACACGGAAGCAAGCCTGCAATTTTTAGATAATTTGTCCGTCGTTGCAATTAAGATGACATCATTTTCCGAAAGATAATCAAGATTATGGCTGCTGCTGATCAAAGATAGGACTTCTTCGATGGTTTTGTTCTGTAAATTAATGGTTATGCGTCCGTGAACACTGTCATCCACTATGAAATTTTTGCCGGCCATAGCCGCTATGGCGTGAAGAGTCGTTCTCAAATCTCCGTCATTTACCGTGAGGGAAATCCTGTCGCTACACAAGCCGTGCGATATATTCAAAAAAATTGCCAGAATGGCAAAAATAAATGTTTTCATTTTACCTCCTTGGAAAGTCTGAGTGTTATAATTTCCGCTCCCTTGCTGAGCAATACCGTATTCGAATTGACGGAACAAACTGTATAGCAGTCAATCTTTTGTTTTGTCTGATAGAAATTTTCTTTATGATTGTATTCCAGCAGGGCAAGTTTTTGTGTTTCGGAAATCAGGATACCTTTTAAAACAGGAATCGGAGCAGTTACAGGGTGTGAGATAATGCTGTCGTCAGCTTGCTTTTCGAGGTAAAAAGGATTGTGAGGTTTACTTTTTAAAGTAGGCTTTTTCTTTGATGACGGCTTGGGTTCATGGGAAATATTTTTGCTTATTTGGTGACCTTTCTTATCTTCAGAGCGGCGAATTTCTTTAACAGGATAGTTAAAGGCGATTGAAGAGAAGATGGCCGATGATATAATTATTACGATTGCAATGAACGTCTTTTTCATACGCAGACCTCTTCAAGATGCAAAATATATAATTGTTGAACAATGTAATTGTACTACTTCAATGCGAGAACCGCAAGATAATTATCAGAAAATTCTGTTTAATTTCTCCGTGGTTGAAAATTGCTTCGTCAAATTTCACAAAGCGAAAATGAAAGAAAAAATATCTAGCTATGGAGAATTAATTTTTATTAAAGATACATTAAGGGTTACAAATTTAAAAATTTTTCGGCAAATAGTAAAAATATATTGCAGAAGTTATTCCTGTTGTGTATAATGTTCCCAAGCTTCTATCAAAATAAATGGTAATATTTTAGTAGAAGTTTGAAATTATGGTCGCATAAATCTTAAGCAGCAGGCACAGCTGTCCGAGAAGTGTGCGTCACAATGTTATCAGGAGGTATTCATGGAAGATAATCAAAAAAAACCACAGGAAAAACTTCCGGTAGAAGCTGCCGATAAAAAAGTTCCCATCGCGGGATACATTATTTTGGTCGTGGCAATTTTGATCTTCTCCGGTGTTCTGGCTAAAATGCAAGGCTGGAATATGTTTGATTTCAACACACTTAATGGTGCTTTCGGCGTGATGAAGGGCGAAAAGTCGACGTTCATGGGAGCTGGCGGTGCAGGTGCAAGAGCCGGTTTTCTGTTTGCTTTGAGTCTTGTACCAGGTGTAATGTTGGCTATGGGTATTATAGAGTTGGTAGAGTATTACGGCGGTTTAAAGGCTGCACAGAAAATGCTTACACCGATTTTACGGCCGATACTCGGTATTCCCGGTATTTGCGTAGTAGCGCTCGTTTCCAGTTTGCAGAGTACGGACGCCGGTGCAGGTATGACTCGCGGGCTGCATAAGGAAGGTTTTATTAACGCTCCTGAAACTTTGGTGTTTGCCGCATTCCAATTTACAGCCGGAGGTTTGATAAGCAATTATCTTTCTTCAGGTTCAGCTTTGTTCAGTATCATGACTGTACCTATTTTTGTGCCGCTGGTTGTCATGTTGCTTCTGAAAATAGTGGGTGCCAATATGATGCGCGTATATTGCGCGAAATATGTAAGGGAGGATGAATTCTAATGAGCCAACAAGATATGGAAGTACAGCAGAAACTTTCTCCTATGGATGTTTTCGTTAAAGGTGCGCTTAAAGGTTGGGACATCGGTATTAAAAATATTATTCCCAATGTTATTATGGCTTTTGTCTGCATTCAGATTTTGACTGTTACCGGAGCCATGACTTGGTTGGGCAAGGTTTTTGCTCCCGTAATGGCTGTTTTCGGACTGCCGGGAGAGGCTGTAACCGTACTTATCGGTGCGTTGATGTCCATGGGCGGTGCTGTCGGTGTTGCCATGGCGTTGATAAGCTCAAATATCCTTGACGGTAATCATGCGGCTATTTTGATGCCAGCTATTTATCTGATGGGATCGAAGATTCAGTATTTGGGGCGTTTGCTCGGTACCGTAGGTGTTCCCGGTAAATATTGGGGTATACTTTTGGGCATTTCCATTTTTAATGCTTGCGTCGGTATGGTTGTTATGCGTTTCCTGCTGGTATTCTTTAAATAATATCTGAAGAAAATGCGCGAATGCCCCTTTTGAGTTTTGTATATGCTCGAAGGGGGCTTTTTTTTGGAGGCGAGTACAATGTCTGAAGTTTTAAAACATTATGATGAATTACATCTTATTCCGGAACCGGGTTTCGAGGAGTTTAAAACTGCCGAATATTTGGCAGCCAGATTGACAGAGGCCGGGTACAAGGTTTCGAAGAATATTGGCGGAACGGGAGTGGTGGCTGAGTATGACAGCGGCAACTCCGGACCCGTGTTGGGACTTCGTTCCGATATAGATGCGCTGACGCATATAGTTGACGGAAAGAAAGTTTATCGCCATACTTGCGGTCATGACGGACATATGGCTATGCTTCTTACAGCTGCGGAGGAAGTTGCAAGGGAAAAGCTTGTGAAGCGCGGGCGTGTTAAATTTATTTTTCAGCCTGCGGAAGAATTGGGAACAGGAGCAATGCGTGTTCTGGAGTCCGGAATTATTGACGATGTAGATATTTTGCTCGGAATGCATGTACGTCCTGAGCAGGAATGTCCGGCAGGAAGTGTTATCAGCGCCATGCTTTATTCGGCAACTTGCATTTTCAAAGCAAAAATAAAAGGCGCTCCCGCCCACGGCGCACGTCCGCATTTAGGCATCAACAGTATTGATGCGGCGACTGCAGCAATTGTAGCGGTAAATGCTGTACACATGGATCCAAGAGTACCTTTCAGCGTAAAATGTACCAGATTTCATGCCGACGCAGGAGTTTTCAATGCTGTGCCGGAGTATGCTGAGATTACATTTGACATGAGAGCTCAGAACAACAAGGTTATGGACGAGATGAAGGAGAAGGTTTTTAACGCTGTGAAGTACGGCGCAGCTTCTGTCGGCGCAGAGGTCGTGGATATTGAGATCCATTCAGAATTACCTGCTGCCGATGGAATTGATCCTGAGATAACGAAAATTTTAGGTGAGTGCGCTGCTGAAGTTGTGGGCGCAGAAAATGTTTTGCCTCCTTTTGAAACCTCAGGCGGAGAAGACTTCTTTTACTTCATAACTAAAAGACCGAAGATAAAGGCCGGTTTTACCGGACTGGGAGTGGGAGCGGCTCCGGGGTTGCATCATCCGGAAATGAACTTTGATCCCAAATATCTTGAAAACGGTGTAGCAATACATAAAAAAGCAATTAAAAGAATACTTGGTTAAAAAATACCTCGGACTTAAAGTCCGAGGTATTTTTGCTTAAACGAGGTCAACAGCAAAACGCAAGTATATGCCGGAACGAGCGAGATGGTTCTACAGTTGATTTGTAAAATCTTTTTATTTTAAAATTGTCTGAAAATTATGGTAATTTTTTCTAAGCAGTGATAAAATTACCGTAACTAAGGAGGCGGTATTTTGACTTGGCAAGACATAAAAGAGATACCATGGTCTCAAGAGATAAATTGCGCCAGACTATCGGAACGCATCATTGAAACCGGCTTGAGGAGTGATGCAAGCGATATTCATATTGAACCGGGAGCAACGGCAGTTCTTGTACGATTGCGAGTTGACGGACTGTTGCAAAAATTATGCGAACTGTCTTGTTCGCTGCACAGCGGACTTGTTTCGCGTTTCAAAATTATCAGCGGCTTGGATATAGCGGAGAAAAGAGTTCCTCAAGATGGACACATAGAAATGGAACTGAACGGTCGCAAAGTGCATATAAGAATATCTATCCTGCCGACAGTACGCGGTGAAAAAGTTGTGCTGCGTCTGTTCAGCAAAGAGGAAAAATTTTTTACTTTGGAGGCTTTAAATTTTTCCGCACTAAATTTGAAAATTTACAGGGACATTTGCAGCGGACGTAAAGGACTGGTTTTGCTTTCGGGACCTACCGGCAGCGGTAAAACGGCCGCGCTCTATGCTACCTTAAGAGAATTGAACGACGGAAGTTGTAATATAACTACTCTGGAGGATCCTGTAGAATATTGCCTGCAAGGTATAAATCAAACGGAAGTCAACAAAAAAACAGGATTAACATTTGCCGGAGGATTGTCGGCTATAGTCAGACAGGATCCGGACGTTATTATGGTGGGAGAAATTCGTGATGTTGAAACAGCGCGCATCAGTATACAGTCAGCTTTGACAGGACACGCTGTGTTCAGTACAATTCACGCAGGCAGTGCGTCGGGAATAGTGGAACGTCTGTTGGAAATGGGCCTGGAACCTTATCTGCTTGCCGCCGCAATGAAAGGGGCCGTAGCTCAACGCCTGGTACGTCGTGTTTGCCCATGTTGCGGTCGCCTGGTAGAAGTAAGCAACTCGGTAAAAGAATATTTGCGAGTAAGGAAAGCAGTTTCTGTGAAATTGTATAAAGGTGACGGGTGCAGTTATTGCTGTGACACCGGATATAAAGGGAGAATTGCAATTCATGAACTTTTGACATTTTCAGAAAAAATCTGCACGATGGTCAGGAACAAGAGTACGGCAAATATGATAGAAAGCGCGGCAATGTCGGAAGGATTTATTCCCATGCGACAAGACGGTATTATGAAAGTTTATCGCGGGCTTACCACAGTTGAGGAGTTGTGGAGAGCAGGAATTTTTTGAAAGTAGATTTTTGCAGTAATATTGTCGAAATGAGTAATGAATTTGAAAATTTCAGGTGAGAATTTTTAGGGAAAGGAGTTTTGCATAATATTGTGATGCTGAAAAACGGAACTGTGGATGAAACGTTTCTTGATGAGCTTATGGCTAAGGTTCGGAGCAGAAGTGCCTCTGATTTGCATCTTGTTCCGGGGTGCAGGCCCATGCAGCGTATAGACGGCCAGCTGATTGAAGCCGGTAGTTTTTTTATTACCGGCGATATGACGGAACGGTGGGTAAAACAAATGCTTTCAGACGAACAGCTTGGAGTGTTGCAGAAAAATAAAGAAATAGATTTTGCCGGAGAGGGGATCGTGAGTGGACGCAGTCGGATTAATGTATTCTTCGCCGGCGGTAAGTATGCTGTTGCCATACGTCTTTTAAGCAGAGAAGTACCGACATGCGAAGATTTGAATTTACCGAAAGCTGTACGTTCTTTAGCAGAATTACGGCAGGGATTGGTGTTGGTTACCGGCGCGACAGGCAGCGGAAAATCGACTACTATAGCTGCGCTGCTCAATAAAATAAATCATGAAACCGGCTCGCGGATAATTACTTTGGAGGATCCGATTGAATTTGTTCATACTTCGGCAAAAAGTGTAATCAGTCAACGTGAAGTGGGCAGAGATACACTGTCTTTCGCGAGAGGGTTGAGGAGCGCGCTGCGAGAAGATCCCGACGTAATCATGGTGGGGGAGCTGCGAGATTATGAAACTGCTGCCGCTGCGTTGACGGCCGCTGAAACGGGGCATCTGGTTTTGACGACACTGCACACGGCAGATGTGACAACGACGATAAACAGATTGGTGGAGTTGCGCCAGGAATACAGGCAGCAGACAAGAATGCAGCTGGCTGAAAATCTTCAGGGAGTAATTTGTCAACAGCTACTTCGCAGGTGCGGCGGAGGACGCATAGCTGCGTTTGAAATTCTTGCCGCTACGGAGGCAATTCGCAGCGTAATCAGAGAGGGCAAGGATCACCTTTTGTCTTCGTACATTCAGACAGGCAGCAGATACGGCATGATAACAATGGAACAATATACCGATGAGCTGCGCCGTCAAGGGATGCTGGAGTAATATCTATCTGATGTGCCGACATGACAAAAGTAGGAAAATAGTGTATAATGTCAAGGTGCGATAGCATTGGAGAAAATGCGTTTACACGTACGTAACGCAAGCTTTATCGGAGGTTTTTATGAATTACGTTTTGTTGGACGGACAAGTTGTACCGGCAGAGGAAGCTATTGCTGCTGTGGACGATAGAGGATATTTGTTCGGCGACGGTGTTTTTGAAATAGTTCCCGTGTATAACGGACGCTGTTTTGCTTTGCTGCCGCATTTAAACAATCTTTTTGAATCAGTAATCAAAGTTAAATTGCCCGGACAGTACATGATTGAAGAGCTGGTAGAGTTTCATGAGCGTCTGTTGCATACTGTCGGTCTGTCAGATTGTGAAATATATACTCAGATAACGCGCGGAGGAGGGATGTATGCTTTGGCTTATCCGGAGCAAAGTATTCCTTGTCTGACAATGTTCGCGGTTCCTGTTGATCGTGACGGATTGGCAGATTTGCGCCATAAAGGCGTAAATTTGATCACCGAAAAAGACATTCGGTGGGAAAAATGTGACGTTAATACGCTTAACAGAATGCCGGAGGTTTTGGCTAGACAAAAAGCTCGCATCGGTAATGCATTTGACGCACTTTTTGTCAGAGACGGAAAAATCACCGAAAGTACGGAATCATCCTTCTACGTGTACAAAGACGGGATTCTTTGGACTCATCCAGGCAATAATCATATTCATGTTAATATTACAAGCCGTCTTTTGAAGGAACGATTGGCTCCGGATTTGCAGTTGCAGGTTATCGAGCGTCCTTTTGATACGGAGTTTGCCTTAAAAGCTGAAGAGGCGTTTTTATGCGGCCCAAGGTGTGAATTTATGCCGGTAGTGAAAATTGACAGGGGGTTTGTCAACGGAGGTAAGAAGGGTTCTGTGGTTGCGTCGTTGCAGAAAGCTTATATGGATTTCGTTTTCCAGGAATGCCCTGCATAAATTTGCAGGATTTCGCAGAGGAGCTGCGTCCATAAAATTTTTGTTTATTGTTTTAAGCTGTGGTACAGTTTAGGGAGGTTTCTATTTTAGAATTTAAAGAGGTTACATTGGCGCAGAAGCCTTTGTTTGAAAGTTATATTTCTCACGTGCATTTGCACGGCAGCGAATGTGCTTTTTCCAATCTGTTTTCGTGGCGTGATTGTTATAATATTTTTTGGTGTGTTGCGCATGATTTTTTACTGCTGAAAGTAAAACGCAACAATTCGGATTTTTATATCCAACCTTTCGGCGGCAAAGATGAAGATTTACCGTGTTTGATGGAAGCTCTTAAAGAGGAACACAGCGGCAAGCCTTTTGAAATGCATGGGATTTATGATTGCACCAGGGAAAGAATGGCAAAGGTGATGCCGCAATTGGAGTTTATCGACGATCGCGATAACTGGGATTACGTTTATTTGCGTGAAAAGCTGGCCACACTATCCGGGCGTAAGCTTCACGGGCAGAAGAATCATTATAATTCTTTTGTAAACGCTCATCCTGATTATAAGTATGAGCCTATAACTTCCGCCAATTTGGAAGAATGTCTGCATTTTGGCGAAGCATGGTGTGATGAGCGCATGACCGAAGATCCGTCGTTGGAGTGCGAGAAATATGCTATTCGTCAAGCGTTTACAAATTTTCACGCTTTAGAGTTGCGTGGCGGAGCCATCAGGTTTGATGGCGCAGTACAGGCTTTCAGCTACGGTAGAAAAATCAATGACGAGACCGCCGTACTGCATGTAGAAAAGGCGCAGCACGGTGTGCGCGGATTGTATATTGCCATGACGAAAGAATTCGCCGCCAACGCGTGGGAAGATGTGATATATTTGAATCGTGAAGAAGACATGGGCCATGAAGGATTGCGCAAGGCTAAGGAAGCGTTGCATCCGGAATTTATGGTAAAAAAATACAATGTATATTACAAATGAGGTCAGAATGATTTACCGCATAGTAAACGAAGCGCGTATGAATCAAGTCAAGGAACTGTGGGATTATTGCTTCGAAAAAAAAGACGAGCCTTTCTTTCAGTATTATTTTCAAAATTACTGCGGCAAAGATAATATGGTCGTCGGCGGTTTTGAGGAAATAAATAATTGGGAACACTTGCGCAGTATGCTGCACATAAATCCATATATGCTCAAAATCAGAGGGCAGGAACAGTTGTTGCCGTATTTGGTGGGAATTGCTGTCAGTCCCGAGGTAAGAGGACAACATCAAATGGAACCACTTTTGCAGACAACTTTTGATGTACTGCGTTCCCAAAATTTTTCTTTCGTCATGCTGATGCCGATTTTTGCAGGAATATATTTGCCTTATGATTTCGCTTATGTATGTTATCGTCACGAATATGATATTCCCCTGACATCATTACCGCAGATTGAAGCGGGCAAGGAGTATTTCGTGGAGAGAGTCCCATTGGAAAAAACGATTCTTGCGCCGCTGTATGAAGAGTTTATGCACGGGCGTAACGGTGTTGTACGTACGGATTTCCAGTGGAATAAATTGTTGGCGGTGCATGCGTTGGAAAATGTATGTTGTGCAACGGCAAGTGTCGACGGTATACATAAAGGTTATATGCTTTACCGTATTGCGGACGGTTGTTTTACAATTTTGGAACTGGTGACAACGGATTACGGAGCGCGCAGCAGATTGCTGCAATATGTTGCCGGACATCGCAGTGAGGCTCGACGCGTAAAATGGCTTGCCGAAGCTGAGAATACGTTTTATTTGAATTTTGTCGATCAAAGTTTAACGGGAAATCTATATCCGTTTATGATGGCTAGGTGCATAGATGCCAGATCTGCATTGGAACAGTTTCCGATTTCAGATGCGGAGCTTTGCGGAGAAATTACCGTTTTGCTAACGGATAAACTCATTCCGCTGAATAATCATCTCCTGAAAATAAAAGCGGAAGGCGGCGCTCTTTCTGTTGCGACTACGGCTGAGCAGGAAGATTTTGCTATGGATATGGGAACTTTCAGTCAACTGTATTTCGGTACTTTTACCGTGGAAACATTGGTCGCCTCGGGGCGCATAAGGTGCGCATCTTCGCAAAAGACGAATTTTTTGCAGCGACTTTTTCCACCGTGTAAAAATTTTATCAATGAATATTTTTGAGGAGTATTTTAAGATGCTCCTTTTTTGTTTTTGTGTCGCTGTTGCTTCTGTATTTCTCAAAAATTTGGTATAATAACACTCGAAGAAGAATTCCCGGCAGATGTTTATAATCTGCCTGACGGCATAAGGAGGCTGTTATGAGAAAGCACATAAAAGGGAACGTGAGTTGGATGGGTTATCTTGATTGGGAGTTAGATAAGTTCCACGGTGACGATTATTCAATTTACAACGGCTCCAGCCAGAACGCTTACCTGATCGAGGAAGGTAAAAATGTTCTTATAGATACTGTTTGGTCACCTCACAGACATGAATTCATAGATAATTTAAAGCGGGAGTTTGATTTGCGGAAACTTGATGCCGTTGTTGTCAATCATGGCGAATGCGATCATTCAGGTTCGTTAGCTTTGCTGTTGGAAGAGTTGACGGATATTCCGGTTTATTGTACGGCGGCTGCCGTCAAAAGTTTGGAAGGGCAGTATGGTAAGCGCAGTTGGAATTTTCAAGTTGTTAAGACCGGTGATAAGCTGGAAATAGGCAACGGCAAGCAGTTGATTTTCGTTGAAATGAAAATGTTGCATTGGCCTGATTCTATGGCAACTTTTCTCACGGGAGATAATATTCTTTTTTCGAATGATGCTTTCGGTCAGCATTTCGCTGTAGGAGAGTTGTTTGATGATAAAGCCGACAAGGGTTTGCTGGACAAGGAAGCGCTGAAGTATTACGCCAATATTCTTAATCCTTACGCTACTGTACTGAAGAAAAAATTGGAAGAACTTGAAGCCATGCAGCTTCCGATTGAGATGATAGCTCCTTCTCACGGGGTTATTTGGCGCGAGTCTCCGAACAGCATTGTGGAAAAATACAAGCTTTGGTGTAATGGCTACAAAGAGGATCAGATTACTGTAGTCTACGACACTATGTGGGAAAATACAGCGTTAATCGCTCGCGAGATAGCTGATGAAATTTATCGTCAGAGTTCGGGGACTGTTGTAAAAGTACTGAACATTTCCAAGGCTGATAAAAATGAGATTATGACGGAAATTTTTAAATCCAGAGCCATAGCCGTAGGGTCGCCAACTTCTAACAACAGCATTCTCGCCAGTGTAGCCGGGTGGTTGGAATTTTTAAAGCAGCTTAAATTCAGGAACAAGAAAGCTGCAGCTTTCGGCTGTTACGGGTGGAGCGGCGAGTCTGTAAAAATACTGCAGGAAAAACTGCGGGATGCAGGTTTTACCGTTATAGATGACAGCGTCAAGGTTATGTGGCATCCTGAGGAGAAAGACCTGAGCGGTCTGCCGCAGTTGGTAAGCAATTTGCTTTCCGATGGAAGTGAACGTTTGAATTGAAAAATTTATGTGCAGCATTTCAGAGCGTCAAAAAAGCCGCGCTACGGATTAAAAATCGTAGCGCGGCTTCCTTGTTGCTGTGCGGCGCATAGTAGCAGAGGCCTATAGAATAAAATGATATTTGATGATTAATGTGATGTTGTACAATAAAATTTTTGAAATATTATGCGTTATTTATGAATATACTTGCAGAAAGTGCCGTAAAGTGCTACAATGAAGAGCATAAAATATTTTTCCGGAAGTTCAGGAATAAATTGACGTATTCGTTTTGAGGGTGTAAAATAAAAGTACGCATAAGGTTGTGCCTTTAAATTGGTCCCGTGAGACTGCAAGGTAAACAAACTGATCGGCAGAACAGCTTTCTTGTACCTACGGGACGAGAAGGCTTTTTATTTTTCACAGTGGGCTATATCGTCACGCAACCGGATGAAAAAGCTCGCAGACTAATCAGTAAGAAGCGAATATCGGGAGGTAGCTGCAATGGCTAAAGCAAATGTATCTCTAAGCGGCAGAGATATACTGGATCTGGAAAGCCTCAGCGTCGAAGAGCTGGAATTGATTCTTAAGACGGCTGAGGAAATGAAAAAAATCATGAAGAGGGATATAAAAAAAGTACCTTCTTTGCGCGGTAAATCAATCATCAATTTATTCTATGAGCCCAGCACACGCACGCGTACTTCCTTTGAGTTGGCAGGAAAATATCTGGGAGCCGATGTGGTTAATATTACAACTTCCACTTCCAGCGTTGTCAAGGGAGAAAGTCTGAGAGACACTATTCTGACGGTGCAGTCCATGGCTTGCGACGCTATAGTCATGCGACATCCGGTGGAAGGCGCAGCGGTATACGCGGCCAATACATCAGATGCTGTTGTCATCAACGCAGGTGACGGAGCTCACGCACATCCTTCTCAAGGATTGCTTGACTTGTTCACCATACGCGAGCAGGGCAAAGATTTGCGCGGACTAAAAATGGCCATTGTCGGTGATATACTGTACAGTCGTGTTGCGCGCACCAACATCGCTGCATGGAGAAAGTTTGGCGCGGAGGTACATGTTGCCGGACCTATGACGCTTATGCCGCAGGAAATCGAATCGTTGGGCGTCACTGTGCATAAAAACGTAGAGGACGCTGTCGCGGATGCTGACGTAATAGATATTCTGCGTATTCAGTTGGAACGGCAGAAGAAAGGTTTGTTCCCCACAACGAGGGAGTACGCCCGCATATACGGAATCAATGAAAAACGTCTCGCTCTGGCAAAGCCTGATGTGACTGTTTTGCACCCGGGCCCCATGAACAGGGGACTGGAAATATCCTGGGAAGTCGGATACTGTGACAATGCCGCTATTCGTGACGAGGTTCAAAATGGTGTGGCCGTACGTATGGCTCTTTTATTCCTGACGCTGATGGGAGGTAAAAATTTTGAAAACGTTGATTAAGAACGGTCGGGTTATAGATCCGAGCCAAAAAATAGATGCGGTAATGGATATCCTTGTTGAAGACGGTATCATTAAGTCTTTGGGGAAAAAACTGAAGAGCACGACGGATCAAGTATTTGATGCCAAAGGTTTGATCGTGGTTCCCGGACTGATCGACTTGCATACGCATTTGCGTGAACCGGGAGTGGAAGCAAAAGAGGATATCATAAGCGGTACTATGGCGGCTGCGGCCGGCGGTATCACAACGGTTGCCTGCATGCCGAACACGAAACCGGTAATTGATACATCCATCATCGTTTCCGGTATCAAACAGAGAGCTGTTGAAGAGAGCTATGCCAACGTTGAGGTGATAGGAGCTATCTCCAAAGGCGAAAAAGGTGAGGAACTGGCGGAGATGGGAGACATGGCTCAAAAAGGAGCGATGGCTTTTTCCGACGACGGCCATTACGTAAAGAGTACGCGTCTTTTCCTTCTTGCCGCTAAATATATAACAGCTTTCGACAAAGCTCTTATCTGTCACGCTATTGATCCTGAATTAGGTACGGACGGCTATATGCACGAGGGCGCCGTTTCCGCTAAAATGGGCGTGCCCGGTATTCCTTCCATTGCGGAAGATATTGCCGTTGCTCGCGATTGTATCATAGCGGAATATACAAAAGCTCATGTGCATATTGCTCACGTGGCTTCCAAAGGCGCAGTGGACATCATTCGACAAGCTAAACAAAAGGGCGTGAATGTTACCTGTGAAGTTACGGTGCATCATCTTACGCTCACAGACGAAGCATGTGCTTCATATAATACAGCTACACGTGTGAGTCCGCCATTACGCAGCGCGGAACACGTAGAGGCCATGAGGGAAGCTGTTTTGGACGGAACGGTCGACGCTATTGTTACAGATCACGCTCCTCATGCGCACGAAGAGAAGGATGTGGAGTTCAGGAATGCTCCCTGCGGTTTTTGCGGTTTGGAGACATCGTTGGGCGTAGTGTTGACAGATCTGTATCACACAGGAATTTTTGACATGAATACGATTATCAGCAAAATGAGTTCGGAGCCGGCTGCGCTTTTCAATTTAAAAGGTGGCAGCTTGCGTGAAGGCAGCGTTGCCGATATCACTATTATCGATCCGGAACTGGAATGGACAGTGGACAGTTCAAAATTTTATACAAGGGGAAAATTTACTCCCTATGAAGGCAAGCGCTGCAAAGGCAAAGCCGTTGCGACGATTCTCGCCGGAAATTTTGTGATGAGAGATGGTGTTGTATGCACAAAGAACTGAAGCAGGGTAAACTGGTTTTAAAAGACGGCAGCGTTTATGAAGGAACTTTTCTGGGCAACCGCAGTGCTGTAGGTGAAGTTGTTTTCACTACAGGAATGAGCGGTTATCAGGAAACTTTAACCGATCCGTCTTTTTGCGGGCAGATTGTCGTAATGACTTATCCTTTAGTGGGAAATTACGGCATAAACCGGATGTTTAATCAAGGGAAAAAATCTTATTTTTCAGGCTATGTTATCGGGGAATTGTGTGATACTCCCAGCAATTGGCGCAGCGAGGAAACGCTGTCAGTTTTTCTGGAGAGGATGAATGTTCCTGTTTTGACGGGAGTTGATACCCGCGCTATCACACGTAAAATAAGAAATCACGGTGTTTTGAAAGGCGTCATCGTGCCCTCAGATTTTTCGCAAGATGAAATTGACGTTTTGTTGGCGGGCGATGATATGCGCGATCACATAGCTCGTGTGACAACAAAAGAAATTTATACGGAAGGCGCAGGTCGGTACAATGTAGCAGTACTTGACTTGGGAATCAAGAGGAATATTTTGCAGAATTTACTCAATTTCGATTGTCGTCTGACGGTATTCCCGGCTTTTACACCTGCTGAGGATATTCTGCGCATCAATCCTGACGGAATCTTTCTTTCCAACGGGCCGGGAGATCCTAAGGATGTGCCTGAGGTTATTGAAATGGTTAAAAAGCTTTTGGGGAAGAAACCGATTTTCGGTATCTGCATGGGTCATCAAGTTACTGCTTTGGCCAACGGCGCCGACACATACAAGATGAAGTTCGGCCATCGAGGGATCAATCAGCCTGTGAAGGATCTTGACAGCGGACGTATTTACATCACTGCGCAAAATCACGGTTACGCTGTAGATGAAAAATCACTTGCGGGTAAAGCTGTCAGAGTGTCTCACATTTCTGTAAATGATGGAACAGTTGAAGGCTTGGAGTACGCGGAACATCCGACTTTTACGGTTCAGTATCATCCGGAAGCAAGTCCCGGTCCGGGAGGGCATGAGTATCTTTTCAGGCACTTTATAGATTTAATGGAGGGTCGTTAATATGCCGAAGCTTAGCAATATTAAAAAAGTTATCGTAATAGGTTCCGGCCCCATTATCATCGGACAGGCTGCAGAGTTTGATTATGCCGGTACGCAGGCATGCCGCGCTCTGAAAGAAGAAGGACTGGAAGTGGTTCTTGTCAACAGCAATCCGGCCACGATTATGACGGACGTGCATATTGCCGATCGCGTTTATGTGGAGCCTATCAATATAGAATTTTTGGAGACGGTCATCAAGCGTGAGCGTCCGGATTCTTTATTGGCGACACTTGGCGGACAGATCGGACTAAATATGGCTATGGAGCTTGAGGAAAGAGGGATCCTGAGCGAATATGGCGTAAGACTTTTGGGTACGCAGGTGGCAGCTATAAGAAAGGGCGAAGACAGAGAAGAATTCAAAGCCACCATGGAAAAAATCAAGCAGCCCATACCGGAAAGCACCATTGTGGAAACGATTATGGCGGCCTGCGAGTTCGGTCGCCGGATAGGTTATCCTCTTATAGTTAGGCCCGCATACACTCTCGGCGGCACAGGCGGCGGCATAGCTGAAAATGAAGATCAACTCATAGATATTGTACAGAAAGGACTTGGTTACAGTCCAATAGGACAGTGTCTGATAGAGCGCAGTATCGCCGGCTGGAAAGAAATTGAGTTTGAAGTTATAAGAGATGCTGCCGATAATTGTATCACCATCTGCTCCATGGAAAATATGGATCCGGTGGGTGTGCATACGGGTGACTCCATTGTGGTAGCTCCGGTGCAGACGTTGAATGACAGAGAGGTACAGCTGTTGCGTCAGGCTTCCATAGACATCGTGCGGGAGCTGGGAGTCATAGGCGGATGCAACGTGCAGTTGGCGCTTGATCCTTATTCTGAGGATTATTATGTTATAGAAGTAAATCCCAGGGTCAGCCGCAGTTCCGCGCTGGCTTCCAAAGCTACAGGTTATCCGATAGCCAAGGTAACAGCCAAGATCGCTGTCGGTTATAACCTGGACGAGATTGAAAACGCCGTTACCAAAAAAACGAAGGCTTGCTTTGAACCGGCCATCGATTATATTGTTTTAAAATTTCCGCGCTGGCCCTTCGATAAATTTGTGACGGCGGATCGTACTTTGGGTACGCAGATGAAAGCAACCGGAGAGGTTATGGCTATCGAGAGATCTTTTGAGGCCGCTTTGCTCAAAGCTGTTCGTTCTCTGGAAATAGGCGTTATACATCTGAGCATGGACGGAATGTCAGATCTTTCCGAACAGGAACTGCGTGAAAGATTGCTGCGCATTGACGACGAACGCTGCTTTGTTATCGCTGAAGCTTTGCGGCGCGGGATATGTGTGGAGGAAATTCATGCCGTTACCAAGATAGACAGATGGTTTCTTCACAAGTTGCAAAATATTGTCAAGATGGAAAGCGCTTTGCGGTCCCATGAACTCACTGCAAGTCTATTGCGTCGAGTTAAGCAGATGGGTTTCACTGATGCCGCGATTGGTAGTCTGACCGGCAGAGATGAATTTGCAATAAGAGATATGCGCAAGCAGCTGGGAATTTTACCGACTTACAAAATGGTTGATACCTGCGCAGCGGAATTTGAGGCTGCTACTCCGTATTACTATTCATGCTACGCTTCGGAAGACGAAGTTGAACGGACTGATAAAAAGAAAGTTGTCGTACTGGGATCCGGCCCCATACGCATAGGACAGGGCGTGGAATTTGACTACTGTTCCGTACACTGCGTTTGGGCTCTGAAAGAACTGGGATATGAAACCATCATAATCAACAACAATCCTGAAACTGTATCCACAGATTTTGATATTTCAGACAAGCTTTACTTCGAACCATTAATTTTGGAAGATGTGCTTAACGTTATTGATAAAGAATGTCCGGAAGGAGTAATTGTTCAATTCGGCGGACAAACGGCAATCAATTTGGCGGGACCTTTATCACGGGTCGGTGTAAAAATTTTGGGAAGCAGTGTGGACAGTATTGATAGGGCGGAAGACAGAGAACGCTTTGAACAGCTTTTGACTGATTGCGATATTCCCAGACCGCAGGGACATACTGTTTACGATGCTGACGGTGCATTGGCGGCGGCTCATGATGTCGGCTATCCTACCATGGTCAGACCTTCATATGTTTTAGGCGGCAGGGCTATGGAGATAGTCTACAATGATGACGAACTCAGATATTATATGGCCAATGCCGTGAAGGCTTCTCATGAACATCCGGTGCTGGTCGATCATTATCTGCAGGGAACAGAGGTGGAAGTGGACGCTATTTGCGACGGCAAGACGGTGCTGATCCCGGGTATTATGGAACACGTGGAGAGGGCCGGTGTCCACTCCGGCGATTCCATTGCCGTATATCCGCC
>JAXFPC010000004.1:0-54781 GCA_034180005.1 Acidaminococcaceae bacterium | reverse complement strand
TTATTTCTCTTCTACTTCAGCAACAACGCCTGCGCCTACTGTACGGCCACCTTCACGGATAGCGAAACGCAGTCCTTTTTCGATAGCGATCGGGGTGATCAGCTCTACCTTCATCGTTACGTTGTCTCCGGGCATTACCATCTCTACTCCTTCCGGAAGCTCGGTTACTCCCGTCACGTCCGTCGTACGGAAGTAGAACTGCGGACGATAGCCGTTGAAGAACGGTGTGTGGCGGCCGCCCTCTTCTTTGGTCAGCACGTACACTTCTCCTTTGAATTTTGTGTGCGGATGGATGCTGCCCGGTTTGGACAATACCTGACCGCGTTCTATCTCTTTACGGTCGATGCCACGCAGCAGACAGCCGATGTTGTCGCCGGCTACCGCTTCGTCCATCATCTTGCGGAACATCTCTACGCCTGTTACTACAGTCGTTCTCTTATCTTCCTGCATTCCTACGATCTCTACAGTGTCGCCTACTTTTACAGTGCCGCGCTCTACGCGTCCTGTTGCTACCGTGCCGCGGCCTGTGATCGTGAATACGTCCTCTACCGGCATCAGGAACGGCAGATCCGTAGCGCGCTCAGGCTGCGGAATGTAGCTGTCTACTGCCGCCATCAGCTCTACGATCTTCTCTGCATATGCTGCGTCGCCTTCCAACGCTTTCAGTGCAGAACCTGCTACCACCGGAATGTCGTCGCCGGGGAAGTCATAGGAGCTGAGCAGCTCTCTTACTTCCATCTCTACCAATTCAAGCAGCTCTGCGTCGTCTACCATGTCCACTTTGTTCAGGAACACCACCATTGCCGGTACGCCTACCTGGCGAGCCAAAAGGATGTGCTCTCTGGTCTGGGGCATCGGGCCGTCTGCTGCGGATACTACCAGGATTGCTCCGTCCATCTGCGCTGCGCCGGTGATCATGTTCTTTACATAGTCGGCGTGTCCCGGGCAGTCTACGTGTGCGTAGTGGCGGGTTTCAGTTTCATACTCTACGTGAGAGGTGTTGATCGTGATACCGCGTTCTCTCTCTTCCGGTGCCTTATCGATCATGCTGTAGTCCATGAACTGTGCGCCGCCTCTTTCTGCCAACACTTTCGTGATTGCTGCGGTCAGGGTCGTCTTGCCATGGTCTACGTGTCCGATGGTGCCGATATTCAGATGGGGTTTTGTTCTTTCAAATTTAGCCTTTGCCATTTCTGTTTTCCTCCTTAAAGGTGTTTTACCAGGCTGTATCAGCCTTTATTTTTAGCCACAATCGCTTCCGCGATATTTCTGGGAACGTCTTCGTAGTGATCTACTTCCATGGAGTAATTGCCGCGACCCTGAGTTTTGCTGCGCAGATCGGTGGCATAACCGAACATTTCGGCCAACGGAACGAATGCTTTGATAACTTGAGCGCCGTTTCTGGCTTCCATGCCCTCGATACGTCCGCGGCGAGAGTTGATATCGCCGATAACATCGCCCATGTAATCTTCCGGAACGGTAACTTCTACCTTCATATAAGGCTCGAGGATAACCGGGCTTGCCTTTTCGGCGCCCGCTTTAAAGCCCATAGAGCCGGCGATTTTAAACGCCATTTCGGAAGAGTCGACTTCGTGGTAAGAACCGTCATAAACGGTTACCGCAATGTCTACCATCGGATATCCGGCAACAACACCGTTTTCCATGGCTTCCTTAACACCTGCTTCGATAGGAGCAATGTATTCTCTGGGAATAGCACCGCCGACAACCTTGTTCTCAAACAGGAAGCCTTCACCGGGTTCACGCGGAGAAATCTCCAGCCAGCAATGACCGTACTGACCTTTACCGCCGGACTGACGTACAAATTTGCCTTCAGACTTAACGGATTTACGAATGGTCTCACGGTAAGCAACCTGCGGATTACCCACGTTGCAGCCCACTTTAAATTCACGCAGCAGACGGTCCACGATGATGTCCAAATGCAGCTCGCCCATACCGGAAATAATCGTCTGGGAAGTTTCCGCATCCGTATGTACGCGGAAAGTTGGATCCTCTTCCGCCAACTTCTGCAAAGCGATACCCATCTTTTCCTGATCCGCCTTCGTCTTCGGTTCAACCGCTACGGAGATTACCGGATCCGGGAACACCATTGACTCAAGGATGATCTCTTTTTTCTCATCGCAAAGAGTGTCGCCGGTTGTAGTATCTTTCAGGCCTACAGCAGCGGCAATATCACCGGAGTAAACCATTTCAATTTCCTCACGATGGTTGGCGTGCATCTGGAGAATACGTCCGATACGCTCGCGCTTGCCCTTAGTAGAGTTGTATACATAAGAACCGGAAGAAAGTTGACCGGAGTACACGCGGAAGAAAGCAAGTTTTCCGACAAACGGGTCGGTCATAATCTTGAACGCCAAAGCGGAGAAAGGTTCTTCGTCGCTGGAAGGACGGCAATCCTCTTCGCCTGTGTCGGGGTTGACACCTTTGATAGGCGGAATATCCAGAGGAGACGGCATGTATGCAACTACCGCATCCAACATCGGCTGAACGCCTTTATTTCTGTAGGAAGAACCGCAGCATACCGGCGTCATTTTGCAGGCTATGGTCTGTCTGCGGATACCGGCTACGATTTCCTCTTCGGTAATTTCTTCGCCTTCCAAATATTTCATCATCAGCTCGTCATCGCCTTCGGCAACTGCTTCCAGTAGAGCCGCACGGTATTCCTGAGCTTTTTCCATCATATCTTCCGGGATATCGGTGAAAATTTCTTCTTTGCCCTGCGCGTCCTTGTAAGTAATCGCTCTCATTTTTACCAAATCGACCATACCGCTGAAGGTATCTTCGAAGCCGATGGGGAGCATTACCGGAACGGCATTGGCGCCAAGACGATCTTTCATCATGCTGACAACATTGTAGAAGTCGGCACCGGTGATATCCATTTTATTAACATATGCCATACGAGGAACGCCGTATTTGTCAGCCTGACGCCATACGGTCTCAGACTGGGGTTCAACGCCGCCTTTAGCGCAGAACACCGCTACGGATCCGTCCAGTACGCGCAGAGAACGTTCAACTTCTACAGTGAAGTCAACGTGGCCCGGAGTGTCAATGATGTTGATACGATGTTTATCAAACTGACCTTCGGAGCCTGCCCAATAGGTTGTGGTAGCAGCTGAGGTAATGGTAATACCGCGTTCCTGCTCCTGCGCCATCCAGTCCATGGTAGCGCCGCCTTCATGGGTTTCTCCAACTTTATGTACTCTGCCGGTGTAGAACAAAATGCGTTCGGTAGTAGTGGTCTTACCAGCATCAATGTGAGCCATGATGCCAATGTTTCTTGTTCTCGCGAGTGGTATTTCTCTAGCCACTATTATTTCCTCCTCAAATCAAATGAGACAGGTCATTACCAGCGGTAATGAGCAAACGCTTTATTTGCTTCTGCCATCTTATGAGTATCTTCGCGTTTCTTTACAGATGCGCCGGTACCGTTGGAAGCGTCCAGGATTTCGCCCGCTACACGTTCACACATGGTACGTTCGCCGCGAAGACGGGAATAATTTACCAGCCAGCGGATACCCAAAGTGGTTTTGCGGTCAGCGCGTACTTCCACGGGAACCTGATAGTTGGCGCCGCCGACACGACGTGCGCGCACTTCAAGCAGAGGCATCACGTTTTGCATGGCAGCATCGAATACTTCCAAAGGATCCTTGCCTGTTTTGGCGCGAACCAAATCGAAAGCGTCGTATACTATACGCTCAGCGACACCTTTTTTGCCGTCGAGCATGATTTTGTTTATAAATCTTGTTAAAAGTTTAGAACCGTACACCGGATCCGGCAGTACGTCTCTTTTTGTTACAGGGCCTTTTCTCGGCATGTGTTTCCCTCCTTCAAGGATAATATCATTTCATAGTCTCTTTGCTTATTTTTTTGCTTTTGCTTTTTTTGCGCCGTATTTGGAACGGGACTGGTTGCGGTTGGCAACACCTGCAGTATCAAGAGCACCACGAATGATATGGTAACGCACGCCCGGAAGGTCTTTTACCCTTCCGCCTCTGATCAGAACAACGCTGTGTTCCTGAAGATTATGGCCGATACCTGGGATATAAGCAGTTACTTCGATGCCGTTGGTCAAACGTACACGAGCTACTTTACGCAAAGCGGAGTTAGGTTTTTTCGGTGTGGTTGTGTACACACGAGTACATACGCCGCGCTTCTGAGGGCAGTTTTTCAACGCCGGAGAAGTTGACTTGGACTCCAAAACCTGTCTGCCTTTGCGGATCAACTGATTAATTGTAGGCATATCGGCACCTCCTTTCCATACATTAAGATTTAATATTTATAAAAACCGAACAATTGCCCGGCCCTTATCAGGATTTAAGTATCGCAGCAGCTGCAGCCTTGACATTGATGCCTCCGGCTCTTCCCAATTCCAGCATCGTGTCTGTTTTGACGACTTCTACGCCGTGCTCCCGACACAAAGCCGTAATTCCGGCCACCAGTCTTTCGTCAGCGTCGCAGGCTATGTAGACAGTTGCAGCATTGCCTTTGACAACGGCCTTTTCCGTCTGCTTGATGCCGACAGCGCGTTTCTCTGCTTGTTTTAAAGCTTCAAGAGTCATGGCTACCCCCTCAAAAAAGCATACTTCTCCCGCAATACTCAACTATTTTAACACCTGCAATTTTATATGTCAACAAAATTTATAAAAAAACGTAATTTTTTTATCACCTTTAAACGGCTTGATTATGCCTGATTCTTTTTACACGTCCCCAAGTGTTTCAAACAGACTCTTTTTAAGCTGCGGCAATACCTTTTTAATGTATGTTTTGCACAGCAAAATTGCCTTGCCGCTGTAACTTTTTTATAAAAAATTTATATTTACTTTGCGTGCAGATGTTTTACGCCGGCAAAATTGTAAATAATTTTACAGATAAAAACGGAACTTTCTCAGCTGAGAAAGTTCCGTTTAAATTCAAGTTCAGTTTTGCTGCTTTCTGTTTCTGCAGAAAATCGACACCGACACATAAGTGCAAATGACCACTATCCATTCCATGTATATGACATTCGGGAAAATTCTTACCGCCGGCGTCAGCTGCCAAAGCACTATCATCAGCAAACCGGCGAGCAGTGTCCAGAAACCTGCTTCCTTACAAGTATACTTCGGAAAGAATAAAGCGACGATTACGATCATCGTGAAGGCCGCCGTCAAAGCCAGGCCTATCATGATGGTTCCCAGGATACTGGACACGCTCATCGCCAACCCCAGTGTCAAAATGCCGCTGATGACAACGCACAACCTTGTGACAGTCAGTTGTTTTTTATCAGAGCATTCGGGATTGATGAAGCGCTTGTAGATATCTGAAGAAAAAAGCGTTCCGGCGCTCAAAAGCAGATTGCACGCCGTAGAAACATCCGCCGCCCAGAGAGCAGCCAGCGTTATGCCTGCAAGCAGAGGCTGCAGTCCTACGATAACCTGCGGCAGAGCCAAAGCCGCATGCGCATTCGGATACATGGCTTTCGCGACGATGCCGAGGAAAGCGGCGAGGACACCTACCGGAAGCATCAGGATGCCGCCCCAGATGAATCCTTTTTTCGCCGTTGCCGCATCTTTAGCTCCCAAAGAAATCTGCAGAATGCTTTGCAAAGAAAGATTTACCGTAATCAAGGTGACGCACCAGCTGGCTATCGTAACCAGTCCCACACCTTCAGTGAAACTGAACCAGGGTACGTTGGTCGGCAAAGAAGCTGCCAGAGTTTCCATGCTGCCTATCTTGCGGAACTGCACGAAAGTGGCCGCTAAAATGCCGACATATATAAGGACGATATTCAAAACATTGGAAAGGGAAGCGGACCACATACCGCCGATGAAAGTAATGCCGATAAAAGTGACGGCGCTGACTATCATACCCGTTTTGAAGTCAAATATTTCCGGAAGGATGGCGTGCAATATGCTGCCGCCGGCGATATACTGCAAAGAAATTATTACCAGCTGAATAACAATCTGACAGAAAACGCCCAACACAACGGCGCCCGGTCCGTGATGACGCTCTATGAGTTCCGTGATAGTGGTAATGTTCTGTTCACGATACTTTTTAGCCATAAAAATACCCATGGCCAAAGCGCCTAAAGCCCAGGCAATGGTGTACCAGCCTGCACTAAGACCTACGCGGAAAGCATGTTCCGAAACACCTACGGTGGACGCACCGCCTACCGCCAAACCGATAATTGTAACGCAAATCAGCGGAGCCGATAATTTACGACCTGCCAAAGCGTAGTCTTCGTTGTTGCCCTCGCTGCGTTTTTTCGCATACCAGCTGATGCCGAAAAGAGAAACGATGTACAATATTAAGATGATAAGAGCTGTGGACACAATTATTCCTCCTCAAATTGCAATGCAAACTAAAGAGCTGCAACGCGCGGAACAACTCCCATCGCTATGAGAACCGCTCCTTACGCCTAATCGTGCACAACAATAGTTACAAAGTATACTTATAAAATATCCGCCGAAAAATCGGCAGCTTTCCCTGCAGGATGCCTTCACGGCTGCTGCTCGCCTCTGCGACAGACCTCCGTGATCCGTACGCCCCTGCGCCGGAAAATTCATTTCCAGAGATTATAAACTAGATTCACAAAATTGTCAATGTTTTCCGCATTAAGCAACAAACTTTCGTAGATCCGCCGCGGAAATCGTAATGTATTCCTTGATGTAGCGCAGAGCAGTCCTGCCCCTTCCTTCCACAAATACTCCGATTTCATAATCTGGCAGTTCCGCCAAAGCTTCCTGCATACTTTTACCACGCTTTGGACAAACCTCCAAATACAGGCGCAACATCTTGGTAACGCCAGCGCCGATAAGCTCGGCTTCAAAGTAATCGTCTTGCCGCGGTTTATCCGCCAAGTTCACTTTACCGCGGATACGCACACCGTCGTACTGCTCTTCCGGCAAATAAACACGCAGAAAAGCGTCCAAAATGGTTCCCTCTTCCTTGCCGGCATTCAGACAGGGAATGTCGACATAAAAGTCCAATTGCTCCGCCGTGCAGGAAATCTTCACAGGCGCTCCGACTTTTTCTTTGACTAGGGCGACGGCGGAATCTCCCTGCAAATAAATATACAACCATACTACCAATATCGCTGCGACAAAGAGCGCAGCCAATATCTTCAGTGCCAAAATAAACATTCTCTTCCCTCCGTCAGTTGCGATAATTCTTTATAATACAGATAGGAGTACGCTGACTGCCGTTGCCGAAAGGATTGTCGATGAGAATTTCCGCAACGAGATCGGCGTCCACTCCTTCGGAAACGCCGAGGACGGCAGATCGTTTAAGATCGTTCACATCCGCCACAGCCGCTCCGTAACAGCCGCAGGCCGCCGTAATTTTTCGCGCCACGCCGGCAGGATCGGCCGGTCCGTAGACAATATGTTTATCGTAAGGCGGCATCGTTCCCGTAATATCGTCGATTAGCCTGGCCTGTTCTCCCGCCATTCTGTAAAAAGTACCGCTGATACCGAAACACTTGGCTACAAAACCGCAAATGACCGCCCACAGGACTCGCAGACCGCCCTCGGCGTCTATCAACGCCTGCATACTGTACCAACCGCTGATACTTCCGTAAGACGGGAACAACCGACAAAGAGTCTTGGCCAATAAGCCCGGCTTAAATTCTTCACAGTGCAGAGCGCGCCCCTGAGTGATGGCTACGACACTCTCAGCCACGCATACTACATCGTCAGGCCCTATTTTATCGCCGCCGTACTCCGCAACAGCTTCACAGATATCGTCATGGTGAGTCAATATCTTCGTAGGAACGGCGACAATTTCGTATTTTTTCATCTGTATATTACTCCTTCCACGGTTCATCATGATCGACATAAGCTTTTATTTTGTCATACCACTCCGGCCCCAGCCTGATGATCTGCCCGCCTGTATTGGTAAAAACATTTTGCGTAAAACCTGTCACAGCTACGGCTCCGTCCCTGCATCTTATAACCCTATAGGTAAATTCCATTTTGGCTTTGGTGAAAGAACTCATATAGGCCTGCACTTCGATTTCATCATCAAAATCGCAGGAATTCTTATATTTAAGGCGCACCTCAGTAATGGGAAAGACCACTCCGTCCGCCAGCATAGCGTTGAGGCTGACGCCGCATCGGCGCAAATATTCCACCCTGGCGGTCTCGAACCAGCGCAAATAATTGGAATGATGCACCACTCCCATTTTATCTGTTTCGTAAAAATGAACTTTTTCTTTTGTAACTATCATGAATACTCCTTTAATACACAGTTAACCGGATCATTTTATTATTATAACACTTTTAGCGGATAATATACACCGCCATTCACTAATTACAGTTTTTTATACTGTTGCAGCCTCTTCCCGCAGAGAAGTTGCAAAATATTATGCCAAAACAGATTTTTTACGCTGAAAAACTTTTTCAAAAGGCTGTTAATAGCCATCGCTTTGGAACGAGGATGCGGTCGCTTGGAATGGTGGTGTCTTGATTGGAATCAATCCAGTATCGATTTTTATCTTTCTCTAGGAGCAGAACCTATGTCTGATTGTACAGTTTATCGCATTGCCGGAGATACTCTCACGCAATTCAAAGATGCCTAGTACATTATGTTTGTCTGAGTTAAAGTTAAATAAAAACTGCGGCACAGCGTTTTAAGAAAACTGTATATCAACAAAAGCATCGTTTGCCGATTGTTCCAAAGTACCTCAACAAAAGTAACAGCAAAGTACATTATACACGAAAAACAGCCGGATTTTTTATTTTTACACTTTTAAGCTGAAATGCAAAATAAATTTAACATTCAAAAGAAGGTGGCAAAGAACTATTCAAAAACAAACTGTTACAGCAAAATGCAGAAAATAAGGGGCAAAAATTTATTAAAGAAAATCCCTGTATGACCTTGACAAATCTTTGCAAAAGTGTTTTATAATAGTAAGGCTTTACAGCATGACGGCCTCGTAGCTCAGTGGATAAAGCGTCTGCCTCCGGAGCAGAAGATCGTTGGTTCGAATCCAATCGAGGTCACCAAATATATCACCGCCTTTAACGGCGGTTTTCATTTTTCTGCTGATATTCGTCAAAATACAAAAAATCGGTTTCCGCCTGCAAGCGAAAACCGATTTTTATTTTCACAAATCAAACTGAGCCGACAGCATGAGGGTCCTCGGACTGGAAACATGCAGACTGCTGCCGTAAGCTATCCAGTAATTCCTGTTCGTCAGATTGTAGCACATGGCGTTGAAAGTCACCGGAACTTGCCCAAGCTTCGTTTTATATTTCACACCGGCATCATAAGTCAGGTGGGACGGTACGGTAAACTTGCCGTCGGAAATCGGAGCGCTGCCGGTATACACACCGCGAGCCACCAACGACCAATGCTCGTCGGGATTGTACTGCAAACCTAAAACTCCGTTCACGCGAGGAATACCGTTAACTCTATACCCGTCCAGCAACCCTTTTTCAGTTTTGTTGCGCACGCCCTTCATATACATAAATCCTCCGAAACAGTTCAACTTTTTGGAAAGCCTGCCGTTCACGGATAACTCCACGCCCTTATATTCAGTCTCCGCATCGTTGGCCAGATAAGGTTTATCACTGAAATCATCTGTTTCATACACCGCCATAGTGGAAGCGGCCTTGGTATCGAAAAAAGCCAACGTTGCCAAAAGCCCCTTATTCAGATATTTTATGCCCAGCTCGTTTTCCTTCTTTTTGGCCGGCGAGATGACGCTGCCTTCATTAGTGTAACCCTGCCCCACAATAAAGCCGGAGTCAAAAAATTCTCCGTGGGAAGCGTACAGGGATAAATTATCGGTCGGTTTGTAAGTCACGGCATAGGAAGGGCACATCCCGTCGGATTTGACGCTCTTGGTAAGCTGATCCTGAACGTTATAGCTATATACGGCAGCGTTATGTTTATGCACGCCCAGCATAATATCCCATTTATCTACGGACATTGTATCCACCAAAGACCATCCCCAATATTTAGAAGAACTGATATGAAAATTATGGAATTCCGGTATCTTGACGCTGCTGTAAGGTTTCAAACCGGTATAGATATTGCCTCCCGGTCCGGGAAAATTGGTAAAACCGTAACCCTCCACAACGCCAACATAAGATTTCGACCAGGATCTGTCCGCCGCCGCCACAATATCATGTTTTATTTTCCCCGTTGCCAGTTCCCCGCGCACACCTATCTGACCATAGTATTTTTTTCCCGGACTTCTTCTGGTAAAATAACGGCCGTCAAAATCGCCTTCATCTGAAGTAATATAAAGCATACTGCCCTGACCGGTAATATTTTTGCGCAGATTACCTTTGGTCAGACCGCCGTTGAAAAAAGCTTTCCAATTGTTATTGAGTTTCTGCTCATGATTCAGAACGGCCATAGTACCCCAGCTTTCCTTTTCAATGCCGTCGAAACTGTAACCAGTGCTTCCGTCAGGCGCTGCCGGAAGTTTAGTGAGCCTTTTGCCTAAACCGAACCAGCGCAGACCTTTTTCAATCTCATATTTCCTGTGACCGATTAAAAAATTACTTTTAGCCTCTCGGCAAATGTGGTCGATGTTGACGTAAAAGCCGTGTTCATTATGAACAGCATCGTACATGGATGGATTGCCGGCAGCCAACTGCGCGTTTACTCTGACGCCCCACTCCATCTCCTTACCGAACCGGTGTCCCACATCCAGCGCTTCCACTCTGCCGCTCCTGCCGGAAAAAGTTTGCCGGTAACGCGTCAGCGGTTCGGCTCCGGCCTTCTTGGAAGTAAAATTCATCATACCGGCTCCGGAACGGTCGCCGCCGGCAAAGGTTCCGCTGATAACTTTACTCGGTCCCGCCATAATCTCGATGCTTTCGGCAGCGAGAAGCGGATTGACAAACTGCCCGCCCATGCCCGGCACACCGTTCATATAGCCGGCGGAACTGCCGTCGATGTACTGACCGCGAATGGCAAAATCCTGATGCAGCATTGTTCCCACCTGTGTCACCGAAGGCATATTCACCAGAACATTATCCACCGCCTGATTGGGACCCACAAAATCCAGAAAGCTCTGCTCCGTAAAATTTCCCACCGTAAAAGGCGTGTTTAAAGACTCTCTTTTACCAAGCAGACCAACTTGCCCTCCCGTGTTGACATAACCGCCCGGCAAAACTTTCCGAGCGTATGCCTCCACAACCAAAGGCTCCAGTTCAAAAGAAGCGTGCGCTAAAGCCTGCCCCGCTCCGGTCAGCGCCAACAAAACGCCCGCGGTCAGCAACAAATTTGCTTTTTTACACCTTGACACATCAATCATCCTCCACCAAAAATTTTTCCTCCGCATTTCTCTCCAAATGAATGCGAAAGCAGATGAATACACTGCTTCAGTCTAAACCATGCACTTGCTATACAGTCAACAGCGTTAAAAAGTTTTTTCTTAATCCTGCTGCTTTTCTGCAGTCGAAAATTGTGTAATTTGAGATTTGTTTCGTCATAGGTTATAATATTTTCATACGCAAGGGAGGTGGAGCAATGAAGCAAAAGTTCGGCAAAATATTGAAAACTTCGGCGGCTTTTTTTGCGGTGCTGCTGCTCTGGCAGCTGGCCTGCAGCCTGGAGCTGTGGACGCCTTACCTGCTCCCCTCGCCGCAACAAACTTGGCAGACCTTTACTTCGATGCTCCTGAACGGAGAGCTGGCCGAAGCTGTCTTCATAAGCATGCGCCGTGTCCTGACAGGCTTTTCCTTATCCATAATCATTACTTTTCTGTTCGCCTTGACAGGCTGCCTGCTGCCGGCGGCGCGCCCTTACCACGAAAGTCTGCTGGAATTTTTGCGTCATGTCCCGCCTCTGGCTCTCATACCTTTGCTCATACTGTGGAGCGGCATCGGCGAAGCGCCGAAAATTATCGTCATAGTCCTGGCCACCTTCGGTCCGCTGCTGCTCAACTTCAACGCCGGTCTGCGCGACTGCGATCCGAAGCTGCCGGAAGTGGGTCAGGTACTGGGACTGACACCGCGGCAAATATTTTTCAAAATTCGTCTGCCCGCCGCGCTGCCCAATATCTTTACAGGTCTGCGCATCGGGTTGGGTTATGCTCTGCGCGCCATCATCGGAGCGGAGCTGATAGCCGCAGGCAGCGGCATCGGCTATTTGATTCTGGACGCGCAAATCATGTCCAGAACGGACAAAGCTCTGGTGGGCATCATCTGTCTCGGCTTTCTTGGCATATTGCTTGATTTTTGTATGGGAATGCTGCAAAAAAAACTGCTCCCATATAAGGAGAATGACTAAATGGCATTGCTGCAGATTACAAGTTTAACGAAAATCTTTCCTTTGGAAAACGGCGCGCATACGGTGCTGGAGGATCTTTCCCTGACAGCGGACTGTTCCGGCGCCACCGTGATCCTGGGCAGAAGCGGCTGCGGCAAAACAACGCTGCTGCGCCTGATTTGCGGCTTAGAAACACCGGACAGCGGCAGTATTTTTCTGCCGGAGCGGCTGCGCCTCGGCATGGTGTTTCAGGAAGCCAGGCTGATGCCCTGGCTCACCTGCCGCGAAAATATTCTCCTCGGAGCGACGGCGGAAGTTCCCTATGTCGACGACCTGCTGGAAATTACCGGACTGACAAAATTTGCCGCCGCCTATCCCCACCAACTTTCCGGAGGCATGCAGCAGCGCGCGGCACTTGCCAGAACCTTGGCTTGCAAAAGCGACCTCATCCTCATGGATGAACCCTTTGCGGCGTTGGACTATTTTACAAGGCTGCAACTGCAACAGGAATTACTGAAAATAAGGAAGCTTACCGGAACAGGCTTTATCCTGGTGACTCATAACCTCGACGAAGCGCTGACCCTGGCGGAAAGAATCCTCATCCTCAACAACGGTCGCATCGAAAAATCTTTCGACCTGCCGCCGCTCGCAGGACGCGACATTCTCGACAAGCCTTATGCGGCACTTAAAAAAGTTATCTTACAAGCTCTGCTTGAAAAATAAATACTTACGGAAAGGAAGCTTATTATGCAGAAAAAATTTCTCGTTCTGGCAGCTACTCTGCTGACCTTAACCTTACTTGTCGGCTGCTTTGGCGGCGCGGAAAAGAAAGCGGACAAACCCTCTGTCAAAAAAATTGTCATGACCTATGTACAAGCGCCCCTTAACGTACCCAGCATCGTGCAGAAAGAGCGGCAAAGCTTTGAGAACGCTTACAAGGAGCACGGACTGCCCTTTGAATACTCCACCATTACTTCCGGCGCGGAGCAAACGGCAGCGCTGGCTTCCGGCGACATCCAGCTGCTGAACTGCGTAGGCGGCTCGTCCGTACTCATAGCGGCATCAGGTGGCGCCGACATAAAAATCATCAGCGTCTACGCCAACGCGCCGAAAGCGTTCATGCTTTTCAGCAAGGATGCAGATCTGAACGCTCCGGAAAAACTCAAGGGTAAAACTGTCGCCGGACCTAAAGGAACTATCTTGCATGAACTGCTGGCAGCTTATCTGAAGCGCGGCGGGCTTACCATAAAGGACGTTAATTTTGTTTCCATGGGACTGCCGGCGGCAAAAGCGGCATTGGAAAGCGGCAGCGCCGATGCCGTTCTTTTGGCGGGACCTCTGGCATACACTGCCAAACAGCAGGGACTTAACGTCGTAACCAACGGCGAAGGACTTGTTTCCGGTCTTACGCTGACTGCCACCAGCGAAAAATTTTACAAAGAAAATAAAACTCTCGTAGACACTTTTGTCAAAGTTCAGCGCGATACTCTCAAATTCATGCAGGAACACGAAGCGGAAGCTGTGAGCATGACTTCCAAAGCCACAGGTTTGGATGCGGCTGCTGTCCGCGACATGTATCCCCTTTACGATTTCTCCATGGAAGTCAACGCTGCCGCCAAAAATAATCTTAAAGCTACCCAGGAATTTCTTGTTGAAGCAAAGCTTATGGATAAACGGGTGGACGTCGATAAACTGTTTTTATAAAAACAGGCGGCAGGATAACTCCACCGCAAACAAAAAAATCTAAAACAATAGATTACGAACACAAAATCATCCAAATTACAAAAAAAGCACTCACAAAATGCGCACATTACGTGTCACATCAGTGAGTGCTTTTAATATTTTCAGTTCAAAATCCGTCAGCTCATGCCCGACGGAACCGCCGCAAACTTTATAACTCCGCCAGTTTAGCCTTGGAAACGGGGCAGCCTTTGGCAGCAGCCAGTTCAAAATAAGTTTTGGCGGCTATTTTGTGTCCCTTGGCAGCTTCAGCTTCGCCTAAAGCGTGCATCCGCATAGCATACTCTTTGCGTTCAGCCAGTTTTTCCGCAGCGTAGGGGCAACCCTTGGCGGCTGCCAATTCGAAATACGTTCCGGCACAAATATTATGTCCCTTGCGTTCCTCCGCCAGACCTAGCTTGTACATGGTTTTCATATATTCTGCAACCTCAGCTTCTTCGTCCAGCAAAGCTGCTGCAGCCTCATGACCTTTATCCGCTGCCAACTCAAAATAAGTTTTGGCGGCGATTTTATGCCCCTTGGATTTCTCCAAAGCGCCCAGTTCATACATTCTTTCAGCATATGCTGCCACGGAAGCTTTATGCTCTTCCAGCTGCTCCGCGGAAACGCCAACCTTATCCATGAACCAACCGCAAATATCGCACAGGCTCTGCTGCGGTTTTTCCTCACAGCTGCCTGCCGCATAGAATTTACTTCTCAGCTTATAGTCGATGATGCCTTTCGTGTAGAGCATTTCGATACCTTCCGTCAGACCCGGGCGGCACACAAGAAAATGATCGATGATTTTCAAAAGTGCGGAGCCTGCGGCTTCCGGATATTGCTCGGCCTCTTGACTTGTACTAAAAACGTCCATCACCGCATCTAAAGCGTTTTTCTCTTTACACATATCAAAATTCCTTTCCGCGTTCAGCCTCATTTTTCCCTCAGCTGTTATTACGCTGCGTACTTAAATACGTTCTCAGTTAATGATATCACTCCGACGGTTTATTTTCAAGGCTATTTGCCACTTTGCAAAAGGATAAGGCTTCCGCAGACGTTCAGAGTTGCGGAAGCCTTTAAATAATTTTATATTGTTTATCAGAAAATTTCCGCCAGCTCCGCCAATGTCAGAGCGAAAGCTGCCGTTCTGGGAACAGCGGTGTTCAGATCGACGGATTCATGATCCGTATGCTCGTCATAATTCTCCACGCCCAAAGCGTCCAGCGTAGGCACGAATTTTGCCGTGCGATTGCCGTCCGTAAGACCGCCTGCAACCCATTCGGAAACGTCGCCGCCAAACTCTTCCTTAACGATGCGCTTGTACACGTCAACCATTTTCTGCGCCTGAGCGGTTTTCTGCATCGGGCCGGTAACAATGCCGCCGCTGACGGTAACAACAGTTCCTGGAATAACAATCTTATCTGACAAAGCTTTTATTTCCGCATCAAGACGCTGCTGCTCTTCAATGGTAAAGCAGCGCACGTTTACTTCGCAATACGCGTCAGACGGGATAACGCTGATCTTGTCGTTGCTCGAACCGATGACTCCCACATTGACGGTGTTCTGCGGGATGAACTGCCCGGCGTCCACAATGCCGCGAGCCTTCAAAGCCTCGGAAGTAAATTCGGACGGATGTCCCGGCATGGGGCTGGCCAGCTTATGCAGCTCCGTAATGGTGTATGCCAGTTGATGGATAGCGTTGGCGCATTCCTGGGAAGCATTGCCGTGATGGCCGCCGATACCTTTCACTTCGACTTTATATTTGGCATTGCCCTTGCGCTGTGTCACAATACCCCAATCCGGTCTGGCCACATCCATGATGATAGCGAAATCCGACTGCTGCGAAAGTTCGGCGACAATTTCTTCCGCCATGGGAGAACCGCCCTCTTCTTCGCCGTTTGTATAGTAAATAATTTCCTTGAAATTTTTAAAGCCTGCGGCGCAAAGCGCCTGCAATCCGTAAATAACTTCCACTACCGTAGCTTTGTCATCACCCACGCCCGGCCCCCAGGCAAAATTGTTCTCATCCACCGTAAAAGGTCTTTTAGCAGCTTCGCCTTTTTTAAATACCGTATCTACGTGAGCAACCAGAAGGATTGTTTTATCACCTTCGCCCCTCAGGCGGGAAATGAGATGGCAGGCTCTGTCATTATATCTGAATTCCGTAGTGGCTCCCAACTCCTGCATCTTGGCTGCCACAAATTTATTAGCGGCTTCCGTGCCCTCACGATCTCCGTTGCCGGAATCAATATTAGTCAGAGTTTCCAAATCCTTGACATAATCCGAGTAGCGCTCCGCCAAATAATTTTTTACAAATGCTTTCATAATTCATCTCCTTATAATTTTTTACGGTCTGCTCTCGTTTATATTCTTTTTACGCTGCCCTTTTTCCTGCTGTAATACCTGCCGACAGGTAAAACCGGAAGCATTTTTATATTTACTTTAAACGTATCTTTACGTCGTAATCAAAACCGTCTTTTTTTAATCTACTCCTGCTCCGCTCTGTTTACGGCGCACAAAATTCCCAACAATGCCGCCACGTTGATATTGGCATGAATACCGGCGCCGAAAATATGTCTGCCGTCGGGACGCTGCAACTCAATGTAACAGATGCCTTTGGCATCGGAACCGCCGGCGATGGAATGTTCGTGATAATTGATAAAAGAATAGCCGCCCAATCCCAGAGCGGATATGGCTTGAAAAAATGAATCGATGGGACCGTTGCCGCTGCCGGTAAGCTGATATTCACTGCCGTTTATCAGCAGCGAACCGTCAAAACGGCAGCCGGTACGTTCCGCGTCCTTCATCTCCGTAAAACGGTAGCTCAGCAGTTTGTATTTACCTGTAAGTTCTACATATTCACGGCGGAATATTTCCACGATCTGCTCCCGGCTCAATTCGTCACCGAATGTATCGGCGGCGTTCTTAACCATGGCTCCGAATTCAGGATGCATCTCCTTGGGTAAGCGATAACCCAGAGCCTGCTCCAGTACATAAGCCGCTCCGCCCTTTCCGGACTGGCTGTTGATGCGGATCACAGGTTCGTACTGACGGCGCAGGTCGGCAGGATTTATGGGCAAGTACGGAACTTCCCAAAATTTTGTGCCACTGTTTTGCATATATTCATAACCCTTGCGTATGGCATCCTGATGTGAACCGGAAAAAGCTGTAAAAGCAAGCTCGCCGACGTAAGGCTGACGTTCAGGTACACGCATGCCGGTGCATTGCTCATAAACGTGCTTCAACTCCAGGATATTGGAAAAATCCAGCTGCGGATCGATACCTTGAGTGAACATGTTCAGCGCCACTGTCACCAAATCGAGATTGCCGGTACGCTCGCCGTTGCCGAAAAGCGTTCCTTCCAGCCTGTCCGCGCCTGCCATCAATCCCAGTTCTGCGGAAGCGACACCGCAGCCCCTGTCGTTATGAGGATGCAAACTGATGATGGCAGCAGCGCGATTTTTCAGATGACGGCAAAAATACTCTATCTGATCGGCGTAGGTATTTGGCGTAGACATCTCCACCGTCGACGGCAGATTGAGAATGACCGGATTTTCTTCCGTAGCTCCCAATTCTTCCATAACCGCCTCGCAAATGCTGACGGAAAAATCTATTTCCGTACCGGTAAAACTTTCCGGAGAATACTCATAACGAATATTCATGTCGCTGTCCGCAGTTTCCGCTTCCGTCAGTTCCCTGATAAGTCTGGCTCCTGCGACAGCGATGTCGGTAATACCTCGCTCATCCTTGCCGAAAACCACCTTGCGCTGCAAAGTGGATGTGGAATTGTAAAAATGAATGATAACATTCTTAGCTCCCCGCACAGCCTCAAAGGTTTTGCGGATCAGCTCTTCTCGCGCCTGCACCAACACCTGAATCCAAACATCGTCGGGAATATGCCCCCCTTCGATAAGCGTACGCAGCACTTCGTATTCCGTATCCGAAGCGGAAGGGAACCCAACTTCAATTTCTTTAAAACCGCAGTCCGTCAACGTGTGAAAAAATTTTAATTTTTCTTCTATCCCCATGGGCGTTATCAGCGCCTGATTGCCGTCACGCAAGTCAACGCTGCACCAAACCGGCGGTTTGGTAATCGTTTTTTCTGGCCAGGTACGATCCGGCAGCGGCACTCTCGTAAAAGGAATATAATTTTTTTCTGCTTGCATTTTAAACTCATCCTCCGTCAACGGGACATAAAAAATCGCCCCGAAATAAAAATTTAGGGGCGAAGAAAATTCCACGCTGTACCACCCTATTTCAGCCGCCCCTTACGACGCGGCTCTCCTGACCTCCGACAAGGCCTTTGCCTGTAACGTGACCACACGTCCTTCCCTACATATCGGAAAGGCGACTCCGAGACCAGTATCCATACGCTCTTCCGCGCCGCTTTTCACCAAACAGCGGCTCTCTTCCGCTTCAGCAGCGTATCTTCTTCTCATCTAAGTCTTTAAGGTGCTGTATTAAGCTAATGGGTGTATTATAGAAAGAATAAATTATTATGTCAACAAATTTCGCGCTGTTGCTCCCTAAGGAGTCATGTGAGATTTTTTTTGTAAAGAATATGACAGATAAGCGGCTGAAATAAAAGCGAACAACAAAGGCAACGCTGCCGCGACTCCAAAAATCTGCAGCAGTTCATCCGGTCTGCGCGATATCTGCAAAAGTTGAAAATAAAAACGGGATTCCGTCCAAAGACGAAATCCCGTATCTTAAGCCTGCAAGGTCTTCACGCCGAACGCTCCGGATAATCTGCCTACAACCTCCTCAGCAAGCTGCGCGAAAATATATTTTAAGTTTTTACGTTCTAACAACTAGTCGGACCAAACAACCTTCATTATCTTCGGATACTCTTCCATAAGGTGTTCATAAACTATGTTAACAACCGCCTGAACCAATTCCGGATCGAACCTGTCATCAGTAGCAGGAACGCAGCTCTCGATAAAAATACTGCCGGCATCGTCAACGTAATACTTGAAAACCTTGTAGGTCTCATTGAGCTTATTCAAATGCTCCTGTATCGCTGCTCTCTTGGATTCTTTTACTACGGCTGCGGCCACTCTGACCTGCAACATCACGTAGATGCTGTCATCAACAACCAGCCTGGTCGGCAAATTTTGCCCGGAAATCTCCATGGCAGTATCGAAAACTACAGGATGCATTTCATTGGATTCCACTTCCTGTACCTGAAAGCACTTAATTTCTTTCTCTTTCAGGAACTTACTGAAATGTTCAGCTTTTGTGTTCAATGGAAACGCCCCCTTTCCCTTTGATTGTCCAAATTATAACATACATTGTAAAAAAATGCACCTAAAAATTACGTCTACGCCCTTTTTCCCGCTTTTTTGCTTTTAAGTGTAAATAATTTTACGAAGTTGCGAAAATTTATGCTGTTGCCAGAGGCAGCAAGGTAATGCTGCGGATGTCCCGGTCGATATACAACGAAAGTTTGTGGTAAATTTTAAGCGTACTGCGGTGCCCCACACTGACCAAAGTTGTCTGCGGCAAACGCTTGGCCAGCTGCTCGTAAATGTCCGCTTCCGTAGCTTCGTCCAAAGCGGAAGTGGCTTCATCGAGAAACAGCCACTGCGGCTTCTGCACATGAGCGCGCACGAAAGCCAAACGCTGCTGTTCTCCCACTGAAAGAACATGACTCCAATCGGCAACTTCATCCAAATGCTCCGCCAAATAACCGATATGACACAGCTCCATCAAATCAAGCAGTTCAGCATCATCCGGTTTCTGCGTTCCGGGGTACAGCAAAGCTTCCCGCAGCGTCCCCAAAGGTATGTATGTGCGCTGAGGGATAAACATCAGCCGGTGCGCAGGCGGCAGAGCCAACTCGCCGTCAACGAAAGGCCAAATACCGGCCATCGCGCGAAGCAGAGTGCTTTTACCGCTGCCGCTGGTACCCTGTACCAGGACGTTCGTCCCCGGCATAAGTTCAAAACTCAACCGTTCCAGCAAAGGTCTACCGTCGGGCAACGCAATGTTCAGCTGCTTTGCCAGCACCGTTCTTTCACTGAAGCCGCGCTCTGAAGAAAATCCTTCCGCCGCAGCCGCCACTGTTTCCATATGCTTTTTAAAATTTGTCAGACGCACTACTACCGACTGCCATTCCGCCAAACCGGCGTAAGTATCTACAAAATACGACAGAGAATCCTGCACGCGCCCGAAAGCTCCGGCTACCTGTATCAAGCCGCCCAAAGTTATGTTTTTCGCCAGATAACTATTCATGGCCGCCACAAAAGGAAAAATAATAGCCAACTGTGCATAGCCCGAATTTATCCACACCAACTGCTTACGCTTGTCGATCAGGCGCTGAAAATTCTCCAGTAGCAGAGAAAACCGATGCTTAAAGACATCGCCTTCCTGCTTCTCTCCTTTGTAAAAAGCAACGCTTTCAGCGCTTTCACGCAGCCTGATCATGCTGAAGCGAAAGTCCGCTTCGAAACGTTGCTGCACAAAATTCAACTGCACCAGTTTGCGGCCTACCAGGTGTGTAACATAAGTACCTGCTATGGAATACACAAAAGACGCCCAAAAAAGATACCCGTCCACAGTCCACTGTCTTCCCAAAAAAGTGAAAGTCAGCGCGCCGGAAAGTTCGTACAGAATGACGACAAAGGAAGCGAATGTGCAAAACGCTTTGAGGATACCCACGAAAAAATTAAGGGTCATTTCCACAAACAGACGCACGTCCTCACTAATACGTTGGTCGGGGTTATCAGTATCCTGGCCGAACATCTGCAAATTGTAGTAAGTCTTATTTTCAAGCCAGGCGTCTATATAATCGCGCGTCAGCCAACGGCGCCAGTTTAGCACCAGCATCTGCTGCAAATAGTAGGAATATACCGCCATAATTATATAAACAGCCGCCAGCCATGAAAAATGCACCAGTTCGTCAAAAATCTTTTCGGTCTGATACTGCTGCAAAGCGTTGTAAAAGCTTCTGTTCCAATGATTAAGCTGAACCAGCATATAAACGATCCCTAAAGTTAAAGCAACAATACAAAAAAGCAGCAAAAAAGCCTTCTTTTTTTTCTCCGACAGCCAATAGCTTCTCGTCAACAGCCATACATCCTTAAAAAACTGCCGGGAAAGCGAAAATTTTTCCATATTACGCGCTCCGCATTCCTAAATTTTATTTGCCATCTATTATACTATACTTGCAAGAAGCGCGCATTTTTTTTCTTACATACCGATCACGCCTGCTCACTCATGAAGAAACCGCAGTTTCCGCGCCGTTGCCGAAAACATCTGACCTCACGGCAGTATAAAATTCCCCGTGTCTTTCTTTATTTTGGTAGTAGATATTTCCGGAGTTCTCTCTAAATAAACGACCTCGCAATACTCCTTTAAATAATCATGCTCCCCTCTATGATCGTCACCGATAGCGTACACATCTATGCGATATTCTTTTATATCGTTTATTTTTTGTTCGTAAGACGTTTGCGGAATGACCAAATCGACGTACCGTATCGCTTCCAGCAACTTTTTCCTTTTTTCATATTCAAAATAAGCTTTTTTATGTTTCTGCTCCTCATTGAAGCTGTCGGTGGATAAGCCGACTATCAAATAATCCCCCAGTTGTTTTGCTCTGCGCAGAATATTGATATGGCCGTAGTGAAGCATATCGAAGGTTCCATAGGTTATTACTCTTTTCATGCTAAACACCGCCTTCAGCTACAATAGTCTTATTGCCCTGGCGTGGGTCTTTCTCTGACCTTCGGGCGGGATTGTCATGTAGTCTCCATACTTTGTTTTTAAAAAGTAGTCCGGGTTTTTCGGAACATAAAATTCAAATCCTTCAAAATTGAGCTTTGACAACGGAAATACTTCTTCCTGCAAATAGCCGCTGTATTTGTAGGTATTCAAAAGGTCGATTTCTTTTCCCACATATTTCAACTTTTTGTTCTTTCTCCAAAGTCTGCTGGTGAGAATCAGCAATTCTCTCAGCATACGGTGGAATCCATAGGGAATATTGACCAAAAATCCCGCTACCGTCCTTTTGAAAGACCCCTTAGGATATCTTTTGCGTAAGCTTTTGATTTTTCCGCCCCATTCCATGAATTTATAGATAAGTTCGCCGTGTTCATAATAGTCATAAACAAAAATATCCACATACAGACCCTGATTATATCTTTCTTCATCGTTCTCCTCTGTTTCCACAATAAGCGAATTGCCGTCCCTTACTTTGACAACTCGTTTATCATAGTACCTGTCCGTCTTCCGATTTTGGAGAAATAAATGCGCAGGAAGCTCTCTCGCGGCAATATCCGCAAACTTCTCATAATCATCCCTCATCATGGCAATGTCGCAATCGTCATCCCAGGGAATAAATCCTCTATGACGTACTGCGCCGAGCAAAGTTCCGTGCACCAAAAAATATTTGATATCATACTTAACGCAAATATCGTGAATATCTTTTAAAATAGACAACATCCTCAACTGTGCGTCTCTCAACAGAGTCTTATCCATGCTTTAATACCCCTTCCCCATAATTTAAGCACTAAAATACAGTTACAGACTTCTTATTTTTTTGTTCCAGAAAGAAATTTTACTGCAGATCTTATGGATAATATCCACTCTCCCGAAGCACCACAAAAACAGTTTATATTTCAGATTCAGTAATTTGTAGACCTCCCCGCTTCTATGTTCGCGTACCAGATTTTCTATTTTGAGAAAAATCTCCCTGTTGATATCATTGTACGATTCGGCATATACCGCTGTTAGACACGACATGGCAGCTTTCATCAGCAAACTTTTACATTCGGTGATACAAGGCAGATTATGTTGTTCGGCATATTCCAACCTTTCTATGTATCCGACCGCAAAGTCCCATCTGGCAGCAGCTTTAAAAGAAGTCTGTGTTATAGAATTTTCGTTAACTCGATAATAGTAATACGCCCTATCCAGTTCGCCTATTCTATCAGCTTTGGCAAAAAACAGGTAGTTGGTTGCGGTATCTTCAAATATTCTGCCTTTAGGGAACCTTACCCCCTCGCTAACTTCCCTTTTGTATATTTTATTCCATGCGGAAACATTATAATCTTCAGCAAGAGCTTTCAGTAAAACAGTTTTCCCATCCAAAACTTTTATCTCACCGATGCCGACATCGCCGATTATCCTTTCCCCCTTAACTCGAAAAGCTTTGCAACTTATAATATCAAGCCGATTCCGCTGCATTTCCCTGAGCATATCTTCATACATTTCATGAGCAATATAATCATCGGAGTCCACAAAGGCTAAAAAACTTCCCACCGCAGCCTCCATGCCCGCATTACGCGCGTCGCTGAGGCCGCCGTTCGGTTTGTGGATCACCCGCACTCTGCTGTCACGATTCGCGTATTGGTCGCAAATAGCGCCGCAATTATCAGGAGAGCCGTCATCTACCAAAATAACTTCAAGATCGCGCTCTGTTTGATGCAAAATAGACTCCACACAATGAGACAAATATTTTTCAACTTTGTAAACAGGCACCACAACAGATAACTTAACCACAAAAACTCACCCCCAAAAGTTTTTGATCTCAATATCATGATGCTGATAAACTAAAAAATACTTTTTAACACTCCCTATCACGTCAGTTCACACATAAATCAACACGAATGCCGTTCCTTGTAAGACATCATATACAGCATCCGAATTCCGCAAAAACTGCCCGAAACGCCTGTTACGGCAATTAACAGTTCCCTTCCATCGAATCCAAAAAACTCTCTCTTCGCGTATCCCCCTTTCCCCCGCAGCAAAAAGACAGCGAATACACTCACCGGCTTTCCTGAAAGTCGTGTCCGTATAAAAACTACATACCTCCTCTAGCTTGATTATAGCATTGTCATTTTTATAAGTCACTGTATACTTAATTTCATATCGCATAACAAAATTTTTATTTTTGTTCAGGTATATTCCCACGCGAAATCTGCCGCAAGTACAAAAGAGCGAACGCCCTGCATAAAATAAAGAAAAGACCGCCGTCCGTTTATGGCAGTCTTCTGTCGACAAGTCCTATATCAAGGGCAATTCGACAATCTTCCTTTGAACAGCGTACAGAGTGAAACGATTCTAACAATTACCTTTCCCTTCTGCAATATTGCCTGAAAAACTTTATTGTATACGGAAAGGTAATTTTTGTATAACAACCGTAACACACCGGCATAGCTGATGGTTTGCACTTCGCGCGCTCATGTTGAGAAACTCGCTTACGCACTCAACCGAGGCCATCCGACCCCCAAAAGCAAAACTCCGCGGGAATCTTTCTGCGGAGTTTTGCAATCAAAAAAAGGCTAAGCGCTGACGCGCCTAACCTTTTTCATTTATCAAAATCTGTATTTCATCCCTACCAGGAAACATCTTCCCGGCTGCGGCCACGCTCCCATACCCAAATAATTGGTATACACATTTTGCCAAGCCTCATTGGTCAAATTTGTCACGCTGCCGTACACCGACATGTCTTTATTTATGTCATAACTGAGCTTCAAGTCGAGTACCATGAATCTTTTGTCCGTATACGCACCCCTGTAGCAGCCCGTATAATAATTACCGGTCAGAGAAGTGCTGAAGCCTCTGTTTTCGTAAACGAGATCGGCAGTGTAAACATTAGCCGGCCGCAGCTTATTTATCACGGAATTGACATTGCCTTCACTCCAGTCAAGCTCCGGATCGAAGGTCATGCCGTCTTTTGCGCTCCACTTGTCGTCAGCGCGGGAATACGCTGCGGTTAATGTCAGATGATCGTCAAATTTGTGTTCCACATTCGCATTAAAGGATCTTTTTACCTCTCCCGCATTGACATACTTGAGCTTAAAATCAGACAGCGAACTGTCCCACACGCTGTATCTTGCCACGGCATTGCTCATATTCGTGTAATCATAATGCAGCGAAGCTGACGTTTTAGGCGAAAGTTCAGCGCGCACGCCGACAGTGTATACATCGCCCTCTTCATCCCGCAAATCGGCTTTGGTGCCGCCCGGATTCGTACGTTTATAATCCCCCACTCTCAGAGGACGGTAAACCCTGCTCCATCCGAGATATGTGCTCAACTTATCGTTAAAGGCGTATTGAGCGCTCAAGGAAGGAGTGACGTTGTCGGATGACGTACCCGACGTGCTTTGCACGCCGTCCTTGGATTCTTCGTCAAAAGTGCTGTAATTGGAATATCTCAGCGACGGAGTTATCTCAAACTTGCTGCCGAAACGGAACTTACCCTGAAGATAGCCGAGGATGGATTCTCTTTCCACGTAGGAGCGTTTTTTTGTTTTCATACTGATATTGACATACCTTGACTTATCGAAAGTCCATGAAGTCAATAAATCGTTATTGCCTACCCTTTTGCCGATCTGCACCTGAACGCCGCGGTTCTTCAAATGATGGAACCAGGATCTGTGATCTCTGCCGCGGTATTTTTTCTTGGCCCATGCGTACCACTCGGGAGTATTGGGCGTAGGAGCATCCGGATCGTCCCCTCCGCCGAAAGAGCCCCAATGTTTTTCATTCTGATTGTACACTCTTACAAAACTTTCCAAGTATTTATCCCTGTCAAAGACAAAGGTGATGTCTGTATTATTTTTATTATATGCGTTATAACCGCCGGTAGCCGCCCACATATACCAAAGATTTCTATAGCCGGGATTACGCGGATCGCCGTACTTGTCCTCTTTGAAGTAACCGTCCTTAATGCGCTGCCAGTTCTCGGCATCCATATACGTCCAGTTGGGAGCCGTTAAAGGATAGCCGTCGTCAGCGCCGAGATGATTGAAGGAAAATTTCAGACTGCGTCTTTTGTTAAAATCGTAATCCAACCCTACATTAACAGCATGATCCTTGTACCCGGTGTCAACATAAGTATAATTATTTCCTGTAATGCCGTCCTTGTATTTAGAGTCGCCGCCTATTTCCCTGCTTCCGGAAATAAAGTATCTTAATTTACCTCCGTCCGCGCTGCCGGAATAATTCAGTCTGTAATTATGTCTTTTCCACGAACCTGTACCGATTTCCAGACTGCCGGATTCTTTGAGAGCGCCTCTGCGCGTGATGATATTTATGACGCCGCCGGTAGCGTCCGAACCGTAAAAAGATGCTCCCGGTCCTTTGACAACCTCTATTTTCTCAACGTTATTGATGCCGATGATCTGGTTTATATCCACCATCGCTTTGGATGATGAGCCGGAATTTCCGGAAATAGGTCCTCCCGCAGCATTATCCATACGCCTGCCGTCTACCAGGACGACTACCTTATCATCACCGTTGATGGTTACGACTGCGTGAGTCTGAGCGTAACCATACTCACCTCCGCGATAACCGGGAGTTTTCACCATGACGCCGGGAATAGAGCGCAAAGCGTCGCTGAGTTGCACGAAACTGCGCTTTTCGATAGTTTTTCTGTCTATTACTTTCACGTCGCCGCCGGTTCTGTAATAAGACTGTTCCGTAATATCATTGCCGAAATAATCTTTGCCTGCCGTGCCCTCGATAAGCATTTCTTCCAATTCGTAGGAAGACACTTCCCCGGCGCTGCAGGACATCGCCCACCCCAGAGCCAAAACTGAAACAAATAATTTTGCCGACAAGATTTTCTTTTTAAAATACATTTTTTCCCTCCTCGGTATTTTACATAAAAATCAATTTATCTCATCAAAAATTATCCGTCCTTTATTTCTATAAAAAACTGAAAAATATATTTATAATTTCATTTTACTGCATGTTTCACCGATTCTTACTCGTGAAATATATTTCATATAAGATATTCTTATTATAAAATATATTTAATCTTATTAGCAATAGTTAACTGTAGTAAATATTACTCCACTTCACTAATTTCTGTCAAGTATTTTTCACAAACATTTTATCGCAGCTCCACAATTCAGTGGTTATTTTAACAATACGCCGTTCCCGTAATTCGCTTGTCCATTCTCCACACGCATGAGCAATACTGCTTCCTTATCTTTAAACTTTTCACAAGCTGAAGATGTCATATCACAATTTTTCTTAGGATAAAACATAATTTGCAACAGCCGGCGCTTCTCCTTTGCTGAACATACAAAAAGCCGTGAGTTTTAAACTCACGGCTTCTCGACAACTGCGGAAAAACGGCTGTGTATTTTTTCGGAAAGTGCCGACCGCTAAAAGCTGAAGGGCAAATATGCCGCGGCAACAGCCAGAGCCAATGCCGGCAACATGTTGGCCACACGGACCATTTTACCCCAAATAAGATTCATGCCTACGCAGAATATCAGCACCGCTCCTATCAAAGAAATATAGTTGATCGCCAAATCCGTCATTACGGACTCCAGCAAAGACGCGCAGACGGTTACGCCGCCTTCGAAAAGAAATACAGGAACGGCTGAGAAAGCGGCGCCCTTGCCCATGGAAGAAGTCAAAATGGTCACGATGATAAAATCCAGCACCGATTTAACAGCCAGTATGGAATAATCCTGCCTGACTCCGTCCTGTATGGCGCCGACGATAGCCATCGCTCCGATACATACTGTCAACGACGCTGTCACGAAAGCTTCCACAAACCTTGTATCCTTACTGTTACCGCTTTTGTTTTTAAAGTAGATGCCTAAATCTTCAAACATCTTCTCAATATCCATAAGCTCTCCAATTAGTGTGCCTAAAGCAATACACAGCACCAACAGCATGGATCTGCCGCTGCTCAGAGATGCGCCGCTGACACGCAACATACCTTCCATTGCGCCTGCCACGGCTATCAAAAGCACGCTGACACCGCAGACTTTGATCAAAGCTTCCTGCTGCTTTTCACCAAAAAGTTTCCCGACGACTTGTCCCGCCAAACCGGCGGCGATAATGCAGACTGTATTGATTATAGTTCCCATGCCTAACATGACTTACACTCCTTAAAATCCGCAAACTCGCTGTTTTGCGCGCTGCGACTCTGCCGCATTGCCTCTGCAAGGCAGCACTCAAACCTCGGAAAAATAAAAGCCCCGGACCTATAGTCTGGGACTTGTTTTTTCTTGGAGCTGGCAATAGGAATCGAACCCACAACCTGCTGATTACAAATCAGCTGCTCTGCCTGTTGAGCTATGCCAGCGCTTGATACACGTGATATTTTACTAAAGCCTGACTGTTTTGTCAAGCACTTTATGCTCCGCCGCGCTGCCGGTCACACATAAAAATACCAGTAGGAAGCGGCAGCCAAAATTATTCTGTACCAGGCGAAACTGGTCAGATCATATTTTTGCAAAAATTTCAGGAACCACAGCACCGAAGCATACGCCACGACAAAAGAAGTGACAAAGCCTATGCCCAACACCTGCAAATCTCCGGCGGAAAGCATATGCATATTCCGCAGCAAGTCGTAAATACAGGCGCAAAACATTATGGGTACCGCTATAAGAAACGTATAGGAGGCAGCAGTTTCCCTGCTTAAGCCTACCAAAAGTCCTCCGGCGATGGTGCTGCCGCTTCTGGAAAAGCCCGGCCACAAGGAAAGGAACTGAAAGACACCTACCCAGGCAGCCTGTTTGAGAGTGATTTTGTCAACGTCCCGCACCGATTCTTCCTGCCGTTCCGCGGTACGACGCTCCGCGTAAATAAGCAGCAAACCTCCCAAAACAAGACCGACGGCAACCGTCAGCGGAGAAAACAGATACGTCTTGATATAATGGTAAAAAACAAAAGCCACCGCCATCACCGGCACAATACCTGCGGCCACGTGCCAAACGCTCAAACCCTTGGACGCATCCCAGCCGTCCCTGGTAAAAAAGCGTAAAAAGCGTTCTTTATATATGAAAATAACCGATAAAATCGCACCCAACTGCACGAAGACATCAAAGACATCAGCCAAAGGTCCTGTAAAACCCAACAGATGCCCTACGATAATCATATGCCCCGTGGAAGATACCGGTATAAACTCCGTCAGTCCTTCCACTACGCCGACGATAACCGCTATAAAATTCTGATCCATGAACTGTCCTTTCTCTGTGACCGCTGTCTTAACTACACCGCACAAAGCAATCGCTCCTCATGCGACTGACTTATAAAGTATACACTTCCTTACTGTAAAGTTCAACGCTTTCCGAAAATTTTTCCAAAATGCCACACATATTCCCGGATGCGTCGCGGAAAAGAAAACGGAAGCCGGCCGCAACCGGACTCCCGTATTTTTATTCGTCACCGAAACTGATGCCTATCTGTCTGCCGGTGCGAATGATTTCACTGTCAACCGGAACGGAGCGGGGATCGGAAGCTGCGCGCTGTAAATCCACCGTCACAATGCAGTCGTTGGCAAGAGAAACCATCACTCCGTATTGACGTCGCATACACGCTTCCGCCGCTGCAACTCCGTAACGCGTGGAAAGCACTCTGTCAAAAGCTGTCGGCGACCCTCCTCGCTGCAGATAACCTAATACGGTGCAGCGCGACTCTATACCGGTGCGCTCTTCGATCTCCCGCACCAGTTTCTCGCCGACACCGCCGAGGCGGATGGGTTCAAAACTGCCCTTTACCACGCGGGCGACGGTCATCTCTCCGCCCTCCGGCTTGGCGCCCTCGGCAACTACGATGATACTGAAGCTTTTTCCCGCTGCTTTACGGGCGTTGATTTTTTTGATAACAGCCTCTATTTTATATGGCACCTCCGGCAGCAGGATGATGTCCGCGCCTCCCGCAATACCGCTGTGCAAAGCTATCCAACCTGCATAGCGCCCCATGACTTCAAGTGCCATGACGCGATGATGGGATTCAGCAGTCGTGTGCAGTCTGTCCACGGCTTCCGTAGCCATGGATACCGCCGTATCGAAACCGAAGGTACGCTCCGTACAGGGAAGGTCGTTGTCAATAGTTTTGGGACACCCCACCACCTTGACGCCGCATTCCCGCGCCAGCTGCGCGCCGATGTGCAGGCTGCCGTCGCCGCCGATGACCACCAACGCTTCGATACCGTATTTTTGCAGCGTTTCCGTCACTTTATGGCGCATATCTTTGTAAACTGGCTCTCCGTTCTCTTCGACCGCGAACTTAAAGGGATTATCGCGATTGGTTGTGCCGAGAACCGTTCCGCCCCTCGGCAAAATTCCGGAAATATTATTATCGTTCAGCTGGCGCAGATTATCGTTGATAAGTCCGTTAAAGCCGTTGATGACGCCGTAGACCTCACAATCATTCTGCAAAAACGTTTTTACTGCCGCTCTGATGACGGCATTAAGTCCCGGGCAATCGCCGCCTCCCGTCAGCACCGCGAAGCGGCGTTTCTTTTCTTCCATAACCGACCTCCGTAATACATAGCGAAAATCCTGACTCTACGCATAGAGCCAGGATTTTTTTCAACGAACAAATTTTACTCTACATTCCAAACCTTAAAGCCGTCGGGACTGATGCGGATAGCCTCGGTTCCGTCGAACTTATCATAGCACAGGTAGCCGGAATCTCCGTCCACATAACCCGGCCAGGCTGTGATAATGGTGAATTTTTTGCTGAGTTTGCGCATCAAACTATCTGTATTGATATGGAACACCGGCACAAACAATGTCTGTAATCTGTCGAGAATAATAACGTCGCTCTTGCTGTTCTCAAGATATTCAACAAACATATCGGGAGCGTGCAGCCCTCTGTCTGCAGCGGGGACAGCCAGGAATTCTTCCGTGATCAGAGCGCGGCAGTCAACGTATTCCCATTTCTTCATTTCGGCTGCTTCACGAAGCACCTTGCTCTTGCCGCTGCCCGGTTTGCCGGTAACAACGACTACATTACCTTGACCTTTAGCCTCTTCGACCACGCTCAACAACGCTTCAACTTGATTCATTTGAAAAACCTCCCGTTACACCGAAGTGTTATTCTCCTTTTTCTGCTACGTCTATATTCTATGCTTTACAGATAAATCCTTTAAAAAAATTACGCCCTAAAGATTTTTATCCGCGGTTTTTCAAGACTGTTACACATTTATCAACATTGTACTTTTTTACTTTTTTCGATGGAAGCGTTCACTGATATCAATGGACATGAGTCCGTTGTAAATCGTGCGCAGATCCGTTATTTCACCCTTGTTGATGATGTATTTTTCCAATTTACGCTTAACGCGCTGCAGAGCGTTGTCGATGGATTTCACGTGCCGATCTATATCGACGGCGATTTCCTGATAAGATTTGCCGTCCAAATAACTCATCAGCACTCTCCATTCCAGATCGCTGAGGATGTTGTTCATCTTGCTCTCGATATCCTCAAATTCCTCCCTGCTGATAACCATATCTTCGGGGTTGGCGACCCGTACGCCGCTTATGACATCCAAAAGAGTGCGGTCGCTGTCCTCCTCATAAATCGGTTTATTCAGAGAAATATAGGAGTTGAGAGGAATATGCTTCTGCCTGGTAGCAGTTTTGATGGCGGTGATGATCTGTCTTGTCACGCACAGCTCGGCAAAGGCACGAAAGGACGACTGCCTGTCGCTTTTAAAATCACGAATAGCCTTGTACAGGCCGATCATACCCTCCTGGATAATATCTTCCCGTTCGGCGCCGATCAAAAAATAGCTGCGGGCCTTGGCTCTGACAAAGTTTCTGTACTTGTGCAACAAATACTCCTGCGCCAAAGCGTTGCCGTTAATCTGCGCGTCCGCCACTATCTCCTCATCCGTCATATTGACGAAGACTTCGTAATGTTCATTAACGCTGCCTGTTGTCATCGATCGTTTATCCTCCGCTTTTCTTGAGTCCGTTCTTCCGGAGCGGCTCAGGATCTTTTCCGGTTGGCTTGAGCAGTCCTGCTGTCAGCGTCCGCCCCGACGCAGCCTTTCCATATGTTCAAGCACGCCGCTGCCGACTCTGTTGCCCAGTTCGTTCCTGTTGAGAGAACTTGCCGGCAGCTGCAGCTTGGCGGCAATCTCTTTCCTTGCTTTGATGTATTCTTCACGAAATTCCCTGGCGGAAATTCTGTACGCGCCTGCTCCCAAAACATGCAGCTGTTCCGCGTAATCGCTGGTCACCACATAAATCCTCGTCCCCGATTTTCGCTCCGCGTAGACGAACTCCTCAATCCATGAATCCGCCGTTTCGCCTTCACCGGTAAAAATCACTCTCACGCCGTGCAGAATTTCTTCCGCCGCCGTTCCCGGAACCAGTTGAGCATCAAAAACCACCACGGCAACGCTGCCTTTAAAGGAAGCGTACTCGGCGATTTTTGCCACCAACAGTTCTCTGGCGTGTTCCAGACTTTTTTCCCTTACCGCGGCAAATTCCTGCCAGGCGCTGATGACGTTATAACCGTCGATAAGCAGATATTCTTTCATGGTCATACCTGCAATCCGCGCTGGCGCAGCGCTTCATACATTAAGATGGCCGCCGCGTTGGAAGCGTTCAGAGAATTGACCCGCCCCAGCATCGGCAAGCTCACCAGAAAATCACATTTCTCTCTGACAAGTCTGCCCAAGCCCTTGCCTTCGGCGCCTATAACAAGCACCAGCGGACCTGTAAGATTTGCCCCGGTATAATTCACACCCTGCATATCGGCGCCGGCTATCCAGCAGCCTTTGGCCTTCAGTTCTTCTATAGTCGAAGCGATGTTGCCTATTTGAACTACAGGCACATACTCCACCGCCCCGGCGGATATTTTCGCCACTACGGCGTTAAGGGGACAGCTGCGGCGCGAAGGCAGAAGCACGCCGTGTACTCCGGCGGCGTCTGCCGTCCGCAGAATGGCGCCCACGTTTTGCGGATCCTGCAACTCGTCCAAAAGCAGTAGAAAGGGCGGTTCATTTTTGGCTGCAGCCAGAGCGAATACGTCCGCCAGCGTTTTAAAGGCAACGGGCGCCGCCAAAGCTACAACTCCCTGATGACGTACTCCTGCCGCCAGTTTGTCCAATTTTTCTTCTTTGACAAACTCCACCGGTATAGCGGCAGCCTTTGCGGCGCCGATGATCTCTCCCACGCTGCCGCCTTTTGCTCCGTCCCGGAGCAATACTTTATTTATGGAACGCCCGCTCCGCAAAGCCTCCGTTACGGCATTACGTCCGGCGATAAAATCGGCTTTCACTTTACCGGGCATGATCAGTCCTGCTCCTTCTGCTTGGCTTCGGCGGCAGCCTTGGCCGCTAAGATGCCTTCCAGTCTGCCGCAGGTCATGGCTCCCTCATGGCAGACATACTGAGTTTCGCAGGTAGGGCCTGCTTTTTCAAAGATAACCGGCGCCACTTTCCTGACCTCCGCCAGCATCAAATTGGCCAGCTGACGAATCTCCCACTGAGCGCGCATACAGCAGCGATGCTCGAAGAAATTCAGCAGCGAGCGGGCATTAAAAGTACAGATAATCTTTGTTTCGGTCGCGTTGGGCAGAATGTATCTGGCGTCCTCCGCCTGCACGCCCATAGCCACCAGTTCGTTGTATAATCCCTGAATATCCGTCATCAGCCGTTCAAATTTTTCCTTGGCTGCCGGTCTGGCGGCAACGGAAGGAGGCACGATGACTTCAAAATCATGCTCTTTGACATAGCGCTGGGACTGCTGTGAATAGGAAGCGATGCGATGACGCACCAGCTGATGCGTAAGAGCGCGGGACACGCCTTCAATGGCGAAAGTAAAAGTGACGTGCTCCAAAGTGGAGCCGTGACCCATGCTCACCAAACGTCGCACAAGATTTGCCGCCTGCGCGTCGGTGATCTTTTCTTCAAGCTCCTCCGCGCCGATCGGCGAATAACATAATCTGGCGCTCATGGAAACAGTGCGTTCCGGATCGGGCGTATGCCGCACCAATTTAACTTTTATAGCCATCTTCTCTCCCCCTTATTGCTTCTCCGCCTGCATTTTGGCTGCAATTGCGTCGAAGGATTTTTCTAAAAGCTTTTCCAGCCGTTCCTGCCTGTCTTGAAGAAAGAGCCATCCGAGCAAAGCCTCTAAAGCCGTCGCCATGCGGTATTGATGCACGGAAGCGCTTTTAGGCACTATGGATTTGGCGTTGCGTCCTCTGCGGAATACGGGCTGTTCTTCCTCCGTCAACTCCGGCTCCAGCTGCTCCATAGCGTGACTCTGGTAAACCGCCGACACGAATTTTGCTCCCAAATCGTGCAGCACCCGTACCTGTCCCGAAGTCGGCAGCAGGCGCAGACGCACATACAGAGAAAAAACCGCATCGCCGATATACGCCAAGAGAATCGGATTGAGCCTGTCGACATCGGCAGCCTTTACTCCCGCCGCAGCGCAGACTGCGACAGCTTGATCTTTCAGCAGCTTGTACTGTTCAAATTTCATTGTTTGGACCACTTCACTCCGCCCGGCGTATCCTGCAAGGCAATGCCGGCCTGACCCAGACGATCGCGCAGCTGATCCGCCAAAGCGTAATTTTTATTCTGACGCGCTTCCCGGCGCAAGTCGATGATAATTTCCATCAGCTCGTCCTCTTTGGAAACCGCCGCGGCCGGAGCCGCCTGTTTTGTTTCTTCAAGTACGCCGATCACGGAACACATCTCCGCGAAAACATCGGCTATAAGAGCCACCAGTTTGCCGTCAGGTTTAGCTCCTCCATCCGCAAGCGCGGCACGATAGATATTGATTTCTTTGGCCAGAGCGAACATGTGGCTGACAGCCAAAGCCGTGTTGAAATCATCCCGCATAGCTTCCATAAAAGCTTCCCGCAGTTCCTTGACCTTGCCGGTCAGAGCGGCGCTGCCTGCGGATGGACCTGCTCCCGGCATTGCCTGAAGTTCTGCCAGAGCTTCCTTACCCTGACGCAGACGCTGCAAACTTTTCTCCGCTTCAGTCAGACGAGCGTCGCTGAAATCGAGAGGACTGCGATAATGCGTGGAAACGATAAAGAAACGCAGCGTTTCCGGGTCGTAATGCTCCAAAATATCTATCACCATGAAGAAATTGCCCAAAGATTTGGACATTTTCTCCTCGTTGACGGTAATGAAGCCGTTATGCAGCCAATAGCGCACAAACGGATGACAACCGGTGCAGCCTTCCGACTGAGCAATTTCGTTCTCATGGTGGGGGAAGATAAGGTCGCTGCCGCCGCCGTGGAAATCAAATGTTTCTCCCAGATACTTCATGCTCATGGTCGAACATTCGATATGCCAACCGGGACGTCCCGGTCCCCACGGACTGTCCCACGCCGGTTCTCCCGGTTTCGCGGCTTTCCACAGGGCAAAATCCATGGGATTGCGCTTTCTGTCGTCCACATTCACGCGTGCACCTGCCAGCATATCGTCAAGACTGCGGCCGGAAAGCTGCCCGTAACCCTCAAATTTGGCAACGCTGTAGTAAACGTCGCCATCGATCACATAGGCATAGCCGTTGTCCAAAAGTCCCTGTACCGTGCCGATAATATCGTCGATATGCTCGGACACGCGGGGATAAATATGAGCACGGCGCACATTGAGCTTATCCATAACTTCAAAATAAGCGTCTATATAACGATTGCAGATATCGTGCCACTGAACATTTTCCTTGTTGGCGGTATTGATGATCTTGTCGTCAACATCGGTGAAATTCTGCACATGAGTAACGTCATAACCCTCGTGTTCCAAAAAACGCCTGATGACGTCCCAAGTCACGAAAGGACGCGCGTTGCCGATGTGAGGATGATTGTAGGGCGTGACGCCGCACACATAAATCTTGGCCTCACCGGGAACCAACGGTTTAAATTCTTCCTTCTGCTTTGTCAAAGTATTGTAAACCTTGATAGTCATAAAATCTCCTCTTTCCCGCAAGCGGCGCCTGCTCCTGAAATTCAGGCGACACCGCTTCTCTTGTGCTTATTCGAGCGATGTTCCCGCTTTAGCCAAGGACGCTCTGATCCTTGCAGCGGAACGCTCCACTCCCAGCAGGGGGATCATAGCCGCCAGCTCCGGACCGTGCTGGTTGCCTGTCAGAGCTACGCGTATGGGCATGAAAACATCCTTGCCTTTCAGTCCGGTTTCTTTCTGTATCCTTTTAAACAGCGCCTTAACTGCGGCATTATCGAGAGTTTCCACAAGGGGCAGTTCCTTCAGCAGCATACCTATGACTGCAGGAACGCTTTCTCCACGCAGCACGTCCTCCGCTTCCTGATCTTCAAAAGCGAATTCATCGTTAAAGTACATAGCGACACAGTCCGGTATCTGAGCGGCAAAGGAAACGTGTTCCTGCGCCGTAGCCACGACCCTGCGCAGCCACGACTCTTTCTCGCCGCTTTCCATACCCGTCATATAACCGACTTCGATCATGTGAGGTTTGGCAGCCTCGTAAAATTCCTCCGGAGTGAGCTTGCGCATGTAATGCTGATTGATCCAGTTCAGTTTATCCAAATCGAAAACAGCCGGATTTTTCGCCACGCGCTCCATAGAAAACTCGCGAACAAGCTCTTCCATGGAGAAAATCTCCTGCTCGCTGTTCGGCGCCCAGCCTAAAAGAGCGAGAAAATTGTCGATTCCGGCAGGCTGATAACCCAGACGGCGGTACTGATCCACCGAGGTAGCTCCGTGGCGCTTGCTCATCTTTGTGTGATCCTTGCCCAAAATCAGGGAAATATGACCGAAAACAGGCTGCTTAAATCCCAAAGCGTCATAGAGCAGACATTGACGTGGAGTATTGGACAAATGCTCCTCCGCGCGAATAACATGACTGATACGCATTAAAGCGTCGTCAACGACAACAGCGTAATTGTATGTGGGTATGCCGTCCGATTTAACGATGACGAAATCGCCGATATTATCCGAATCAAACACAACATCGCCGCGCACCAGATCGTGAACGATAATTTTTTCTCCGGCAGGAACGCGGAAGCGAACAGTGGGTTTACGTCCTTCCGCTGCATAAGCCGCCGCCTGTTCCGGTGTCAGACGGCTGCATTTTCCCATGTAGCGAGGCATCTTTCCGTCTTTGATGAGCTGCTGACGTTCTTCTTCCAACTCTTCGTCGCTGCAATAGCAGTAGTAAGCCTTGCCTTCAGCCAAAAGCTGCTCCGTATATTTTTGGTAAAGCTCCAGACGTTCGGTCTGACGGTACGGGCCGTAGGGGCCGCCGACATCGACGCCCTCGTCCCAATCCATGCCCAGCCATTTCAGAGCCGCTTTTATATTTTCCTCCGACTCCGGCGTGGAACGCTCTCTATCCGTGTCCTCAATTCTGAGGATCAGCTTGCCGCCGGTCTTGCGAGCCAAAAGCCAGTTGAACAGAGCGCTGCGCGCACCGCCTATGTGGAACGGCCCGGTAGGACTTGGGGCAAATCTCACTCTTACTTCATCATTGCACATACTTTTCTCCCTCCGGATCTATACTAATCTTATAATTATCTTACTGAAATTTTATTATATCATAATCACGCGTTTTTAAACACGAAAACTTGCGTCATCCGAGTCCGAACGCCGCTGAAAAATTTACCGTGCTTCCGGTACTTGTCAATCCCGGATGATAATCGCCGCAGCCTGCGCCGCCATGCCTTCTCCCCTGCCTACAAATCCCAATTCTTCCGTAGTCGTCGCCTTAATATTGACGCAGGAGATTTCTATTTGCAAAATCTTCGCCACTTTGCCGCGCATGGCTTCAATGTGCAGAGCAAGTTTGGGCCGCTGTGCCAGAACAGTTATGTCAACATTGCCGACACGCCAGCCGTCCTGCTGCAAAAGACGCACCACATGTTCCGTCAGCTTGACACTGTCGGCATCTTTGAAGCCTGGATCCGTATCGGGAAAATGTCTGCCGATATCACCCAGTCCCGCCGCGCCCAACAAAGCGTCCATGAGAGCGTGCAGCGCCACGTCGGCGTCACTATGCCCCAACAAGCCTTTTTCCCACGGCACTTCCACGCCGCACAAAATCAAACGACGTCCCGTTACCAATCTGTGTACGTCGAAACCGCTGCCGACTCTGAAATCCATTCCCTTACCTCCATTGCTCCGTCCGATCAAGCTTAACGCTGTCCGCATATCTTCCGGCGTAGTTATTTTAATGTTTTCGTAGCTGCCGAAAACAGTTTGCACCGGATGACCGTAAAGCTCCACCACTGAAGCGTCGTCCGTCACCGCAGCCGGGTGCTGCGCCAGATGAGCGTAAGCCTGCTGCAGCAGGGACAATCTGAAAATTTGCGGAGTCTGCACAGCCCGGAGCGCAGTCCGCGACGGAGTGGACGTCACCCTTTCCTGTTCGTCCACGATTTTTACCGTATCTTTAAGCGGTACGGCAGCCACCGCCGCTCCGTAACGCCGTGCCGCCGCCGCCGTCCTCGCAAACACTTCTTTGCCGGCGAAAGGTCTGGCGCCGTCATGGACTGCCACCAGCACATCTTCCTGCCCCAAAGTTGCCAAAGCGTTGGCTACGGAATCCTGCCTTTCCTTGCCGCCGGCTGTCACTCTGACCGGCAGAGAGGCAAAATACGCTTCTTTATAGCGCGCCAGCATAGCTTTGCCGGCTTCCGTTTCCTCCGGCGCCAAAACGACGACAGCTTCAGAGCAAATCTCCGTTTGCGCCAACATTTTCAAAGTCTGCACCAACACCGGCGCGCCGCCCAAATCGGCAAAAGCTTTATTGTAACCCAATCCCATACGTTTGCCCGCTCCCGCAGCAGGCACAACGCAAACTATCTTTTCCATACCGCACCTCTTAATTTACGCCGAGCATAAAGCTGCCCTCCCCGCTCCGAGAGCGAGGAAGGCATCATTTTTCATTCTTCAGATCATTTCATTTTGGCAAAAATCATTCTGCCGGCGGCAGTCTGCAGCACGGAGCTGACAACTACAGCGGCGTTGCTGCCAACGTGACGGCGACCGTTTTCCACTACAATCATCGTGCCGTCGTCAAGGTAGGCTACAGCCTGACCGGCTTCCTTACCCTCTTTGACCAGCATAACATTCATTTCCTCACCCGATACGACTGCAGGTTTGATAGCGTTGGCAAGCTCATGGATGCTCAGCACCTTGATCCCCTGAATGACAGCCACCTTATGCAGATTAAAGTCATTGGTGATAATGGCGGTTTCGTATTCCTTAGCCAAACGCACCAATTTGGCGTCCACTTCGCTGATATCGTCGTAATCGTTGTCGATGACACTCACCTGCTCCTTATAGTTCAGCTGCAGATCCTGGATCAAATCCAGACCGCGCCTTCCCTTGGCGCGCTTCATGTCATCTGCGGAATCGGCAAGCTGCTGCAGCTCACTGATGACAAAATTCGGAACCAGCATCCTGCCGTCCAAAAATCCCGCCGCTAAAATATCCATAATGCGTCCGTCGATAATGACGCTTGTATCGAGCAACTTATTGCTGCTGTATATACGGTCGCCCGCAGGACCTCCGCGCAAAACATCGATGCCGTCCCGCCCCCTGCCCTGTTTGCGCAGAGAAAAACGGTTAAAAAAACCTATGATATCGCTGTGCTTATGCAGCGCCAATTTTACGCCTATCACACTGAGCAAAAGGCTCAAAATGATAGGGATGTAATCGCCAATAACAGGCAGATGGGAAAAAGGAGCGCCGATAAGATTGGCCAACACCAAACCGATGCCGGCTCCCATGATAATGACCATGATGTCGCTGGTAGGCATTCCGGAAAGAGAACCCGCCATGTGTTCCGAATAATTGAACAGAGCGTTAGTCAGCGCGGGCGCAAGCACCAAAGCCAGCCAGCCGAAAATTAAAACTCCCGGTACGGTCAAGGCAATATTGCCCAGGGAAAAACCCAATAAGCTGCCGGAAATGGAGTAACCCAGGCGTTCCGCCAAATAAGGCACATAATAATTGGTAAAGATGAGACCGGTTATAAAAATTAATAAGGAAAACACCATGCTGACAAATCTTTTCATCACATAAAACACCTCCTTTCCTGTAAAACATTCTCTTTTTACAGCCTGCGCTTTGCAACAGACTGTAAGGTATGTATCAATTTGGAAAAATTCCTACTTCTCCATAGTTATATAATACTTCCAAAGCGGAGAAATTACAAGACGAATCTCTCCGCCAAACTGTGTATTTTAAGTGAAAACAAAAAAAGAGCGCCGCTATTTGCAGCACTCCGCAAGCCAGCTCTCCGCCGAACCGGCATCAACATTTTTTATGAGCATGATTTCGCTTTGCAGGATCTGCTTTGTACTGTGAAGCAGTCTGCGCTCACCCACGGAAATCTTTTTTTCGCCCTCCAGTATGGTCAATATCTTGTAAATTTTGGCGACTTCCATAAGCTCACCGCTCTTGATCTTAGTCATGTAATACTGAAAACGACGATTCCAGGAAATGCTTTTGACTGCCCGGACATCCGGCCTTTCTTTCAGCACCGCCGACAAACTCTGCAGCACATCGGCGTCACCCACGGAACGCAGACCCAACTTTTCGGCGTTGGCGACCGGCACCGAAATCGTCATATTTTCAAACAACATCTGTAAAATATAATACCCGACACTGGCTCCGTCCAGTTCTCTGTACTGAATGCCGGTCACTACAGCTCCGCCGTGCAGCGGATATACAACTCGATCACCGGTAACAAACATCTACGCTCCTCCCTTTGAAAATAAAGGCAACTCTATGGAGACGCCTCAACAGAAAGAAGCATCCCGTAAAAACCGACCAATCCTCTATGCTAGATATTCTACCACAACTTCTGCTCATTGTCAAAATTTTTGATTATATCATTCTCTATAATATGTGTCAATCATTTTACTGAAGATTTCACAAACGCAGCAAAAAATTATTAACGCGCCGCCAATACCGATTTAAAGCAGTATATTTTAGAAAAGCGGAAGAATAATCCGCCTCTATTTTTTACCCGCTTGGACGATTAAAACGCGCAAAAGACGCCCGATGTCGTAAAACACCGAGCGTCCTTCATAAGTTTAACGCGCTCTTCTACAGGCATCGATCACTGCATCGTACAGGAAAATATTTCCCGAAGCGCCCGCTTTGCAGCGAGCCAACGTCACGATATGCTCCGGTCGATCCTCGCGGACCTTGAGATGCCAAAAACTTGTTCCGTTCGAAACACCTTTTTCCTCAAGCCTGCTGCCGTGACGACCGCCGCGGATGACTTACCCGCGCAGCCCCTGTTTCCGTATATACTCCCGCAGATATCTGAAAACCTCTTACTCCTGCCTCAGATTATGGCCCGCGTCCTTGCCGCCGTCCGCGCTTGTCTTTGCCGGGGGCAGTTCGCAGCTGTCTCCCGTGCACTCCGCTCCGTAAGCCAAAGTAGAGCAGCCTAAAGCCAGTACCGCCGCCAGGACGGCAAGTTTGCTTTGCAAATTCATAGATGTCCTCCTTAAAATCTTCGCGCAGATGTCAGTAACCTCCGCCTCCGCCGCCGTGTCTGTCGTCCGACGATTTTTCCGTGACGGCGCCGTCGCTTCCCGACGAACTGCCGGAGTTTTTAACCCGCGGCACCGCCGACACGAACTGGTTAACGAAAGTATCCTCCTGCTCATGCAGCTTAAGACTGCCTTCTTCCAAATAGGCGCCTGCCGATGACGCCTCGACGACATTGCGCATGGAATCGTGCAGGATCATCCGTCCGCCGTAACCGAGACCCAATCCGCCGATCAGCGCCGCAATCAGTCCTTCCATACTGAACTCCGACGACGGATCCCAAGGCTTGCCCTCTTTCTGCGCGTAGGCAAAAAGTTCATCGGCTTTGGCGGCGAAAGTTTTATAAGCGCCTGCATAATCGTTCTTTTTCAGGAAAGGAACGAACTCTTTGCTCATGTATTCCACGCCGGGATCGCCTTTGACCACATTGTCCTTAACTTTCTTATCTGTGGAGATATACCATTTGCGACTGTTCACCACATGCACCAGCAAAATACCTCCGTTGGGAGCGTCGCTGTAATACTTGTCCAACACATCGTTGGCCAGTTTGCCGGTTTCCGTATATCCGTCGGGCAAGCTTTTCAGAGTCATCACCGCGCATCGCACGCCGTATTTTTTCTCAACCTGCAGCAGAGCGGTCCTAACCTCCTGCCTTTGAACCGGAGTCAAAAGATTGACTCCGTCCACCATACCGGTCGCCGCCGCAAAAGCGGAGGTCGCAGAAAACATCAAGGCTGCCAACACTGCAATGATAAGCATCAATTTCTTCATAATCTCGCAGCCTCCTTACACAAGCATAAACTTGGCGATCCAATAGATGATGAAAGCGGTGACGGCGAAAATACCGGCAGTATACATATTGAGCTTATTGTTATCAATGGGCAGTTTACCGACAAATTTACCTGTTTGTCCGTTCATCATAAAGGTGTAGGGTACGCCGTTATATTTTGTAGTAAGGATCCAGACAGGCGCCATGGCGTATTTCACATCGGCGCTACTTTTGACAATGTTGAAATCACCGTCTGCAACCACGCGATCGTAACCGGTCACCGTACTTTCCAGACAGCTCAGAGCGCTGTTGTAGACACGCTGATCCGCGCGAGGAGCGGCGTTTTCCGCCGTAACGTCATATTTATCTGCCAAATAACCGGTCAAATATGCCGTGGTGAACGGAACCATCTCGCTGTAATCAAAAGGCTCGATGCTTTCCATATAAGTGTCGTCCATGCGCTCGCTGCCGTCGACCGGAACGGCGCGGAAGCTCATCTCGCCGGCGCGTGAACAACTGTAGACGCTTGTCGTGGTAATAATTTCATGTTCAGTGACAAGTTCCGCTACGGTTTCCGCCGAAAACGTGCCGCCGGCGGATACGGTTGAGTCGAAAAGCCAGAAGGGAACGTACATTCCCTGAATATCCTCCACGCGATTGTTGGCGGTAAAAGCGTTCGGCAACAACAGCTTCCCCTTATAAAAATTCTTGAGAGCCGCCACCGCGTCCTCTTTCGTCTTTTTGAACGGTATCACGAAATCAGGTTTAAGTACACCGTCAAAACGGCTGGGAAGCATGGTGGGATTGCCGCAATAACAACATTCAGTCGCCATGGTGTTGCCGTCGCAGACTATCTCCGCGCCGCAGCTGGAACAGGTAAAGGCTTTCATCATCGCCGCTTCTTCGCTGCCCCAATCCGCGCCCGCGCCTTCCGTATTCCACTGCAGCTCATCGGCCGCCGCCTCTTTGGCTGCCGCGGCTTTAGCTGCCTGCTCCTGTTCTTTGGCGAATAATTCCTCGATGGCCTCCACGGTGAAAGAACCGCCGCAAAATTCGCAGCTTACATGGTCTTCACCGGGGCGAAAGCTAAGAGGAGCGCCGCAGGACGGGCATTTATAACTCACAGATGTTTCTGCCACTTATACTTCACCTCTTTCTCAAAATTCCCTAAACAGTCATCCCTCATTTTAAGAAAGTTTTCAGTTCCAAGAATCCCGGACCTTGATTATTTCTTGTCGTTATCGTCAAAAATATCCCCACATTCCGGACAGAACTTCGGCGGATTGCTTACATCGGCAGGCTCCCAGCCGCACTTGTCGCATTTGTAGACCGGAGCGCCGGCAGGTTTTGCCGCTCCGCACTCGCCGCAGAATTTACCTTTGTTGATAGCGCCGCAGGAACATTTCCAACCGTTGCTGTCCGCAGGTTTGGCAGCGCCGCATTCGGCGCAGAAATTACCCGTGTTTCCGTCTTTGCCGCAGTCGCACTTCCAGTCGGCGGCAGGTTCCGGTTTGGCAGCGCCGCAACCGGAGCAGAATTTGCCCGCATTGGACTTTTGCCCGCAATGACAGTCCCAACCTGCCGCCGAAGCAGCTTGAGAAGCCGGCGGAGTCTGTTGCGCCTGCTGCTGACCCATGGCGAAAAGATTGCCCGGATTCATGCCGCCGGCGGCGCCTGCCATATTCATGCCCATAAAACCCATAGCGGCTCCCATGCCGCCCTCGTTACCCGCAGCAGTCTGCATGGCCTGAGCCTGAGCGCCCACAAGATGCGCCGCCGCCATGGCGGGATTGCGGAAAGCGGCGTTGCGCTGAATCTCTTTGATCATTTTCTCGTCTTCTTCGCTGGCCTTGACGCTGCTTACGCCGAAGGACACGATCTCCAGACCGCGCAGTTCGCTCCATTTCTTGCTTAGCACTTCGTTAAGAGCATCCGCCAGCTCCATGGTATGTCCTGGCAGCGCGCTGTAGCGAATACCCATTTCCGAAATTTTGGCGAAAGCCGGCTGCAAAGAAGTCATCAGCTCCGTTTTCAGCTGGCCGTCGATCTCGCTGCGCTCGTAGTTGCTCTCCACGTTGCCGCACACATTGGTATAAAAAAGAATGGGGTTGGTGATTTTATAGCTGTATTCGCCGAAACAGCGTATAGCTATATCTATATCCAGACCGATATTGTTGTCAACTACGCGGAAAGGAACGGCGCTGGGCGTGCCGTATTTATTTCCCACAATCTCTTTGATGTTGAAATAATACACCCGCTGATCTTTGCCGGTGTCGCCGCCGTAAGTAAAACGCTTGCCGATGCGTTCAAACACCGCTTTGATGTCGTTTTTCAAATCACCGCCGAAAACGGACGGCTCTGTTGATTGGTCATAAGTATACTCGCCCGGTTCGGCGCAAATATCCACGACCTTGCCCTGCTCAACGATAATCATGCACTGACCGTCATTGACAGCCACCACGGAGCCGTTGGTAATGATGTTGTCTTCCGCGCTCGTATTAGAACTGCGGCTGCTTGTGCGTTTCATCCCCTTAGCCACAAGCACATCGGCGGGCAGACTTTCACAATAGATAAACTCTTTCCACTGGTCGGCCAACACGCCGCCTATAGCTCCCATACCTGCTTTAATAAGTCCCATATAAATATACCTCCCGCAAAAATTTTGCCAGTTCGGACCGAAGCTTGCCTGCGCTCTGTTTCCGGCATAGCTCTCCTGCAAACATTATATACTTTTTCAACGCGTATTGCCAATAAAAACGCTCGCTCCCTTTCTTTCCCGCCCGGCGACAATTCTGGCAACTTCGGACACAGATTTGTTACAGCATTATTCGCGGAAAAAGTTTATAATGCAGATAATGTCTTTTCCAGAAGGAGGCTTTATGGGGGTCGTATTTTTTATAGGCGCCGTAAATATTATCCTGGGACTCATCTCTTACTTGTATTACAGGATAAACTTTACCTGGGGCAGAGAACCTGCCTTTTTACTTACATATATTTTCGCCGGAGCTTCGGCACTCATTTCCAGGCTGCCGTGGCTGGAACTGCCTACGTCCATGGACAAGTTCCTCGCCTGGAGCGGCAATATGTGGGTAGCGCTGGCCTACTACACAACGCTGTGGTCGCTGCTGCATCTCGTCATTTATCTGCTGGGCAAAACAGGACTGTTCACCGTCAATTCCTACGCTCTCGCCAAGACGGGACTGCTGCTCATCTGCGGCTTCTTGGTGTGGGGAGTTTACCGGGCCTTCACGCCCGTCATCCGCACGGAAAATATTGTGACGGCTAAGCTGCCGCCCTCCGCCGACTATAAGATTGTATTGCTGACGGACATCCATCTGGGCAAGATTTTAGGACGCGCCTACGCCGAAAAAATGACGGAGCGGGTCAACGCTCTGCATCCCGATATTGTACTCATCTCCGGCGATATGCTGGACGAAAAGCTGCCCTATGTGGCGCGGGAAAATTCTCTGTCGCCTTTAAGAGAGCTGCGAACCGCCAAAGGCGTGTACATGGCCTACGGCAATCACGATTACCTGGATCGCCCCGGTAAATGGCAGCAGATGCTCGAGCATAACGGCATCACCGTCCTGCGCAATCAGGACGTCATCATCGACGGCAAACTGAAAATAACCGGCGTGGAGGATTACAGCTTCGAAGCTTCCGATTTTGCCATCAGAGCCTTGAGCGACGGCAATGAATATTTTTACAATCTGCTCCTTGATCATCAGCCGCGGCGCATGGAAACGGCTGCGGATTACGGCTATGATCTTTATTTGTCGGGACACACCCACACTGGACAGCTTTTCCCCAACCGCATCTTTACCCGCAGAATGTACTCGCTGGACTACGGGCGCAAGAACTACGGCGCCATGACCGCCATCACCAGCAACGGCTACGGTTTCTGGGGTCCGCCCGTGCGCACGGAAGCCGCTCCGGAAATAGTGGTCATCAACCTCAAAGGAGAAGGATCCCTGTAAATTATCGGGCGCGAATATTCTTCACATAACTGTTCGCTTATGCAATGATGAAGCGCAAACTGATGAAAGTGATGTTTCCCGCAGCGTCTTACAGAATCGAGTCGCCGCAACGCTTGAAACTCCGAACGTGACGGCGATGTCGCGCGGCGCTTTTGTCCGTAACCACAACACGGCCTTTCCGCCGGACATAAATCAAGGGACTGCCTTAAGGCAGTCCCTTTTACTTTATTATCATTGTTTAGAACGTGAAAGTCAGCTGCGACCAGATAGTCTTCGATTTCAACTTACTAAAGAAATCTTCCTTGTTCTTCAAATCGTAGTACTCCACAGCTCCCACAAGATTCTTGGCGAAAGCGTAGTCCGCGCCCACCATATAACCCTTGACGCCGAGATTACCGACAGGATCGTACACGCCGTTCATGGTGTGGGTAATAACCGTAAACATACCCTGGTCATAGTAGTTGGCGTAAACGCCGAAGGAACCCGGTTCACTGTTCTTGGCGCCGCCGTACCTCAGCCCCAGCACATAACCGTCGCGGTCCGGATCCATCCGATCCAGCTCTTTAATGTTAGAGCGCAAATAGTCGCCCGTAAAGACAAAATCCTTACCCAAAGGCAGCTCCACGCCCACATTCCAAATCTTATTGTCCGGAAACTCTTCATACGTACGCCAAAACTCGCCGGTAGGCTTATACTCGTTAACTGTGCCGTCGTGGAATACGGTATAGCCGGCGTTAAGTTTAACTTTGCCCAAATTGCCCGCCACATTGATGCCGTAAGCTCGATCGTAGTCAAGAGCGATACGCTTCGGTCCGTAACAATCAAACACACCAGCAACAAAGTTCTGATCCGTTGGTTTTACGTAAAAGCCGGTCAGCTTCACGTCCTTGCCGTAGGAAAGCACCACGCCGTCGGCGCGAGTGTCATACAGGTTGCCGCCCGCAAGGAACAAGTTCTGGCGGCCGGCGCGCACTTTTACGCCGCCCAGCTTGCCGTCCACATAAGCCCGCTGGAATTTAGTTTCCTCGTTGCCCGCATTGTCGCCCAAATCCTGAACGTTCTGCAGCATCCCAGTGTAGGTCCAGTCATCGTTGGCCCTGCCCTGCAACCAGATGCGGGAACGCAGATTGTGTCTGTATTGTGTGATCTTTTCGGATGCTCCTCTTTGTTGATCGTTAGAATCGATGAGCTCGGATTTAACCTCGTCGTGCCCGTAGCTGTAACGAAGCTCTCCCGTAATACGCACGTTGTCGGTCTTTTTCTCCAACGCCGCCACGCGTACGCCCAAATTGTCCAGTTCATCAGCGAATTCCGCCGCCAAACGGTCGACACTGGCGCCCTTCGCCATTGCTTTGGCCACAATCTGCGCCATTTCATAGCGTGTCATCAGCTTATCGCCGCCGAAAGTTCCGTCAGGATAGCCTTCCACCACTCCTGCCGCTGCCAGCCTGCTGATACTGTCATACGCCCAGTGCCCTGCCGGCACGTCGGAAAAAGGATTGGCCGCATACGCGGAAGCCGTGATTCCCAGCGCCAAAGCAACTCCCATCACTACTGTTTTTTTCATAACTAAGACCTCCCCAAAAATTCTTAGTAAGCAGTTCCCCATTTTCACTTTCATCACAAGCAGCCTTGTTACCTTGTACAGCTATTCACAGGCAACCGCTCCCAACCTCATTTTACTCACTTGCTCGCCGTCTGTCAACTTTAAACAAATGCTCTTTGGCGGCAGATGACAATTCGGACATTTTTGTAAAATTTGTAACATCCTGCTCAGCCATCCTCTGTTTGCCGCTTTGAAGGCCTGCCAGCCTGTCTTTCTGCTGCGGCGCGAAGTATTCGTTGAGCTGCTCCGCTTCCGGAATACTGTCCGGCAGGCGCTCCACTTCCCAAAAATTCCAATCCGACATTCCCACGCAGCGGTCGATGTACTCCTCCGTCGTAACGCCCTCCGGCGGCTCCGCGGCAATGCCGCTCTCCTGCAAAAATCTCTGCACGGCGCGGCGGCAAAATTCTCTCCCCTCGCGTTCGAACAGTCTGGCAAAGATCCACACAATATTCAGCGACATGGCAGCGCATAAGTCGGCCAACTTGATAAAGTTCATGTTGTTCTGACCTTTCAGCACGCGGCTCAAATAAGAGCCGTCCACCAACGCCTTGGCGGTAATATTTTTAAAACGCCAGCGAAAGCGTCCTTTAAGCAGCTTCAACTCTTCCGACTCCGGCAGCGCGTCGCGCACTGTCGCTTCCACATGGGACACGTGATCCCTGATTATATCGCCCAAACCGACCGCTTTTTCTTCTCCGGAACCTGCATCTCTTCCCCTGACTTCCATGCGGCTCACCTCCTGCCACAAGTTTACCGCTAAAAAATTCTCAGGCTAAAAAAATGGATTATAATCCATTTGACAGAAAATTTATAAAATGAGTGATATAATCTGCCCTGTCGCGACATGCTGTACAGTACGTATATACGTCATAAATTTACGAAAGAAGGCGTTTATCATACGCCCTGAAGAAATTTATCAGCACAAAACACACCGGCTCAAGGCAACCCGATTGCGCGAGTTGGTACTGAGCGCCCAAAGCGGCAACTCTGCGGCAACGGAACTGCTCTGCCGCACTTTTAAACCTTTGATCAGACAGGAAATCCGCGGTTACGTTTCCAGAATCCTCGGCGAGGATGCGGAAAATACTGCCTGGGAAATCTTCCTGACCTTTATCGTAAACTACAGGGGTTGGGATTACAGACGACTTCCCGGACTTATCAAAAGTCATCTGCACTACGAATTGCTCCATGCCGTCGCCAAAGAAATCAATCAGGCGGAACCTTTTGACCCGGAGCTGTATGACGAGGAACAAACTGCCGCGTGCAGCGAACTTAACAGCGCGGAAGTGCGTTTGCTTTTGGATGATTGTATGTGCAAGCTCACGCCGAAACAGAAGCTTTTCGTCGACAGTGTCTGCCTGGGGGGCAAAACCCTGCGGGAAGCAGGCGCCGCTTTCGGCTGTACGCCGCAGAACAGCTACAAACATTTGAGCCGAGGTCTGGAAACCCTGCGCCGCGAACTGCTCACTTAAACCGCTCCGCGGAGGGAATGACGCTCCCTTTGCCTGCTTAATAACAAAAATCCCTGCCGCTTTTAAGCGACAGGGATTTTTTATGTCTGTTTCATGCTTTTTAACACAAGTCGGCAGCGTTTTTCATATCCGATCCGCTCTTTATGTTCTCTCTGTACTTATACTGCCTAAAGGGGGAACAAGGAAGTTAATGCTACGCATTAACCCATAACGGGAGAAAATAAAGAAAGAGAAAAACCAGCAAAAAGAGAAAGAAAAAAAGATCTCACTTATATACTGGAGTTTTTGCGGTCGTTTTTAAACCTCAAAAAAAAATTTTTTTCGGAGGTTTAAAAATACCTCTTTTTTTCCCAGTATATAAGTGAGGGGTTAAATCAGCCGGCCGGCGCGATCCTTCAAAAAATACGGAAAGGATCTGATCCTCATGCTCATTGTCGAACCGCCCATTATCAATCACAGGGAGCTGTTCCTGTTGGGAGAAAAAGCCCAAGGAAGCGTCAAAAGTATTTATCTGCACTGGACCGCAGGCCATTATCATCAGGCCTACGACGACTATCATCTGAACATCGACGGCGACGGCCGTTTGCTGCAAACCTGTACGCAGCTTACGGATCTCAAAGCGCACACCTACGGCAGAAACAGACAGTCCGTAGGCATCACCCTCTGCTGCGGCTTCAACGCTGCCTGTCTGACCGGAGGACGCATCGACTTCGGCGCCGAACCTCCCACGCCCGTTCAGATCGATAAAATCGCCATGACCGTTGCCGTACTCTGCTCCGCTCTTGATTTGGAGATTTGCTTCGCCAATGTGAAGACCCATGCCGAAGCTGCGTTTATGGACGGCTACGGACCGGGAAGCAATGATCCGGAAACACGCTGGGATCTTTGGATGCTCCCCGACCTGCCTTTGACCGATCGCCTGCGTCCCGGCGGTGAGATTATTCGCAAGAAAGCATTGTGGTATCGGAAACTTTTTGAAACACGCCGGGCAGCCGGCACGGAAAGGAGCTAAAAATTATGGCAATCAACCAAACAGTCGTCAAGAGAAACTTACTCGTCAATGTCGAAAACGGGGTGAATGATGATGGAACGATCAAAACAAAAGCCGTCGCCTTCAGCGGAATCAAGAACGACGCGCCTATGGCGAATATTTTTGCCGCAGGTACTGCACTTGCTGGCCTCATGGCTAAAAATCCGCAGGGAATCGGACTCTCGGAAAAAAGCGAACTGATTCAGCAAGGCTGATATCCCGCGGGAGCGGTCATCGCCGCTCCCCAACTTACCTCCGACTAATGTAAGAAAGGAAGTATATTATGGAAAAAGTATTGGAACTTGTCTTTAAAACTGCCGACGGCGGGAAAAAAATCATCAGCATCAACGATCCCAAAGAAAGCCTTACGGCGGAAACGGTACATCGAGCTATGGATGAAATCATCGCCGCCGACGTCTTTGAAACCTCTGCCGGAGCGCTGACGGAAAAAGTGCAGGCTCGTCTGAAGAACACCGAAGTTACCGTACTGGAGTAACCGCATAGGCGCGAAAGGCAGCAGGATGGATATGGAGCTACTGATAACGGCGGCAGCCCAATACGGTTTTCCCATGTTAGTCAGCTGGTATCTGCTGGTGCGCATGGAAACGAAACTGGACAGATTGAGCGCCGACATTGAGGATTTGACCCGCGTTATCGCCGTCAACCTCAAACAGGCGGCTTAGGCCGCAAAAAAGCGGAGGTTGGAAGCGCAAGCTTCTTTCCTCCGCTTTAATTGTTTAAAAATTACTCAAATTTCAGCAGCGACGGCAATTTTTGTTCCGATAACGCCCTTCTCTCTGCCGGTGACCGAGAACGCCGCACGCTACGGCAGCGCCTGTTGCAGTAATTGCCAGAGGTATGATTTCGGTTACAAAGAATAATGCAGCTGCTGCCGGCAAAAGTAAACCTTTAATTGCCGATGACATTTTTTATTCTGCGTGCCTGCAAAAATCCATCGCCGTGTGACCTAAACGGCTCATCTTTTGCAGAATAACGGAAAGCATCCACAATCCCGTTTCCTCATGATACAATCCGTTTGATAGCACCGACGGCATAATTTATCATTCCGTATTTGTTTTAAATCAGCCCTGCGCAAAAATCCCCGCGTGACTTTCGCTGCCGCCTGCAACTCGCCCGGTCGTCAGATGAACCATCTGAATAGACCCACATATGCCATACCGCTTAAAAACAGTAATCCTGCCGCGGAAACCAAAAAAATGGTCAGAAACAACTTTTGCTGTTCCTCCGTAGTCGACCGCGCGACCGCCGTATATGCCGCCAGCGCCAAACCGCCGCCGGTAGACATGGGACTTATTCCCGCAGTGTGCGACATCATGGACAGACTTGTCGCCAACTCGACAGGATCGACGTTGCCGCCCATGGCAGCCACTACGCCGGGAATCGTAGGGATAAAAGTAGGCATTACCACTCCCGAGGTGGAGCTTACCCAAGAAAGAATCCCTGCGCTCAAACCCATAATCGAAGGAGCTGTTGCAGGACTCATGATGGAAGCCATAGCCTGCGATAACATGGCGATTCCACCCAGCTTAACAATGAGGTTGATCAGCACGCTTACCCCGCCGACCAGGATCAGCGTTCCCCAAGGTATGTAACGCCAAGCGTAATTCTCATCCGCAACCCTGAAGAAGGAAAGGATGCCGGCAATAAAGAAGCTTGTCAGTCCCACATGATATTTGAAAAACATGACCATGATAACCATGCACAGAATACCGAGCAAAGTTATCTTCTGTTTATTATCAAGAGATTCTTCGCCTGCCAGAGCGGAGGATTCGGCAGATTTGATTTTATAACCTCCGAAAGCGAAATACACCACCAGAGAATATAAGGCGCAAGACAGCACGCCGTTGATCAAAAACTGCCTGCCGGTCGGTTCGGTGATACCCGCCGCCATACACAAATTCTGCGCAATAATACCGGTAGGCGCAATAGGCGATACGCCACCGCCGGAAGCACCCAGGACGACTATCGCGCTGAGCATGGCTGGATGGATTTTCAGTTCGGATGCCAGCGTCATGGCAAAAACCATCATGATTGCCATAGTGGGAATACATCCCGGCCCAATGGCTGATAAAACCGTGGAAAAAATAAAGATATATACAGGAACGAGGTAGGTTCTTCGTCCTGCCAAAGAAATAGTCTTGACCGCTATAATTTTAAGGGTACCGTTGCTTTGCGCCAGACTGAACAGATACGTCACTCCCAAAAGCGTCAAAAATAAATTATAGCTGAAGCCTTTAATAATATCTTTATCGGGAATTCCCGCCGCATGACCCAACACCATGGCAAAAGCAATGCACAGCAGGCCGGCATTCATCTTCTTTAAAAAAGCGATGATAATAGCTGCGCCCAATAATCCTAAGGACAGTAACGCCACAACATTCTCCCCCTAAATTCCGTTTAACTCCGCGATTCCCGACAGCATGACAGGCGAACCTGCCGCAGAGTATTCTTCCGAGCATTCGCTCCGAAATTCTCTCTGCGGGAACATGCGCCGTGAGAACCTCACTTCAAACATGTTTCCAGTTTAGCACAAAAGCTGAACTCGGAAAAATAGTATAAATTGAAGTTATTTCTCATAAAAACAGAGAAATTATCCGCAAAACCTTTCTTCAGCAAACTACCCGTATTGACTGGTACGATTGATGTACTATAATATTATTTGAAAGCCGCTTGTGCGTAAAAACAAAAACGACAATCCTCGCAAGGATTGTAGAAAGACTGTCAGAGATAATGGATTTTGAATTTTACCGCAATTTTTGCGTTATAGCCAAAGCCGAAAATATAACAAAGGCATCCCGTGAGCTGAATATCGTCCAAACAGCTCTCAGCGCCCAGGTCAGGAAATTAGAACAAAACTACGGTGTGCAGCTGCTGAAAGTACAGCAGGGAAAAAAGAAACTGGAATTAACTCCCGCCGGAATAAGCTTTTTGAAAAAAGCGCAGGCGATTTGCAGACTGGAAGATGAACTGACGCTGGATATGCAGGAGTTCAGCGATAATATTTCCGGCGCAGTAAGTTTTGGAGCTTCCCACAGCCGCAGCCGCTACTACCTGGAAAAATATATTATTCCTTTTATTAAACTGCATCCGAATATCAGCTATAAGTACAGCGAAATCACCGCTGATGCGCAGATTGAAATCATTCGCAACGGCGATATTGATTTTGCTTTCGCCAATGCGGCGATTCCTCTTTATCCGGAATTTTCCCGAATAAATTTAGGCAGAGAGAATTTCTATGCCGTTTACAACAAAGATACTCCCGTTCCGTGGGGAAATAAGAAATTTTTATTGCCTAAGGACCTGCATAATTTACCGATTTGCGCCAATGAGCTGCACTTTCACACTTTGCACCAAGTTTGCAAGGAACAAAAAATCAATATCAAAATCAAATACCTGACAAACACGCTGAACAGCTGCATGAGCCTGATATGTTCCCTCCCGGTCATCGGTGTTGTTGCCAATTTAGAGGAAGATCCGGTTCCGTCCGGCATGATTCGCAAGCAGATCAAAGATGAGAAATTGAGTTTTGAACAGACTTTCTACTGGAACAAAAACCGACAATTAAGTTCCGCAGCGAACGCCTTCCTCGACTACTTTCAAAGTGAAAAACTCCAAGATATTGTATCAATCTGAAAACTGCCGCGCCTCCACATCGGCGCGGCAGTTTTTTATTGTATATCTCTTCGGCATCACATAATTTTATAGCAACAACATAAAAGTCACATGATAACCATCCTCAGCACAAGCGCCATCTTTATTTTATGTGTCTGAGCAGCAATGCTCGAATTCATCGCGCCTGTCACACAAGAGTATTATTACTCCGCTCTGCCGGATGATTACGCAGCGCCATTCCGCTCATCTTTGACTATCGATGACGGACCGCTTACCTGACCGCTTCCGTTAGGTTCTCTTTGTGTCATGGTAAAACAGTCACTGAACCTTCTCCTGATTAATTCGCAGCTATATTCATCTACTTACTTTTTTAAGTTTTCTACATTTTATTTAAAATTATGCAGAATTCGCTTAATTGTCTTTTTGCTTCGCTCGGTGCATCAACACCTGCACTCTTCGACGATGAGTACATTTTACATTATACTTACTCCTTCAGCATCGCCGTTATTTCTCACTTGCTCCGGGGCTTATTAATTTCTACTATTTTGATGATTTTTCTGCGCATATATCAGTTAAGTCTTTCAGAAAAACATCTCAACACTGCAAGCTCTGCAGAATACACCGCTATTACCCGGGAAATAAAAAGAGCCCGCACAAAGTGCGGACTCTCTTAAAGCAAAGATTATTTTGCAACAGGACCGATCATAGCCAACATGGTACCTGCAGCTACTGCAGTACCGATAACGCCTGCTACGTTGGGGCCCATAGCGTGCATCAGCAGGAAGTTGGCAGGATTGCATTTCTGACCTACTTTTTGAGATACACGCGCTGCCATCGGAACTGCGGATACGCCGGCAGAACCGATAAGCGGATTTGTCTGACCGCCGTCAACGATGCACATGAGCTTACCGAAGATAACGCCTGCTGCGGTACCGCCGATAAATGCTACAAGACCGAGAACGATGATCAGGATGGTCTGATAGTTAAGGAAGGATTCTGCGGACATGGTCAAACCGGTACCGGTAGCCAGCATGATGGTTACGATGTTCATCAATGCGTTCTGTGCGGTGTCGGAAAGACGATCCAGGCAGCCTGCCTCTTTGAAGAGGTTACCCAACATGAGCATACCGATCAAT
>JAXFPC010000051.1:0-19930 GCA_034180005.1 Acidaminococcaceae bacterium | reverse complement strand
GGTGACATACTTTTCAATCAATCTCTGCTCTTTTATATTTTGTAAAAATAAAAGGCTGGCAGAAACTGCCAGTCATATTATTTTATTTTTTTAAATCAGCTGCATTGCCGGGTTTAATTTTACTCTCCGTACCGTTGAGCAACCTCCTGATATTTTCTGAATGACGCAGAATGATAAAAAAAGCTGCGAAAGCGGCAAACCCTACATACGACACCGGATAGCCGAAGTACCACGCCAAAAAAGGAGCGCAGAAAGAAGCAACGATGGATCCCAGTGAAACGTATCTGGTGCTTAAGACGATGAGCAGCCACACGCCGAAAGTACCGAAGAAAATATGAGGAATCAAATAAATCAGCAGACCCAAGCCGGTTGCGACACCTTTCCCGCCTTTTAATCCCAAAAACGCCGAGTAATTATGCCCCAACAAAGCGCCTATTGCCGCCGCTACATTCAACAGATGACTGTTAAAAAAATAATTGACGACGGCAACCGCCAGCATACCTTTAAACAAATCAGACAACAATACCAATAAAGCAGTTCTGGTGCCAACGGTACGAAAAACGTTAGTCGTGCCGATATTGTGACTTCCGTATTCACGAATGTCGATACCGTGTAGAACTTTAACTATCCATAATCCGCTGGGAACGGAGCCGCATAAATGTCCGCAGACAAAACAAAACAACGCCTTAAAAATCATTATCTCGTTTATCATTTACAATCTCCCCCGATAAAACCGCCTGATCTCCCGACGCGCAAAGCCAGGTTAATCTTCTTCATTTTTTCCCCTAATTATCATTTTTATCGGTGTGCCTTCGAAGCCGAAAGATTCGCGCAGCTTATTCTCCAGATACCTCTGATAGGAAAAATGCATAATCTCAGGTTCATTAACGAAAATCACAAAAGTTGGCGGCTTGATTTTAACTTGGGTGGCATACAAAATTTTCAGTCTTTTGCCTTTGTCATAAGGTGTCGGATTAACAGCAACTGCATCTTCGATAACTTGATTGAGAATGCTCGTTGAAATACGCATTGCATTTTGCTCCGCAGCATAGGAAATCACTTCCGGAAGTCGATGTATGCGCTGCTTCGTCAAAGCTGAAACATATACAACAGGCGCGTACTGAAGAAAAACCAACTCTTTGCGAATTGTTTCCGTGTATCTCAAAGTAGATGTATTATTTTTTTCGTAGAGATCCCATTTGTTTACGACAAGAATAATACCCTTACCGGCTTCATGAGCATAGCCGACTATCCTCTTGTCCTGCTCGGTGATGCCTTCGACCGCGTCAAAAACCATTAATACAACATCACTACGATCCACAGCCCTAAGCGATCTCATAACACTGTATTTTTCAATCGGCTCATCAACTTTAGCCTTGCGGCGCATTCCGGCAGTATCGATAAATAAATATCTTTGCCCTTCTCGCACTACCGGAGTATCAATAGCGTCACGTGTGGTTCCTGCAACGTCGCTGACGATGGAGCGCTCTTCACCGACTAAAACGTTAAAAATGGAAGATTTGCCCACATTAGGACGTCCTATGAGAGCAACTTTAATCTCATCTTCGTCATCCGCGTCACCGGCATTGTTCCTTTTAGGAAATTTATCGACAACGGCATCCAGCAAATCGCCCAATCCGAGATGGTTGGAGGCAGATATGGGAATAGGTTCGCCGATACCCAAATTATAAAATTCGTAAACATTCAGCTCCTGTTTGGGAGAGTCCGCTTTGTTAACAGCTAAAACAATCGGTTTTTTTGATTGACGCAGCAGCCCGGCGACGTCGGCATCTTCGGTAGTAATGCCGGACCTGGCATCACATACAAATAAAATAACATCCGCTTCCTTAATTGCTATTTGCGCCTGTTGGCGTATAGAAACAGCGATGGCGTCTGCATTCATTATTTCTATGCCGCCTGTATCAACCATCATGAATTCATAATCCAACCATTCTGCAGTAGCATATAATCTGTCCCTTGTAACACCGGGCGTGTCTTCTACAATAGAAATCATACTGTTGGCAAGTATATTAAAAAGAGTAGATTTGCCTACGTTAGGACGACCCACTATGGCAACGATAGGTTTACTCATAAAAAATTCCCCTTTCAAAATTATGTGTAGAACAGCTACTTATGCGTTCTTAATGATCTATTCCGTTTCTGGACATCACACCGGTTGAAAAATAATGTTTTACCTCGCGCATATCCGTAACCAAATCCGCAATGTCGATCAGTTCTTCAGGAGCTCCTCTTCCGGTCGTAATGATTTCCAACTCATGAGCATATTGCTTAAGAAAACTTACCACTTCATCAGTTGGTAGCATTTTGGTTGCCAAAACGATATTCAACTCATCCAGAATTATAATATCAGCTTCCTTAGCAGCTATGGATTTTTTACATTCTTCCCAGCCGTCACGACACATATCCAGATCAATTTTTTCGGGATTCGCAAAATTAACAAAGCAATTGCGTCCCACCTGCCGTATATTTAAATTGGGAATTGTTGAAGCGACGCGCGCCTCGCCATACTCCGGATCATCTTTCAAAAAAGAAAACATGATTGTCTTCATACCGTAGCCGCAGCCGCGCAGAGCAACACCCAAAGCGGCCGTAGTTTTTCCCTTACCGGTACCGGTATATACCTGCAGCACTTTAACACCTAGCTTTCCAATAACAAATGCAGCAACTCCCTGGCATTTTTTGCCAGCTCCAATTTCCCGCTGAATTTTTTCCGAAATTGATCCAGCGACATATCATCCAAAAACATATTATCGTTATTTAAAACCACTGACGGCAAAACAACTCTTTGCGCGCTGCACACTTCTGAAAGTATATCTCCGCCGGTCAATAATCCGGTCACATTAACGCGCCCACCAAAAAATTTATTGTCAACGGGTACAAATCGATGCTTCGTTGCAAAACGTTCGTTTAAAGCCTTCATCAAAGGAAATAAAACATTGTACGCGCCTGTTCCTACCGGGATAACAGCCGTACTTGAATTTTTTGCTCCGCTCATTTCGGCGACGGTTGCCTCCCACTCGTCAAGAAAACTGCGAGTCAGCCCGATGCCGTTTTCCAGCTGCGGAAAACCGTCGTACAACTCCGCCGGCGGTACATCTTTTTCTGCCAACAAGTAAAATTCGTCGCCGAGGTAGATAAACGATTTCCCGGTTTGCGCACGACATTGGCTTTGCCACGCGGTAGCACTGTCCACTACATTCTGCGCCTCCTCACGGGAGAAAGTTCTCAACAGCGGCAAATGCTCTCTATTTTTAGTTATTCCCACGGGAACAACAGCCATCGAAAGAACTCCCGGATGACGTTCGTAGAGATCTTTAAAAGTATTCTCAAGCACTGCTCCGTCGTTATACCCCGGACAGCACACTACCTGCGTATGTATTTCTATCCCGGCCTGCAAAAGCCGTTCCATTTTTTCAAGCAACTGCCCAGCAAACCTGTTATGCATCATCAGACAGCGCACGTCCGGATCAGTGGCGTGCACGGAAACATACAGAGGCGACAAATGGTTGGAAATAATTCTTGAATAATCTTCCTCCGACAAATTTGTCAAAGTTATAAAATTACCGTACAAAAAAGACAGACGAAAATCATCGTCACGCACATACAACCCCGGCCTCATGCCCGGTATCATCTGGTCAACGAAACAAAATACGCATTTATTTCTGCAAGTATTCACCTTGTCGAAAACGGCGGAAGAAAATTCTAAACCCAATTCTTCATCTGGATGTTTTTCAATCACAAGTCTGCGAACTTCACCTTCAACAGATTCAATTTCCAATTCCACATGACTATCGGCAGTATGATAGCTTAATTCTATTATATCAGCAACTTTTTCTCCGTTGACAGTCAACAGTTTCTCTCCGGCAAGAATTCCCGCCGCTTCAGCCAGACTGTGTTTGCGAACAAAAGTTATATTTCCGACCATTGTTCAACTCCAAATCTTACTATAATTTCTTAATTATAACACATAAGCTATTGCATAACAAGAAAACGCAACATTGTGCGGTACATCCGATGCGTGCCTTGCAAAATAACAAACCCCACAATGCCGTCCCGCTTCATGTTTTGAACCTGCATGTGCAGGTGGGTGCCTACCCGCCCACCGCAAACTTCCACTCAAAGGAGGCTTGTTTTTAGTAGGAGGAGTTTCAGGCTCCCTAGGTCAGAGTGTTGGCTCAAAACCGCTGAAGTATGGCAACGAACACCGCAGGGATATGATAACGTATCACTTATGCCATTCATATAATAACAAAAATGGAAGCATTTTTCAATGCTTCCATCAAGATTTTGATCCGCTTAAGTAACGTTCCGGAATTAATTTTCTTTCTTCATCAAAAGACTTGTTTTGATATGCAACTCGCGCAACTGCTTTTCGTCGACATCATTCGGAGCTTGCGTCATAATGCAGGCAGCGCTCTGTGTCTTCGGAAAAGCTATAACGTCGCGAATAGAATCTCTTTTAGCCATGATCATAATTAAACGGTCAAGACCGAAGGCAATCCCTCCGTGAGGAGGCGCTCCGTACTCAAAAGCGTTCATCATGAAGCCGAACTTTTCAAGAGCCTGTTCCTCCGTGAGACCGATGGCTGAGAACACCTGCTTCTGTACTTCCTTACGATGAATACGAATGGAGCCGCCGCCGATTTCCGTTCCGTTAAGCACCATATCGTAAGCTTTAGCGTAAACTTTTCCGGGATCGGAAACGAGCAAAGGAAGATCTTCGTCACGAGGAGCGGTAAACGGATGATGCATCGCTACATAACGCTTATCTTCCTCGTCATATTCAAACATCGGAAAATCTACAACCCAGGCAAAAGCAAGTTTATCAGGATCGATAAGACCGCGGCGTTTGGCCATCTCTATACGCAGCGCACCCAGAGCCTGAGCTGTAACAGACGGTTTATCAGCGATAAACAGGAGAAGATCTCCCGGTTCCGCTGCGCCGGCCTGCAATATATTTTCTAGCTGTTCAGCTTCAAAGAATTTAGCGATAGGAGATTTAACGCTACCGTCTTCCTGAATCTGCATCCAGGCCAAACCTTTAGCTCCGTAAATTGCCACAAAGTCTACCAATCCGTCCAGCTCTTTGCGAGGAATGCCTGCGTAACCCTTGACATTGATGGCCTTTACTATGCCGCCGGAAGCTAAAATATTATTGAATACTTGGAAATTGGACCCCTTGACTGCTTCACACATATTGACAAGTTCCATGTCGAAGCGCAGATCAGGTTTATCGCTTCCGTATCTGTCCATCGCTTCGTCCCAAGTAAGACGCTTAAACGGATGCTCAATCTCTATACCTAAAGCACCTTTGAAAATATGCGCAACTAAACCTTCCATGATTTCCAGAATTTCTTCAACAGTTACAAAAGACATTTCAATATCCAACTGTGTGAATTCCGGCTGTCTGTCGGCGCGTAAATCTTCATCTCTGAAGCAGCGGGCAATTTGGAAATATCTTTCCATACCGGCGACCATCAGCAACTGTTTAAAAATTTGCGGAGACTGCGGCAACGCATAAAATTTTCCCGGATTGACACGACTCGGCACAAGATAATCGCGAGCGCCTTCCGGAGTACTTTTTGTGAGCATCGGTGTTTCTATTTCCAGAAAGTTCTTTGCGTCAAGGAAATCACGCATCAGTTTTGTCACTTTATGGCGCAGAATCAGGTTCCTCTGCATCTCCGGACGTCTTAAATCAAGATAACGATATTTCAAGCGCAGATTTTCATCCGTTTCAATGTTATCCTGAATATAAAACGGCGGCGTCTTGGCGCCGTTCAGCACTTCAATATCATGAGCGATAACCTCTATCATGCCGGTGGCAATGTTTTCGTTTACGGTCGCCTCGTCACGCAGACGCACCTCGCCGGCAACTTTTATAACGTATTCACTGCGGATATCCTCCGCCACCTTAAAGCTTTCGCCGGCAGTATCCGGATCGACAACTACCTGCACCACACCGCTGCGATCGCGGAGATCTACAAATATCAGTCCACCGTGGTCACGTCTCTTGGATACCCATCCGCACAAAACTACGGTTGCACCTGCCGCGTCTTTGCCCAGTTCACCGCAATGATGACTGCGTTTTTCCTTAATCATCTTATACACCTCTACAATTATAATTTATCAAAAAAGCTTTTTATTTCATTCACAGAAACTTCCGTCTGCGTTCCGTCCCCCATATTTTTTATGACTGCGCAACCTCTAGAAAATTCTTCTTCAGCAAAAAGAAGAACATACTCGGCTTGATACTTATTAGCCTGCTTCATCTGCGCTTTCATACTGCGACCCTGAAAATCGTAATCAACCTTTAAGCCGTCCATACGCAAATCATAAGCCGTCTTGAAAGCGGAAGAAAAAATTTCTTTACTTTGGCAAACTATATATACATCTAGCGTTTCTTCCCTGTTCGGCAACAGCTGCTGCTTCTCCAAGGCCAACAAAATTCTTTCCAATCCCATGGCAAATCCTATACCGGGAGTCTGCGGTCCGCCGATTTCCTCAACAAGGCCGTCGTAACGTCCGCCACCGCACACGGCACTCTGCGCCCCCAAAGGAGCATATTGAATTTCAAAAGCAGTCTTCGTGTAATAGTCAAGACCGCGAACAAGACTGTTATCAATTTCGTAAGCTATGCCCACAGCATCTAAGAGGTTTTGCAGTTCTGTAAAATGGTCGCTACATTCTTCGCACAAACATTCCCTGATTGGCGGCGCTCCGACGGCAAGCTCTTGACAGCGCGGATTTTTGCAATCCAGGATGCGCAGCGGATTTCTTTCAAAACGCGACCTGCACACATCACACAACTCTCCCAGCTTGGGTCTGAAAAAATCTTGCAATTTGTTGCGGTGTACCGGGCGACATTTAGGACAGCCAACCGAATTTATCTTAAGCTTCAGATCTTTAAGCCCTAATTGACTCAGCACTTGAACAGCCAATAATATTATTTCGGCATCGATGTTGGCTCCTTCAACGCCAAGAGCTTCGACACCGAATTGATGAAATTGCCTGTATCTTCCTGCCTGAGGACGATCGTAACGAAACATCGGGCCGATGTAGAACAACTTGGAAGGATTGGTATCTGCATAAATCTTGTGCTCCACATAGGCGCGCACAGCTGAAGCTGTATTCTCAGGACGCAGCGTAATGCTTCTGCCGCCTCTGTCGCTGAATGTATACATTTCCTTTTCCACAACATCGGTCGTATCTCCGATGCCACGTTGGAAAAGTTCAGTATGTTCAAAAACAGGCGTCCTTATCTCTTTATAACCATACAAAGCGCAAACCCTGCGTATGGTTTCTTCCAGATAACGCCATGCCCAAATTTCCGAAGGCATTATATCTTTAGTACCGCGCGGTGCACTGGTTAGCATCATATTCCCTCCCGAAAATCACTGTCGAAGAATCTGTGGTACAAGCTGTTTCTTTCTTCGCAGAGATTTGTCAATTTATCTGCATAAACGCCGACATTTTTCGGCATATAAAACTTTTGCAAATGGTATCCGTCAACCAAGGGACGTTTACTTGCAGATGCAGGTCCCGCTCCTATTATCGGATGACGTTCTTCCATCATCTGTATATTGTAAATACATTCCTTACCTAATTTACTGTAGCCTATGTTAGCCAAATTGCCCAGCATATAATGCTGCCGATACAAATAGTACGGATGCATTCCCGAATTTGCAGCCTGCTCCGCTCCGTATCTCATAATTTCTTCTGCTGCGGCAGAAGGAATCAAATCCTCTCGCTTGGAGCTTCTCAAAGAACTTTTTCTTTTTAAGGTTAAAGCATGGACAGTAACATTGTCAGGATCCATAGAAAACGCTTTTGCCAACGAAAACTTAATATCGTCCGCAGTTTCCCCCGGTAAGCCGATGATCAGATCCATATTCACAGATTTGATGCTGCCGGCTTTAACCATTTCGTAAGCGCGGAAAAAATCCTTCACAGAATGATTTCTTCCCACCAACCTCAAAGTTTTGTCGTGAAATGTCTGAGGATTGACACTTATCCTGTCTACTCCGAAATATTCCATTGCATGCAATTTGTCCAAAGAAAAACAGTCAGGACGTCCAGCCTCAACCGTGTACTCTTTTACAGCAAGCGACGAAAAACTGTCATGCAAAATTCTCAATAATCTGAGAAAAGCTCTTTCGGAAAAACTTAGCGGTGTTCCTCCGCCGACGTACAACGAAGTAGCACGTAAACCGTGCATACCTAGTAATTGTACCACACTTTTCACATCATGTTCAATCAAATTTAAAAAGTTTTGCTGAGAAATCTCGTCCTCAGGCATAATACCTGACGGGAAAGAGCAATATGAGCAACGCGAAGGACAGTAAGGTATATTTATATAAATGCCCGCTTCACAAAAACGTTCTTTATCCGACAACTTATTTTTCTGCAACAAGCAAATGTTTCTCAATAGCTTACCGTTAACCGACGGTAGCAGATATTTTTCTTCAAGGTATTCCGGTAAATCTTCAGCCCGTATCCCTTCAGCTAAAAGCTTATGCATAAGTTTTACAGGACGCACGCCGGTAAGAATTCCGAAAGGAAGCTGTTTTGCTTCCGGTTCCGCCGACAGGAAAACTTTCGCCAAAGCAAGCTTTGCCGCGCGAATAACTTCTCCTCGCAAATTGCAGGAACAAGCGGTTTCGGCTCTATATAGTATATTGCCGTGTTCAAATTCCGCCGCAACGTTACACTCATTCACAACTATTTTCACCATGATAGTCGCAGCATCACTCTGACTGTATCCGAACAAAGATGCAATATCGCTCAGAGGACGCTGCAAATATTGCGGCATTTCTCCGCGCCATGCAAAAGTTTTCGTTTCAATCATCCTTGCCCTCAGAAATTTTTTCTGCGGTATCAAAATCATAGTGCCACAGTTCATCGTACAAAACTTTATACACCGCCGCTACTGGCACGGCAAAAATCATACCCATAATACCGAATAGTTTAGCGCCTATCAAAAGACTGATTATTACTATGACAGGGTGCAGTTTGACGCTGTTACCGAGAATTTTGGGCAAAATATAATGGCTGTCAAACTGGTAGTAAACGAAATAAAACAAAGCGACTGTCAGAGCCAGCGACGGCGATTGCTGATAAGCAAAAAAGGTAGCCGGTAAAGCGCCGATAAGCGGACCTATGTACGGAAGTATTTCCGTAAGCACTGCACACAATCCCAAAACCAGATAAAACTTGATGCCGATCCCTGCCGTGAAAACCGTTACAATAAATCCCGATAACAGGCTGAGTCGCATAAGACCACGTACATAAGCGCTGAGTTTAAAACCGATGTCGTCAATAATTTTGGCAGCTTTCGGTTGCGCCTCGGTAGAAAATAAATTAATCATCATGCGACGCAGATTACGCCAATCTTCAAGGAAATAAAAAGCCAAAAAAGGAACGATTATCAGTTCAACAAGATTTTGCACGATAACAAAGCTCGAAACCAAAACATTCCGGATAATGCCTATGAGATAGGACATCGCCATTTTCAGAGCATCATTGATGAGAGCGTCAACACTTGTAGGAAGCGTTGTAATCGCCTGACTCCTGTTGGTTATGATATCGTTTATGGTATTTACTTTATCAGGCGGCAATAAATTTGATAAGTTGGTGAGCACATAATTAATCTGTCCGACTAAAGGTTGCAGCATAAAATAACACAGTCCTGCAAAAACTGCGCAAAAAGTTATTATTGCACAAGTAATCGCCCATGAGCGTGGCATTTTCACAGTATTATGCGCTATGGTTATACTGCTGAAAAAACCCACCAGCGGTGCCGAGGCTAACGCCAGCGCCACAGCCAACATAATCGGCATTATAAATTCCGCCAACAAATAAAATACAAACGAAATTACAGCGACCGTCAGCAATTTAAAGAAGACGGTCTTTCTCATCCTGTTCCAGTACTCTATCATAATCTACTGCAGAAACGGATTTCTGCGCTTCTCCCAATCAACTGTTGTGGCAGGTCCGTGTCCCGGTAAAAGTCCGGTTGCATCCGGCAGCGTCAAAATCTTATTTTTAATAGATGTTAAAAGTTCACGATAACTGCCGCCGGGAAGATCAGTCCTGCCGATGGATTCACAAAAAATAGTGTCGCCTACGAACACCACCTCAGCCGACTCGTTGTAAAAGCATACTCCGCCACCTGTATGCCCCGGCGTGGCAAGAACTTTAAATTCCATACCTGCCAGACTCAACAGTTCACCATCATGAAGAATATAATCGGCAGTCGCACTCTGCACACTGTCGCCCATAAAAAGCGAAAGGTTCTTATCTGCTCTCGTCAGGCAATCCGCATCTCCCTCACTTATGTAAACTTTAGCTCCCGTTACGCGTTTCAACTCCGCTACGGCGCCAATGTGATCGTTATGCCCGTGAGTGAGCAGAATAGCAACTATTTCAGCCTGAGTCTCGTTGGCCATTTCCAAAATTGTTTCAACATCAGCGCCGGGATCGAATACTACAGCTTGACCGTTTTCCTCGTTGACAGCAAGATAACAGTTTGTGGCAAGCATTCCCACTTCAGCTTTATAGATTTTCATAAATACCTCCAAACATTTTCATTTAAAATTCTTTGCGGCTATCCAACAGTATTGTGACAGGTCCGTCATTGATCAGCGACACCGACATATGCGCTCTGAAAATACCGGTAGCAACACTTATTCCCCTATTGCGGCAATTTTCAACAAATCTGTCGTAGAAAACTTCAGCCAGCTCAGGAGAGGCAGCCGTGTCAAACGAAGGTCGCTTGCCTTTACGGCAATCCCCGCAAACGGTGAACTGGGATACGGCAAGAATTGCTCCACCGACATCAGAAACGGATAAATTCATTTTGCCCAGCTCGTCCTCGAAAATACGCAATCCTGTAATCTTGTCGACGACATAATCGAGATCTTTATCCGTATCGCCTGCCGCAACTCCCAAAAGAACCAGCAAGCCTCGTTCAATCCTTCCGCAAACCGATCCGTTAACAGATACATCCGCCTTGCTTACTCTTTGCACTACAGCTCTCATCTGCGTTTGCCTCCGTTACCGCCGTTTGCTGTGGAAAGCACTCTTTCCGCAGTGAATACACCCTTCATGCGTCGAATTCTGTTAATAACATAATCCAATTCATCCAAGCTGGTTATGTCAAGTCCCATATGGATCACAGCGTTTTTATTTTTATCGGTGTGACAGTTCAAAGAAAAAATATTCAACTTGACTTCGCTGGTAACGTTCATTATATCGCTTATGATACCCGGCCTGTCTATGGAACTTATCATAATATTCACCTTGTAAACATCTTCGATACCGACATCCCACGACACATCTATCAAACGTTGACGCTCTTCCCTGTTATTGGCAAGCACATTGGGACAGTCAGCTCGGTGTACGGATATGCCGCTGCCGCGGGTTATGTATCCCACCACGGGATCTCCGGGTATAGGATTGCAGCAACGCGCCAGCTTAACCATAATTCCATCTTCACCTTTGACAAGAATACCGTGACTTGATTTAGCTTTTGACTTGCGAGGTTTCAAATTTGCCAGAACCTGAGCCAAATCTTTCGTGGTATTAAGCTGCTGCTCCCTCTTATAAATTTCTACCAACTTTGACATGACCGTGCTCAAAGTCACGCCGCCATATCCCAGAGTAGCAAGCAAATTTTCATCCGTGTCTATCCGCAGCTTAACAGCGGCTTCTTTCAGTTTTTCAGCTGCAGCGAGAACTTTATATTCATAGCCGAGACGTTTTACTTCTCTTTCAAGCATCTCCTTACCTTTGACGATGTTCTCTTCACGCCGCTCTTTTTTGAACCAGCCGCGAATTTTGTTCCTGGTATCCGATGAACCGACGATATTTATCCAGTCGCGACTGGGACCGTTAGATTGCTTGGAAGTGATAACTTCGATGATATCGCCGTTAGTCACCCGATAATCCAAAGGTACGATGCGTCCATTAACTTTTGCACCAACGCAACGATTGCCCACATCAGTATGGATGCGATAAGCAAAATCTATGGGACAGCTGCCCACCGGCAAATCAATAACATCTCCGCGCGGAGTAAAAACAAACACTTCATCGGCAAAAATATCCATCTTCACCGTATCGACGAAGTCTTTGGAGTCATTCATGTCGTTGTGCCATTCCAAGAGCTGACGCAGCCATGACAATTTAGCATCGAAGCCTTTATCTCCGGAAGCTGCCGATTTAGTCCCGCCGCTTTCTTTATACCGCCAATGAGCCGCTATGCCGTACTCACTTATATGATGCATCTCAAAAGTTCTTATCTGGATTTCCAGAGGTTGCCCGCCGGCGCTGAGAACTGTCGTATGCAGCGACTGATACATATTTGATTTCGGAACAGCCACATAATCCTTAAATCGTCCGGGAATCGGCCGCCACATACTGTGAACTATGCCAAGCGCGCCGTAGCAATCTTTAACCGTATCCACGAGTACGCGGATAGCCAGCAAATCATATATTTCATTTAATTCCTTATGATCGCGCAGCATCTTTTTATGAATACTGTAAAAATTTTTAGGACGCCCCTGAATTTCACATTTGATTCCCGTCTTTTCCAGCGCCTCTTTCAGCGTAAGGATAGCACTGTTGATCATATCCTCTCTTTCGCGTCTTTTTACTTTAACCTGCTCCATCAGCTTATAGTAAATTTCCGGCTCCATATATCTGAAAGCCAGATCTTCCAATTCCCACTTGATGGTGTAAATACCGAGACGATGCGCCAAAGGCGCGTATATCTCCAATGTCTCGCGAGAAATGGATTGCTGTTTGTGCAGCGGCATAAATTTCATCGTGCGCATATTATGAAGTCTGTCGGCAAGTTTAATCAGCACAACGCGAATATCTTTGGCCATGGCCAAAAACATCTTGCGATAATTTTCAATCTGTCTGTCTTCTTTGGATATGTATGCTATCTTGCCGAGTTTAGTTACTCCGTCTACAAGGTTAGCTACCTCCGCTCCGAAGTGTTCCTGAATATAATCCAACTTGTATTCAGTATCCTCGACAACATCATGCAAAAAAGCTGCCGCCAGAGTCTTTTCATCCATTTCCAGTCCGGCTAAAATAACTGCAACACCGATAGGATGCACTATATAAGGCTCGCCCGATTTACGTACCTGTTCCGCATGCGCTTCGGCGGCAAGTTCATATGCCGAACGAACAAAATCAACCTGCTCGTCGCTCAAATATTTATGTACCAGAATCTTGAAATCATCAAAATTCGTCAAATCAGTCGTCGAAGGCAATCTCTTTCTCTCCTATCCGATAACTCTGCTTGCAATAATCAAACACTAAGAGGAATGCTCAAATTATCTTTCAGCAATTTTTCCTTATTTTTTGTTTCAGTGTTAAGTTTTACATATAAAGGCGATTCCTCCAAACTGCGCTTAACTATATTTCCGCGGCATATCATACCGTTTTCGATAACAATAAAATCAAGTTCTTCTAAAATTTTCAAAGTTTCAGCCGAAACACACTCATCCTCTTCCGTCAACATCTGTTTGTACGGTACGACTCCCTGCGCCTGCAGAACAGCCATTACTTTTTTGTACGCACCTGTCATTTTTTCATTGTTCATGGAAGTTTTTCTTAACACATCGCAAGCTTCACTGTAATCTCTCTTGTTATAAAGCACTATGATCTCGGTTGCGCCTTTTGCCTTCAGTTGCAGCAAAATATCATGAACCGTTGTCGGAGGAATGTCGTAAAGAACTATCTTGTCATGCACGGCAAAATATGCGGGAAGATCATCGTAAGAAATAAAATTAACGCAACCTTCAATTTTGCAGCCCCTTGCAAGCAATTTTTCAGACACAAAATTATCTGCAGCGAAAGCGCAACAAATATAAACAGAACTTCCCGTTCTGACAACATTACTCAACAAATTGATTTTATCATCATGCGCTGAACGCAGATCGCAAATCATGACATCTTCCTGCACTGACAACGCATTCAACTGAATACTTGTTTCGTTGTTAAAAACATTCACACGCGGAACAAAAGCCACATCGGCGCTGCGAGAATTAATCAGGTATGGCAATAAGGATCCGTTGTTCCACATCACTGCTCTGTACGCGTTATCGTTTTGACCGACTGTGAAACTCAAATGTTTTCCGTCGACTCCCATGGTTCTCGGACTGCGGATAAATGCATTCTTAAAAGCAAATATGGGATGCGGATTTTCACAGCCGCACGGTTCCAAAAGAGACAAGGCTTTCATGTCTGCCATAGTTATTTTTCTGCCGTCATCTACTACGCAGTCCACCGCAAGTACCGGATAAAAATCGTTCTCCTGCAAATTTTGGCGCACATAAACTCTGAAACGTTCTTTGAAATCTGAAACTCTGCCGGCATCCATGGTCAATCCGGCGGCTTGATGGTGTCCGCCGAATTGTGTCAGCAAATCGCCGGTTGAAGCAATGGCTTTATAGATATTAAGAGCCGGTATGCTGCGACAACTTCCCTTGGCAACTCCGTCAGACAAACTGAGCAAAACCGTAGGCAAATGATATTTATCCACCAGTCTGGAAGCAACAATACCGATAACACCCTGATGCCATCCTTCGGAGGCCAATATTATAGCGGTGTCCAAATGTGCTTCGCGCGCCAGCATAGCCTCCGCCTCTTCCATAATGCGCTTGCTTATTTCCTGCCTGCGTTCATTCTCGGCATTTAATTTATCAGCTATTTCTCTTGCGCGATCGGCGTTGTCAGTCACGAGCAACTCTACTGCGGACTGAGCATGCTCCAAACGCCCTGCAGCATTAAGCCTCGGAGCTATTCTGAAACCTATGCTCTCCGACGTAATATTTTCCGCTGGACACTTACTTGCCTCCAACAATGCTCGCAACCCTACCAACTTCGTTTTGCGCATCGCGCGCAACCCTCTGCGTACAATTTCGCGGTTTTCTCCGAGCAGCGGAACTATATCGGCCACAGTCCCCAATGCAGCCAACTCAGTAAGTCCTTCCCAAAATTCTTCGTCACCGTCATTTTGCTTTTCCAAAGCCTGACATAATTTAAACGCCACTCCCACTCCGCTCAAATCTTTAAACGGATACAAACAATCCTTTTGTTTTGGATCTATGACGGTATACGCCGGCGGCAAAATATCAGGAACAGTATGATGGTCCGTTATTATGATATCCATTTCTACGGGAGCTTTTGCAACCTCGTTAACACCGCTGATACCGCAGTCGACCGTAATAACAAGTTTAGTTCCACGTTCGTGCAAACTTTTCAAAGCGTCATCGTTCAGACCGTAACCCTCGTTTTCCCGACGAGGTATATACGTGTCAACATTGGCGCCGCGACCGCGCAAATAAACGTAGAGCAAAGAACTGGCTGTAATTCCGTCTACGTCATAATCGCCGTATACAGTAATTTTTTCGCCGGCTTCCATCGCTTTCTCGATGCGGCGGACAGCTTGCTCCATTCCACGCATAAGAAAAGGGTTGTGAAAAGGTTCATGACTGCCGTACAAAAACTCTTTTATTTCGTCGACTTCGCTGAAGCCGCGCTCCAAAAGTATCCCTGTGACCAAAGGGGATATTTGTAGCTCTTCGGCAAGCTCTGCAGCTTTATATTTATTATGTTCTTTTATCTTCCATGTTTTTCTTTTGTCTATCATTTAATAATGCCTTTAGCGGACTCGGTCGTTTCTGTTTGCACAGTATCAACAGCAGTTCGTCTCTCCGTTTGCAGGACGGCAATTCTATTTTGCAGTTTGTTATTCTCCTGCTGCAATGCAGCCATCTCTTCGCGCATTTTTTTATCCTGCAGATAATGCCTTGCTTTCACGAAAAGCAGAAAACACGTAGCGACAAGCACTCCGCTCAAAAAAGCTCCCATTATGACAATAACAAGCGAGGTATAAAAATTCCAGAAAATAAAATTCAACGGTACTGTTATAGCATTTTGCACTGCAAACAGAGCAACTAAAATGCTGACGAAAATTATCATTATGAGTAAAAACATAAATGTCATCTCCTAACCCTCTTAATTTATAACTTTATCTATTCTCTCTTTACCAATAAAAATCCTGCTTTGAGAATACAGAGACTTCTATCGCCTTAATGTTGCTAAAGCGTGCTGCTTGCTTAAAATTTAAACTTTTAATTTCCATTGTTTATTTCAGCAATTTATAATGACAAAACTTCCCGCGCGGTTCTCCATGAATTTACACAAAAACACAACGAAGGAAGTTCCATCTCATTACAAAATATTTTAGTCAGCTACACGCTCAATTTCATTTACATCAAACTGCAACCTGAGTCGAGCTGTCCGACTCTTGCTACAAAAAATCTTCAAAATTTTTCAGCAACTGTTTAACGATTATCTTTAACATAACTCAGCAAAACATCTTCCGGAAGCCGACATCCGGTTTCACATACGAGACTCTCACACGATGATTATCATCTTCACAGAACATCTTCCATTCTGCGTAAGGAGTCTTGCTGTCATAGCAATCTTCTACGAGAACCATGTTCATATGCAAAAGATTCAGAAGTTTCTCTTTAATGTAGAGTTAAGCATATTATTGCCAATGCATCGGAATAACGTGCTTCTCCAACATTTCTCTATAATCATTCACATAAGATTGTGATTCAGCGTCGAGCTTAACTAAATAATTCATACAAATATTTTCTATACCATCATAGATTTCATTGTCATGAGCAAGCGCTTTAGGAAGTAACTGCAAAATTTCTTCTAGCATACTATCTGCTTTTGTTCTTGTTCCATCGATATCTTCTTTACATCCGGCAGGGTACTGTAAAGGAAATCCTTTATCATTCAAGATTTGACGAAAGAATGAATTCAGGGCGGTTAACAGTTCTTTTTTAGTTATATTTACTGATCTTATTAAGCTATATGGTTCTCCCTCATAAAGTTGTGCTTCAAAATACAACTTAAACCAGTCATCTTGTAAATGTACTACATGAAAAGAAAGTTTTGTCCTATCTGACCAGTGCCATGAAATTTTATTGTCCGACCAGATAAGGTTATCTTTATGCTCATCATAATCACGTATTGCAATATATGTTTTCATAAGGTCGATAGTTGGATCACTGAGACTCTCATCGAACATGTGCCAAAATGTTGTTCCATCCACAGTAATTTCCGTATCCATCCAGCCTGCACATAAAGAATCAATCCGTATGCTGAATTTCTTGTCTGTATTTGTTGTGCAGAGTTCTCTTTCCATTTGTAGACCCTCTTCAAATTTTTCTTTCTGAATTATTTTATATTCTTTCATAAGTTTTTTCTTTTTTAAACATGTATTTTATCAATATTTTTCTATGAGAATATAATCTCCCAATGATAACAATAAATGAGAACTGTCATCTTTTTTATATTCTTCCCAAAGCTTAATATCATCCGTTTCATTATCAATAGCTATACGATAGGAAGAAAATCCGCCTCGCCCATCAATAGTAGGCATACGCTCTAATTGATACTTTTTTACTATGTCAATTTGTTGTTCTTTTGGCAAGCGTATTTTATTGAATATTCTATTGTCTTTGACGAATCTGAGATTTCGTTTCGATATTATTAGTTATATAACCTCTTTCTCTTAGCGCATTGGTTATTTCTGAATAAATATCATTACCATTTGAATCTTTGACGGTAATAATTAAAACGAATTCTTGCGATGGCACATAGAGTCCGTTTCTTGGAGTTAAGTCAACTCTGAGTTTCCATCCATCCGCCAATTTTATTCCTCTGCTTAGTCATTTGCAAACACCTGTTCTGCCAACCACGATAATGTTTAATGTGTTTAAGTTCTTTATTTTGTCTGCAATTGCATTTATTGCTTCTTGAGCAATCTTTTCAACATCAATACCTGCCATTATTCTTCCTCCTTTGTTTCATCATTAAAATGGTACAATCTCTAGTTCCATATCATCAAAATCCATACCGTCCGTGTTTAATGACTCTATGAAGACCTTATCTCCGTATTTTTTGATGAGTGCTGGAATAATAAATCCGTCCATCGGCAATACACTACCAACAACAAACCATACCACCTTCCCACCACTGTTAAATCTTACGAACATTTCCAAAGCATCACCCTGTTTCATGTTCTTGATTTCTGTATATATAATAAGCTTTTCAACAAAGATCTTGTTATAAAGCTTGTTCAGAATACCTCTTGCACCGCTGTTCTTTTCCCGTATGTGAGTAAATCTTCTGTTCAGCAAGTTTCTTTACGATTCCCAATATGCTCGTACCGTCAATGTACCAACGGAATATATCACGTACCACTTACTCCTGCGTTGGCTCTACAACGAGATTCTCATCATCATTCTTCACACACCCATACAGACGTTCCCCGTAATTGCCGGAACTGCCGTACAGGGCGCGATTACGAAGCCCCACTCGAATATTCGCACTACTCGTTTCGTTCTCTGCCTGCGCAAATGATTCTGCAACGGATATGAGGAGCTGGTCATCCACCACATCAGTCAAGCCCATCTTCATCGAATATAACGCGCACGCCTGCAGATTTAAGCTTGCGAAGAGCACCCAGCGAACGGTATCTCTTCCAAAGCGACTGATACTTTTAGTAAGAATAACTGAGATATGATGATCCTCCGCTTTACGGATCATACGCTCAAATTCCCGACGAGGTCTCCTTTTGCGGAAACGATATCGATAAATGTATCTATCAGTTTCCATTTTTCAATATTGGCAACAGCTCTTGTAAGAGCTACAATCTGTGCAGCAAGGCCATAAAGCTGGCTCTTCTCGCCGGTACTAACCCTGCAATAGATACCAACATTCATCCCGGAGCTGTTCGTTTTGCTAGTATATACCATACTTTTGGACTCATTGTACCCCCTCCTTTCATCCTCTTTTAGCCTAATTATAAATGAAAATATTACATATGCACAGTAGTCTATTCGAGTTACTTTACAAGCATAAATTACAAGATATGTTGCCTATGTAAATCTATACTACATCTCGTGTGACATCAATACCACGCACTCCACATGGCTCGATTGCTTCATCTTGATGTCGAGTGTGTAGCCAAATTCGCGTTCGTTCGCGGGAATTTATCAAAGCGTGTTTTTGCCTTAAAACACACTGATTTTTACCTCTGTACATTCTCGGAAACAGGTCAAAGGCCACGCTCCTACCTATAATATGCAAATCCACAGATTTTCCGACCGCTTCAAGACTTCGCTCTGAGGGAACAAGTCTGAAATCCCATCGCCTCAACTCTTGGTCTGGATACATCATACGTGAAGGAAAGTTCCTTCTTTATGATTTTCCAGTATGCATTCTCAAATAGGTTGCTCTGCAGTTCCCTCCCGTATCACTCGGATGACTCCAGCATCTGAAATCTCAAAGACAGAAACATCCCCAAGCAAATGTCCGTGAACTCGAACATAGTACTCTGCAAGCGTCTCTGTTTTTCCTTTGTATACCGATTCCTTCATGCAAAGAATCTTCTGTGTTCCGGCGGGCAAAAACCCAAAGTAAAATACAGCCTCGTCCAAGCCCATCAACTTTGCACTCGGAACATTCCCTGAATCAGTCCACGTATAACATTTGCATTCAGCCACGATCGACCTGTCAGCATTGGCAAGATCAAACTTGTGCTCCTTTGGCGGTCTGCCGATGGGGATTGCTGCTTCTTGCTCAAAATATGTATTATATTTTTCTTTGAGAATCGTTTGAACAAATTCTTGGAACTTGCGTCCGACGTGCGGATTCTCAGAATTTAAATTTGCCATCAGTGCTCCTCGTCCTGAGTGGACTATTGCCAATCTACCGTTATATACGGCACAATCAAATCGTAGAACTTCTTTGACCATTCTGCATGGAACTTTGCCATCTGCGGCCAGTCATCCTCGTTTTCAATGCTCAC